>CAILUI010000406.1 GCA_903837355.1 uncultured Victivallales bacterium
CACAACCCCATGCTGGTCGCCGCCGGACTCACCGAGACCGCAACGCCACTGCCCTGGCTCGCCGGCCGCAGGCTGCGGCTCTGCCTCGGGTGACCCCTGCGGTGTTAGTTTGGTGGCAGGCCGTGGGAATCCAGGCTAGGCTGGCTGCAACTGCTGCGCCTGCCCAACTTGCCGACCGTCCCTGGCGACCCGCTCGTGGGCCTCGTGCTCACCGCCGCCGCCACCGGTCAGGCTGTCTCTGCCCGCGAGGCCGGCGGCGTCGCCCTCGCCTCCCTGTTCCTCTACATGGCCGGACTGGCGCTGAACGACCTGCACGATCTTCCCGACGACCGCCTGCACCGCCCCGAGCGCCCCCTGCCCCGCAGCGCGGTGTCAGTGCGCGCCGCCTGGGTAGCCTTCACCATACTGGCCGCACTGGGCCTCGCGGCGGCAGCGAGTGTTGGCCTGCCGAGCGGCCTGGCGGGCCTGGGCCTGCTGGCCCTGATCTGCCTCTACAACCTGCGGGCGAAGGCTCGACCGGCCTCGGCCTGCCTGGTCATGGGCCTCTGCCGCGGGGCCAGCCTGCTGCTGGGCGCCGCGGTACTGGGGCGCCCGCAGGCCGCGCTGCTGCCCGCCCTCGCCCTGACCGTCTACATCGGCGCGGTCACCTGGCTCTCGCGCCGCGAGGACGAGACGCAACGCCCGGGGCTCTACGTCCTGCTGCCCCCGCTCGCCATCCTCGGCGGGTGCGCGGCGGCGTGGCTTGCCCTCGGCACGACCTGGGATCGTCTGCCGCTGGCAGCGCTGATTGGCACTGCCCTGGCCGCCGGGCAAGCTCTGCGCGCCAGCCTGGGGCTGTTCCGGCAGCCCGTCGGCCCGGGACCGGCCCGCGCCGCCGTGGGCCGCTTTATCCGCCTGCTGCTGCCCTGGCAGGCCGCGCTGCTGTTCCTCGGCGGAACGCTGGCCGCGGACGCCGCCGCGCTGGCACTGCTGCTCGCCTGGCCGGTCTCGCAAGGCCTGGGCCGACGGGTGAGCGGCAGCTAAGGTGCTGCGCACGGCGGGGTGCTGCGCACGGCAGGTAGGGGCGGTTAGCCGGATGCTGGGTGCTGGTTCGGAGACAATGCATGCGCAAATTGCTGGTCGTACAGGTTGCCGGGCTGGGTTGGAACCTGGTCGAGCACTATGGGCAGATGCACGTGGGCAGCCACATAGAGCTGTTGCCCATGGCGCCTTGCTTCCCGGCCGTTACCTGCACGGCGCAAGCGGTCTTCCGCACGGCCACGCCGCCAGCAGCCAACGCCATCGTCGGCAACGGCCGCTTCGACCGGCTAACGCGGCGGACGGACTTCTGGAACCAGTCCGCGCGCCTGGTCCGCGGCGACCGCATCTGGGCCGAGCATCGCGCCCGCGGCGGCCGTGTGGGCCTGCTCTTCTGGCAGCAGAGCCTCGGCGAGGACGTCGACCTGGTGCTCTCGCCTGCACCGATCCACAAGCACCATGGCGGCATGATCCAGGACTGCTACGGCCAACCGCCGGACCTCTATGCCCACCTCGGCCGCCTGCTGGGTCGGCCGTTCAACCTCAGGCACTACTGGGGTCCCCTGGCCGGCGCCCGCTCCTCGCGCTGGATCGTCGAAGCCACCTGTGCCATCCTGGCGGACGCCAGCCGCGCCCCAGACCTACTGCTCACCTACCTGCCACACCTGGACTACGTCCTGCAACGACATGGTCCCGACGATGAGCGTGCGGTGACGCCGGCGCTGCAGGAGGTGGAGAAGGGGCTGCGGCGCCTGAACCTGGCGGCGCGGACCGCCGGCTTCGACGTGCTGGTCTGGGGAGACTATGCCATCACCGCCGCCAACGGGGTGGTCTTCCCCAACCGCCTGCTGCGGGAACGGAACCTGTTCGCCGTGCGCCAGGTGGGCCGCCGAACCTACCCCGATCTGCATGCCAGTCCAGCGCTCGCCATGGTCGATCACCAGGTGGCCCATGTCTACCTTGCGGACCCCGCCCAAAGCGCCGCCGTCAAGGCCTGCTTCCAGGGGGTCGAGGGGATTGCCGACATCTGCCAACCCACGCCGACTCTCCACGCGGAGGACGGCGACCTGGTCCTGACGGCCGCGCCTGGGCACTGGTTCGCCTACCCGTGGTGGAACGACGCCCGCGAAGCGCCCGACTACGCCTGTCATGTGGATATCCACAGCAAGATCGGCTTCGATCCCTGCGAGCTGTTCTGGGGTTGGCCGCCTCCTGCCGTCAGCCTGAACCCGACCCGCGTGCGCGGCACTCACGGCCGGGCCGACGTGCCGGCCTGTGCGGGCTCGACGGCCAATGATCTGCATGGGGCCACCACGCTGCTCGAACTCGCCAGCCGGGTCAAGGCCCGGCTGGAGGCCTGAACGCCGCCGGGGCCTGACCCCTGACCACTGACCACTGACGTCAGGTCCCACCCAGCCTGAGGCTGGGCTGGAGAGGCGCCCGGCCGCGGGCGCGCGGCGGAGCCCGCCGCATCTCCAACGGGCCGGAAAGCCCGCTCTGTCCGCCGCTCATGGCAGTTCGACGGGGCCGAGCTCTTTGGCCGCCGTCCCCACGCGCACACCCTGCAGGGCCGCCACGAACGACGCGGTGAACGGAGTCCGCGCCGGAATCTCGTCCCGATAGAGTTGCTGACGCGCCACGACCTGCCAGCCAGCCCCCTCGACCTTGGCACGCTCCACCCAGACCACGTCGATGCTGTGGATGCAGCCCTTCAGCACGTCGCCGGATTCCGCCAGGGCCGTGCCCAGCCGCATCTGCTGCAGGAAGACCCCGGCACGCTCGCCATCCGTCTCAAAGCGGATGAACTCCTTGCTGTCGAAGAAGCCTTCCCAACCGCCGATGCGGTCGGTGCGCAGGCCCAGGCTCTTCTTGATCTCGTCGAAGAAGGCCGGCGTAGCCTTGGCCGAATCGGGCTCCCGATGTAGCGCCACGCCCTCGTGGACGGTCATCCGTTCGGGATCGATCACCACCAGGTCATAGTAATCCGCCGGCAGGTTGGGAAAGACCACCGTGGTGCCGTCCGGCCCGAGCTTGCCCTGCCAGGGCTTGTACTGCTCACGCTCGGTCTCCTGGGTGCCCTGGCGCGACGTGCGGTCCTTGCGGAACTTGCGTCCGAAGGCGACCACGAGCCGCTGCTTGCCGGGACTGGCGAAGCGCACCGTCAGCTTCCCCGTGAACTGCTCGGGCTGGGCGGGGTTGGCGTATAGATAGGTGCCAACCGGGACCACACTGCCGCCGCCCATGACCCGCAGCGAGAGGGCCGCCAGAGCCGCTGCACCGACCACGCCCAATGTGCGCTTCAGTCTCATTTCGCCAGCACCTTTGCCTCGGCCGCCGCAGGGTGATTCGGGTACTCCTTGGCGACTTTCGTGAACACCTCGTTGGCGCGCTTCTGGTCGCCCGCTTCGGCCTGGATCTTGCCGCGCTCGAGTTCGACATCCGGCAGGTTCGGCAGCAGGGGGTCCAGCAGGATCGCGCCATCGAGCTCGCCAAGGGCGCCATCCAGCCAGCCCAGGCGCCGCCACATACGCGCGCGAGCCAGGCTCAGGCTGCCGTTGGTGCGGTCGATGGGAGAAGCGCCGGACCACTCGTTCAGCACCTCCCAGGCCTCGACGATAAACCCCGCGTAGAGCAGATCGTAGAAACGCTGCCGCAGGGCATTGCCTTGCACGGCCGAGTAGCGTTGCTTCTGGCCGAACTCACGTCCGGCCAAGAGCTCGGCGAGGCGCTCTTTGGCCGCCGCGACGTCCCCTTTCTGCAGCGCCAGATCCAGCCGCAGTTCGACGGGGACCTTACTGGCCTTCTCCGACTGCTTGTCAAGGGCATTGATGAGGGCGGTGGCCCACTCGAAGTCGCGCACGCCGAAGAGGGCGAACTGGGCCGCTTCGCAGGCGTCGGCCTGCCAGCTCTGGTCAGGTTTATCCTTCAGCATCTCCGTGTAGGCCCGACGCGCGACGTCCGGCCGACGCCGAGACGCGGCCCGCGCCAGCTCAACCAACGCCGCGCGGCGATAGATGTCCGAAGACTTGCGGTTACCGAGGATACCCTCGCACACCGGGATCGCATCCTCGTTCAGCGGCACGTAGCTCAGAAAGGTGAGGTAGCCGCGCAGCGCCGTCGGTTCGATATCGGCCAGATTCTGGGCCAGAATCAGCTCGCTGTAGTGCCGGAAGTCCTCGCCCTTCTCCATCGACCGCGGCGGCGGCAGACTCTCATTGATCTGCACCAGGCCCTTGGCCGTCACATCGCCCTGCGAGCAGGCCACACCACGGCTCCCCAGACCGGGCAACACCCGCACGCAGGTCGGCCCCTTGGCCTTGGCCCCATCCTCGAAACGCCACAGCGACTCGCGGCCGTTGACCGCCTCGAACTGCACTTCGGTGAACTGGGCCCCGCTGTAGCTCATGTAGGAGAGCAGCTTGTAGCGGAAGGCCGGCATCGGCGAGTCTTTGTAGTGGGCTTCCGTGGTCAGGCAGCGCGTGCGCCCGGACTGCACGTAGGCATCGGGCGGCAGCGCGCCCTTGTTCTTGGCGTCGACCCAACGCCCGAGCAGCGCCATCAACTCGCCGCCGAAGTCGACCACCACCAGGCGGACCCGATGCGGGCCGGGGGGCAGGGCGATCTCTTTGCGGAACTCGCCGCGCACGGCGTCGCCGGCAAAGTGCCGGCCATCCCGGGCCAGCAGCAGCGCGTCATCGATCAGCAGGTAGCCCGCATCGTCGGTCACGATCATGAACGTCGGCGTCCCCTGACTGGCCTGCTCCAGGTAACCATCGAAGACCAGCAGACAGGCGTCCGACGAATCCACCGGGTTGAAGGACTGCTCAATGCGGTCGATAAACTGGCGACCCAGGCTCTGGCTCTTCTCCAGCAGCCCCTGCACGTCACTCCAGTTGGCGGCGGGCCCCTCGGGCAAGGTCCTGACGTCCAGCGTCAGGTTCTGCAGAAACCCCTTGTTCACCACCGGTGCCCGGCCCTTACTGCCGAAGTACACGCAGATCTCGGTGCAGGGCGCGCTGCCCTTGACCAGGGCCAGAACCGTGTTATCGGCGCCGTGCCCCAGCGGCATCAGGCGGAGCTGGTTGCCGCCTTGGTCATAGGCGTAGAGGTCCATGCCCTCATCATCGCCCAGCCCGCTCACCGGCACGGTCAGCGCGTAGCCGGCATCCCGCTGCGTCGGCTCGGACGTCACCTTGAAAACCGCGCGGTAGGGCGAGTCGCCGTGGTGCCAGGAAGCGCGCTCGGCCGCCACGGCAGCCGGCACGGACAGCAGCCCCGCCAGCACACCGGCAAGGACGGCACAGGGGACAATGAATCGCCTGAACATGCCAAGGTCTCCGCACCCATCACGAACCGCTGGAACCGCTTTGCTCCATTGTAGCGCCATGGGCAGCAAGTTGCCACACCTGCCTAGCCTCGAACGTAACGGTGAAGTCTGCCGGGGACCCTGGAGGGTCCTGCCGTCCAGCAGGACGCACGCGCCGCTGAGCCGGCGGCGGCGGACTTCACAGAGGCATTGCCCCCAGACCACCCATCCCGGCGCGCGTACTTCTGGCAAGCGGCCGCAGGGCGTGGCATGTTACACCGAGCCGCGGCCCGTCGGGATGTTTTACGTATGCCCCTGCTGCGCATGCGTAAGGAGACCTTCTCTATGATCGCTAAAGCCCTGATCTGCAATGCCCAACAACAGTTCTCCCTGACGGACGTCGTCCTGCCCGACTGCGGCCCGGACCGCATGTTGGTCCGGGCCCTGCGCACCGGCGTGAGCATCGGCACCGAGTTCGCGCTGGTGCGCAACAAGATTTCCTGGGGGCCCTACCCGCTCTGCCTGGGCTACCAAGGCGTCGGCGTCGTCACCGAAGTCGGCAGCAATGTCACCGGCTTTGCGCCGGGCGATACCGTCTACTACCGGGACGGCAAGAACCTGCAGTTGACCGACGGGACCCCGGTCTCCGCGGTCACCGGGACGCACTGCTCGCAGGCTCTGATCAACCCCAAGGCGACACACGGCGTGGAACTGCTGCCCAAGGGCGTCGACCCCGAGTGCGGCGCGCTGTTCGTGATGCCATCCGTCTCGCTCTACGGTGTCGATATGGTCGATGTGCGCCTGGGGACCGTCGTCCTGGTCTACGGTTGTGGCCAGATCGGCCTCGGCGACGTCGCCTTCGCGGCGCGCCGCGGCGCCATCACCATCGCCGTCGATGTCGCCGACGACCGCCTGGCCATCGCTCGGAAGCTGGGCGCCGACTACGTCATCAACGGTGCCAAACAGGACGTGGCCGCGGCCCTGCGTACCCTCGCCCCCCAGGGCGCCGACACCGTCTTCGAGTCCACCGGCATCCCCGCCTGCATCGACCAGGCCATCCCCCTGGCCAAGGCCAACGGCAAGTTCGTCATGCAGGGCAACTACGGCGCCGCCCCCATCAGCTTCCATTTCCTGCCCGCGCACGGACGCCGGCTGACCTGGTTCTTCCCCTGTGATGACGGCCTGGCCCCCTGCCGCCGGGCGGTCATGAAGAACATGGCCCTGGGCGCCCTCGACTGGCAGCAGGTCATCACGCACCGGGTGGCCGCCGCCGACAGCCCCGCCCTCTACGACGCCATCAACCGCGGCGCGGCCAACGACGTCATCGGCGCCGTCATCAACTGGGAGGGCTGCTGACATGGCAACCCTACTGATCACCGGCACCAGCGGCTTCGTGGGCGGCGCCCTGGCGCGTGCCCTGGCCCCCAAACACACCCTCTACTGCCTCTCGCGCAAGGTCAACCCACCCATCGCCGGCGCGACCATGGTCCGCGGCGAGTTCTATTCCTTCGAAGACCTGCGCCAGTTGGACAAGGTCAGCATCGATGCCTGCGTCCATCTGGCTGCCGTAACCGGTGGTTGCCGCGAAGAGGATGGCATCGAGGTCAACGTCGAAGGCACGCGCAAGCTGTTGCGCTACCTCATCGACCGCGGCTGCCGCAAGTTCGTCAACGCCAGCAGCATCGCCGCGGTCGGCTTCCAGAACGTCAAGTTCCGTCCGCAGCAGGTGCCGCTGCCGGACGAGCACCCCTGCCTGGACCGGGACGGCTACGGCCTCTCCAAGTACCTCATGGAGGAGTTGACCAAGTACCTCTGGCGCCAGAACGAAGGCATCGACGTCATCAACATCCGCTTGGCCTCGATCATCCCCGAGGATGCCACGCCGCAACCGCGCCCGGCGGGCCCCATCGGGCCCTGGAGTCTGGGCAGCATCAGCCTGATGTTCCTCAGCGATGCCGTGCGCTGCTTCAGCCTGGCCGCCGAAGCGCCGCTCAAGCCCGGTGTCCGCATCCTGAACGCGGTCGCGGCCCACGCCTGTGCCGCCTGCCCCGTCCCCGAGTTACTGCGCGCCTGGTACGGCCGGGACGCGGAACGCCTGGATCTCTCGGCCTTTGAGCAGCCGGGGCACGCTTGGGACCCCGTCTACGACATCCGCCGCATCCAGGCCGAGATCGGCTTCACGCCAGCCCGCGACGTCCCGCACGGCCCAGGCTGAGCTTTGGCGCCGTTCGGGGCGGTCGCCGGGTTACTGCGGCAAGTGCAGGATGAGGGTGCCGTAGATCGGCAGATCGGCGGCCAGGATGCCGTCGACGATGGGCAGGGAGCGGGCCCGGTCGACGAGGACCTCGGCCCGGCCGGCGGCGCCAGGCAGGCGCACTCGGACCTGGCGGGCCTGGCGGGAGCCGCTGACGATCACGAGGGTCCGTGTCCCGGCGTGATCCTTGATCCAGGCCTGCACCTCCCCGGCCCCACCCTCGACCTCGAGCGGACTCCACGGCTCCGGGCTGAGAATCAGCGGCGCCAACGCCTGCAGTTCCGTGTTCAGGGCGCGGCAGTAGGACCACAGGCGCGGGTCGCGGGCCAGACAGCCGGCGGGTTCAGGATCGAAGTAGGAGTAGTACCCGAACCAGGTGTAGCCATGCAGGATGTGCAGCCAGGCGCTAGCCCGGAGTTGGTCCGGGGTGGGCATGGGCAACGAAGCGTGCGAGCTCCACTGGTAGGTCTGCAGGCAGGTCCCCAGCGGACGCCGGCCGCGCAGCTCGGCGTCGCTGACCTTGAACCACGGCTCGTAGCCGGCGAAGCCCTGGGCCGGGAAGGGGTATGCATCGAACGACCAGAGATCCTGACTCGCCAACCACTCCAGGGCCCGGGGCCATTGGCAGAGATTGACCCAGACGATGTGCTTCGGGTCGAGTTCGCGCACGAGGGCGGCGCACGCCGCGACCTCGGCGGGGGTCATGCCATCGTGGCCTTCCGGCTCGTCGATCAGATCCCAGCCGAACAGCGCCGGATGGTCCTTGAAGCGCAGCACCGCCGCGCGCAGATGCTCGCGGTCGAAGCCCTTTCCAGGGAGGAAGAAGCGGTTGTTGAACAAGGCCACGGTACCCCACAGCCCGTGTTGCGCGCTCTGGTCCAGGTGGGTCTGGATGCTGTCCAGAGGGTCCGGATCGCCGCCGAAGCACTGAACCAGGTTGAAACCCTGCCCGCGGGTGGTCGGATTCGGCGCCGCGTGGAACAGCATCCGCCCGAGGAAGGGCTTGCCGTTGAGCAGCAGGAGCGGGCCGCGGGCGGCCGTAGTCTGCACGGCTTCCCAGGGTTCCGCCGGCAGCGGGTCGAAGAGCCGGAACTCGCGGCGGTCAGTCAGCACCGGCTGACCCGCGAGGGTGAAGCCGGAAAGCAACTCGTAGCGACCGCGGGCCAGTCCGGCCAGCGGCAAGGCCTGCGGGGTAGTGGCCGTGCCGGCAGCCAGGTGCAGACGCAGCAGCGGTGTCGGGTCGCCATCCAGTGCCCGGCACTCGAGGTCGACGGCGAGGGCCGCGCCGAGCTCTGGACCGGCGGCGAGACTAGGCGTCCAGGTGGCGGTCGCGGCACCGAGCGGGTAGGCGTACTCGTCCAGCGCCACACTCACCGGCGCCGGTACCACGATGGGGTAGGCGCCGCTGACCAGCGTCCGCGCCCCGTCCACAACGGCCACCTCAAGCTCGGTTGCGCCCGTCTTGCCGGCCTGCCAGGGCACCTTGACGACGGCGACGTCCCCCTGCCCCGCAAGGCGCGCTGCGGCCACCGCGGCGATCGCCCCGGGGAGACCGATACGGATCTCGGCCACAATGGGCTCGGCGGAGCGCAGTTGCAGCGTCGCCGCGTTCGCGCCGAAGCCCAGCGGAGCGACGGCGATCGCGACCACCGTCAGCGGGCCGTCGAGCGGCTGCACGCCGGCGCCTAGCGGCAGCACGGTTCGCGTACCCGTGCCGACCCCGAGGCTCAACGCGGGCAGACCGCTGGAGAAGCTCTGGAAGTCCTGATCGTCATCCTCGGGGTGCAAACCGTCCTGGGTCGTCAGCAGGATCACGTCAAGATACGGGGCCTGGGTGCTCCCCGGCGCCGCCATCAGCCGCAGGCGATGGTCGCCCGGACCGTTGACGCGGCACACCTCGTTGGACCAGCGCAGCGCGGTGGCGGGACGCGGATACGAGGTCGCGCCGACCTTGACGCCATCCCAGTAGGCCTCGACCTCGCAGCCCTTCTCCCAGGCCAGACCGCGGACAAAGAGGCCGTAGGAGCCGGCGCCCAGGCCTTTGATCTCGTATTCAAGCCAGTCCCCAGGACCGTTCAGCACTCTGACGGCGGCGCCCGAAGGGTGTGCCATCCACGGGGTGAAGCCCTCCGGGCGCAAGCCGCTGCCGCTCTCGGCGCTGGGGCGCTCACACTCGAGGTAGCGGTACTCCTGCACGGCGGCGGTGGCGGCGACGGGGAGTAGCGCCAGGAGGAAAACGACGGCGCGACTCAGGGCAAGGTCAGCGGCTCTGTTCATGATGCAATACTCTCCGCGGGGCGGGCAAGGGACGCGGGCCCGATGCCGCTATGCTGGCCGGCCCGCTGCGGCGGGGAAATGCCTCAGTGAAGTCCGCAGCAGCCGGCTCTGTCGGCGCGCTCTTGCATGTGAACCGCTGAACGACCCATGCCCCATGCCGGGGCTGCGGGACTCGCGGTTCGCCTGTCGCTATGTCCGGCGCCAGCCGGGGGCGGACCTGGAGGGCGAACCTCCCCAGCCTGCGTGCAGGCGGTGAGCCGTCCCCGGTCTCCGGTCTCCGGTCTCCGGCCTCTGGCCGGTGGCTCAGCGGCGCCTGCGTCCTGCTGGACAGCAGGACCCTCCAGGGGTCCGAGCAGACTTCACTGAGGCATTTCCTCAGCGGGCCACCAGGCGCTCTGGGGGCGACGCACTCGCCGACCGGGGGAAACTGCGCAGCACGTGGGCACGCCTCTCGTCAGGTCTCCTCGCCGTCGATGGTGCCGACGCGGATGACGAGCTGATCGCGGGACTGGATACGCGAGACCTTACCGTCGGTGATCCAGATGACGCGGTCACTGACGTCCAGCATCTTCATGTCGTGGGTGGCCGTGATGATAGTGACCCCACGCTCTTCCTTCATCTGCACCAGGAGGGCGATGATCTCCCGGCCCGTGCGCAGGTCGAGATTGCCGGTCGGTTCGTCGGCGAGGATAATCGCCGGATCGTTGGCCAGGGAACGCGCGATGGCGACGCGCTGCTGCTGGCCGCCGGACATCTGCGGGGGGCGGTGGTTGAGACGCTCGCCCAGGCCCACCTTGCAGAGCAGTTCAGCACCCTTGTCCCGCGCCTCGTCGGCGTCGAGTCCGGCGAAGACCATGGGCAGCGTGACGTTCTCGAGGGCGGTCATCACCGGGATCAGGTTGAAGGTCTGGAAGATGTAGCCGATCTTGCGGCAGCGCAGCCAGGCCAGCTCATGGGTCTCGAGCTGGGCGATGTCCACCTCGTCGATATAGACTTCGCCCGTCGAGGGCTTGTCCAAACCGCCAATCATGTTGAACAGCGTGCTCTTGCCGGAGCCCGAAGGCCCCATGATACTGATGTACTCGCCGCTAAGGATGGTCAGCGATACGCCCCCCAGGGCGTGTACCTTCTCGCTGCCCATGACGTACGTCTTGCGCACGTCCTGAGTCCGCACGATCTCGCGTCTGTCGCTCATCATCAAACCTCGACTCGCATCGCTTCGACCGGCTTCATCTTCGCCGCCACATAGGTGGGGTAGACGGCGGCCACCGTAGTGAGCAACGTGCCAAGACCCACAGCCAGGAGCAGGCCCAGGCCCCCGGACTTGAAGCAGACGCCAACGGTGAGAATGGAGAACTCCAGGACCGCTCCCGTCTGCAGGATACCCAGAACACACCCCAGGGCGCCGCCCAGCAGACTGCCGAGCACGCCCACAAAAACCGCCTCAACCAGGAAGAGCCGAACTACGAAACTGTCCAGCGCTCCGAGGCATTTGAGGGTGCCAATCTCACGGATGCGCTCCGTAACACTCATGAGAATGGTGTTGGTGATGCCCACCAGGCAGAGGAAGGCGGAGAGTGACATCAGCCACAGGCGCTCGTCCTGCTGCCGCTTCAGGGACCCGGCGTCGTGCGTGAACACGCCGGCGCGCTCCAACACGGCCTGCACATGCACGTCGCCCGAACGCATCAGGCTACCCTCGATGAGCTGGACGGTCATGGACGAGGCGAAGAAGGCCACGACCACGGCGATGCAGACAAAGGTCAGGATGCAGCGCCCCATACGATGCCGGATGTTAGACCAGCAGACTTCGAGCGTGCGCTTCCAGGGCAACACGACGCCCTGCTGCGCGCCGTGCCGCCGCTCGTCGAAGATGCGTCCAGCCAGGACTGGTTTGGTGGAGTCACTCATGGGTTTGCCGTTCACGTCATCTACCGGGACGGAGCAGGTACTGAAGTGCGGGCGGGCGCACCCGTTCGCAGGCTCTTACATTCCGCCTTGGTCCGTAGCGATCTGTGGAACGCGACGAATTCCCCGGGGTTGTTATGAGACTCTTGGGAGATCCTGCTTCGGATAATGCGTATCCAATCAGTTCCGGGGTCTTGCTTCATCGGAACTCCTCCAGAAGTTGGTAAGGGGTGACCAGTTCGGGCACGAAGAGCCCCAGCATTCCGTTCATGATGCGGATGTGCCCGAACTTATTTGGGTTGGCGAGATTGCGGCAGTTCCAGGTCAGCAGGTAATCGCACCTGTGGAAAGATGCCAAAGCGAGATGCAGCGCGTCGCCGAGAGGGTCGACGGGCATCAGCTTGTGTGCCGTGTAGGCCTCAATGATCTCCTCGATCTCTTCCGCCAACTCCAAACATAGAAGGTCAGCGATCATTGCCAAGGCATCTTCCTTCCCTGGGAAATCTCCGCGCTCAAGCTCGTACCGGACTGCGTCGCTGGTCACCGGTTCGTAGCTGAGGCGAGTGTCCCACCACGCCCGCGTCCATTCCCGGCGCGCCACCATGTCCGGCTCCTCGCGAGTCTCGCAGTAGAAGCTCGGAATGGATGTCTCGATATAGACGCGCTTCCTCATGCCTGCCTTCGTCGTTGTCTTCGCGGAGCAATGTGCACCGGGGCTGCTGCACTATAGAGCGCGCAATCGACGCCCTCCTGGTCGAAGGTGGTGGTCACTGCTTTCAGCTCTTCAAGGATACCCATGGTAATCCCGCTACGGCCAAAGCCCCTGGCCGCGGTGCGGCGCGCTTCACCGGTACACGTCCTTCCGCAGGCCGACCTTCACCACCCACACCGTCAGTTCCCGGTCTTTAACGAAGCACTATATGCGCCATCTGCCTTCAGCCACTTCAGCATTCCCTCGTAGCTGATCAATGGCTCGCCCGCCCGCCCCTCAAAGGCCGCCAGATCGTCAGCGTCCTCCGCGAGCGCTTCGCGAACCGCACCGTTCACCAGTCGCGAAATGGACTGCGACGTCTCCGCCGACTTCAGCCGCAGTGCCTTGTGCAGAGCGGGGTCGAAGTGGATGGTCGAGCGTTTGGTCGCGGTCGGCACCGAACAATCTCCTTATGGCTGCCCAGCATTGTAGCGTCATGACGTCATGATGCCAACGTCCAGGCTCAGGGGCGGTACAAAGCGACGTACCCAGCAGCGGATGGTTGGATGTTCTTCTCAGAGTTTGGTCAGGTAAATGTAGTCAAGGTTTTCACGTTTGAAGATGTTCCCTACAACGATGTCTTGGTTTGCCTTCGCAATTTCATCCTGAATCGGTTCCTGAACCCACAACGGATGGTCAAAGAGTTTTCGCATGATCTGAATGAACCTTGCCTTTGTGTCGCCGGGGAACGCCTTCTGGAAACAAAGTGGTTCGTAAATCTTCGCCCCATTCCTCTGTTCAAGGGCAAACTTCAACGCTTCGGCGAGGACATCAATCCACCTGTTGAATGCCGTCTTGTAGAAATAGGTTCGGCAAAGTTTGTGCAGTTGCGAATCGGCGTTATCGGCGGACCATTTATCCTTAATGCCTAGGGCTTCAATCTGATCCAGCAGAAAACAGAGGTTATCGACTTCATCAGATCGGTAGTTGTCCGGATCGTCCGAGTACTTTGAGATTGCATCCAGTTTGCAGAACTTACCCACTAAGCGTTCAAGACTCTGCCAGAGGATTGGTTTTCGTTTTTGGCTTTGCCTGTCCTCAGCAGCGAAATCTCTCACGAAAGATCGGTCAAGGTTGATTTCGGCAATGATGGAGGCCATGAGAAACTTCCTGGTTTCGGCCTTGGATTCGCCCTTGAGAATGTCACCCTCGGTGAACCGAGCATTGGGGTCGCCAACCTGTTTGCGGTACGCCTCGATCCTCTGGCGGTAAATGTCAGCGAGTTTCGCGTCAATGTGCGACTTCTTGTAGCGTTGCTGAACGAAGTCGGTATGCGCCTCGTAAATCACGACCCGAAGCTCCGGTACCGACGGATGCACGAACACAATGCAGGGAATCGTTGGCCGGTTGTTGCCGACGATCTGAGCCACAGCCTTGTGTTGTCCATCAAACACCTTGATCGTCTTCGATTCCGCATCCAATCGTCCCAGAGTGGGCAGGAGTTGAACTGATCGCTTGAGATTGAAGACCAAGGGAAGAATCTTCGGTTCAAGTGGGCGCAATTGGATTTCGTCGTCGTTCTCGATGAACTTAGTTTCTACCTCATGAAAGAAGTAGTGGTTGTCCTTTCCGCCGACACGTTGATTGTACAAGGGCAGGGCGGTTCCATTTATCGTAATCGTGTCGAAACGTGGGGTGATCGAATAGACTGAAGGAACGGCTTTGGGGCAGAGGTCCTTCAAACCAGTGATTGCCTTCAGTGCTTTGAGGATACGGAGTTCCTCACGATACTCGACAGGCGATTTCTTGCCCTTCGACTTGTGGCAATTGGCCTTGTTCGGTTCCGATGACGCATGAACTGGCGCGAAGTTCGACAGTTCTTGTGGATGACCGTCTGCATAGTTGTAGATGTGGTCGTACTCAATCTCGTCGGGTGTGTAGTTCTCAAGGGGGTCGAGGCAGATGTAGCAGACGGTGTGTTTACGTCGCAAGTCCGCCTTCGCCTCGGCCGTGAGTACGCGTCTTTCTTCTTTTCATTTCCGTTTCCTCTCCGTCATCCAACATGATACTCTACATCAGGAATAACAGCCTGCCGGCAGCCGTTGCGGGATGCTATGCCTCAGAAGACTGGTTGACATTGAGCACGCCGCAAGCCAGAGCATGGGGCATAGCAACCCAGCGAGGGAGAGGTCATATGCCTCATACGGGGCGGCGTCTCCCTGGCCAGGCAGACTGAGTGTGGCACCGCCATCTCGGCCGGCGCACCTGCTTGCCGAGAGGACATGCACTGATTGCCTGTGAATAAGATCTGGGGTCATTCGCTCTGCTTCCCAGCGCCTCCGCGAGAAACCATCTTGGATGCCGGGTGGCACCGCTGCGGCACGTACCGGGCATTGGTCTGGCCACACCGCTGGACACCGCACGTGTCAGATGTGTCGTTGGGGCCCTCGTCACTCATTGAGTTGCGGTAGGTTCACTGGCTGTTCTGCGATGTGAACGGCGTCTATACGGAAAAGGACTGGCACCACATAGCTGTTGGCAAGTATGGTGTGCTTCTTCCCCCAGTGCATCACGAGTGCCGGTGTGCTGGAACCAATCGTGTGTCCTCGCCTGGACTCGGTGTTGTCTGCGTTTCCTCGACTCCGATCTCCGTTGGCTGGGGGATGTCCTGGGCAGGCGTCATAGTGTTCTCCTCTTCCGCCTACCTCTCCCTGGAGGCGCCCAAGCTTGGCGCTATGCTAAGGTACGCGGGGGGGAAGTCAAGAGTACGCCAGTGCCAGATGCTGGCCATTGGGCCTTCCTCTCTGGTCATTCCTTGGTTCCCCCACATCGTGCTCTCCTAGAATGGTAAGTCTTTGGCACACTGCATGATCAGTGATAAGGAGACGGCCAGCATACCGGCCAGGCCGGCGCCGCAGCAGAAGCCCGCGGCCACCACCGGGACATAGCGGCTCCAGCGCTCCTCGCCCAGGCGCCGGCGGAAGTAGTAGCGTCCGATCAGGGCCCCGACGAACAGCGACAACCCGCCGTGCAGCGGCGCCCCAACGCCGCCGAGCAGGCCGTAGAAAAAGGCGATGGGGATCCCCAGCTTCCCGATCACATTGTACAGCACCAGCCCGACCGCGGCGGCGGAGAGGATAGTCTTGGCATTCAGCGCCTGCAGGAGCAGGGGCGACTCGGTGCTGTTGGCCGTGAAGATCAGGTAGGCCTGGCGCGCGGCCACGGGCCATTGGCGAGCCGCAAAGGGGAACGATCCGGAGGGCAACTGGTTGAGGTGCCAGAAGAACGACCAGAACAGAAAACTGCAGACGAAGATGATGGGAAACATCAGCAACTCCGCCTTGATGATCGAGCTGAAGCGGGTCCGCGTCAGCTCCAACTCGCGGAAGCGCGCCGCCGCGCCGCCATAGTCGCTCAAGGGGATCGGTGCAAACCAGATGTCGATGGCCTTGTAGCCGCTCAGGATGAAGACGGTCTCCTTGAGGAACGGCGTCGACAAACCGCCACCGGTCAAGCCCACCAGTCGGGCTGAGATGTAGCTGTGCAAGGGCGTCCAGACGAAGCCGAACACGAGCACGATCCAGAGCGGGAAGGCAGGCACGAGGATCTTGCAGAGAGCACAGAAGCAGCCCACCGACACGATGAACAGCGCCGCCGCAATCCACACCGGAAAATCGCCGCGCTCCTTACAGGCGGTACGATAGGGCGGCTCGCCAGCCGCCAGCGCCGCCGCCGGCGCGGTACCTTGCGGGATGCCCTTGTTGCGCCGGTAGTTCAGGAAGGTCTGCACCATGCTCCAGAGGCCGATCAGCGCCACCGTCACGGCCAGGCCGACCCCCACGCTGAGGTAGAAATCGAAGCTCAGGACCATCTGGTTCACCAGCAGCCCGTTGCCAGGACGCCAGTGCGGGAAGGCCCCCAGGCGCAGCAGGAGGGGGCCGGCGAGGACACCGGTGAGCAAGGTCGAGGTGAAGGTCCCGGCCACCAGCCGGAAAGGCAGCACCATGCCGGCCAGGAACAGCCCGGCATCGAAACTCACGGAGACCAGGCTGGCGGGCAGAAAGCGTTCGACGTTGGAGGTGAAGTCGACGAAGGGGATGGGAAACAGCATGATGGGCTTGCTGAGGAAGAGGCCACTGGCCACCGGGATGACCACGTACAGGCACGCGAAAACGATGCCGAAGCAGGCCCCGATGCTGAAGACGTTCCAGCGCCAGGAGCGCTTCCGGCGGCCGCCATCGGTGTCGCGCTCGGTCGACTCAGCGAGAGCCGTAGCGCCTTCCGCGGCGATCGGGGCCAAGGGAAAGGGTAGTCGCTCCATGTCCGAGGTCAGCCGGAAAACGATGTAGCCCAGGCCGAAGAACCCCATGCGGCCGAGCACCCAGCCCATGGCCATCAGCGAGATCGGGGCCAGAAAACCGCGGGAGCGGCTCCACCACCAGTCGTGGTGCGCCAGATTGCGGCCTTGGATGGCAGGCGAGGTGACCGGGGGCACTACCCAGTCTGGAATGCGGTCGGCCAGGGTGCTGGTCTCGGGCGCCTGCAGCAGGTACTGGTTCCAGATCGGGCCGGCAAAGGGGCCCCCCGAGAGCGCCACGTGGCCGATAGTCACCGCCGCGATGCCGGAGGCGACATAGAACAGGACATAGACCTCCTGGCGCTTGAGGTTGGAGAAGCTGCGCCGGGCCAGCTCGGCGAAGAGGATGATGGTCACCCACTCGGCGGCGGCGCCCAGGGATTGCCCGGCCACCAGGCCCATGTAGATGGCCCCCGGCATCATCACCGTGGCCACGAACAGGGCACCGACCACGGTACGACTGGAGAAACCGTCCTCGTAGGGACCGCGGTCCAACCCATCGTCCAGGCTGGGCGGGACGACCGGCGGCACGTTGACAGGCGGGGTCTCGTTGCTCACGGCCTGGCCTCCGGCTGCAGTGAGGCGACGCTCGACGCCGGTGGGAAGAGATGGCGGCCGCGCTCGCGATAGGTGTCGATCTCCTTCTCCGTCAGCACGCGCCACATCAGCAATTGACGGCGCAGAGCGAAGACAAAACGCGGCATCATCCGGCGCCAGTTCTGGTGGTCGCCGCTGAAGCGCCGGGCGCGCAGGTGGTACTGGCAGATACCGCGGTCCTCACGGAAGACGACGCGCAAGTCAACATCATGGCTGATCCCCAGGTCGAACGGCGCCAGCCAGGCCCGGAAGGTCAGCGTCGGCACGGCGTAGCAGCCCTCCTCGTCAACGCGACAGCGCAACTGGTCCACCGCAAGCTGACCCACGGTGACTCCCTCGATACTCGCCAGGAACTCGGCCATATAGGCCTGCATGGCGACGGCGTTCGAGGGCAGGGTAACAAAGGGCAGGTAGATCGAGACCACGTCCACCTCGCCGCTGGTATCGCCCACATCGGCCCCCTCCTTCTCGGTATCCGGCGTTGCGGCGTGGTACGCCTGGCGGGCCGGATAGACCGTGGACAGCAACACGATCAGCATCGTCAGCACCGTCACCAGGATGGTGGTACCGGCGGTGTAGTTCAGGGTCAGGCCGCCCAGCAACCCCGTGGCCTGGAACAGGCGTGCCGCCGCCTGGCCCAGCAGATAACCCAGGCCGGCGCCAATGATGGCATAGACCGTCGACTCGGCCAGGAACAACGCGGAAACGCTGCCCGGCGCCAGCCCGACCGAGTTGTAAACGAATATCTCGCGCCGCCGCTCGTAGACGGACCCCATCATGGTGCCGAGAACCATGACGAAGCCCAGGAACAGCGGCACAATGATCTGCCAGGCGGCGCTCAACTGGCTGGTATCCATCGCCGCATACAGCGTCACGGTGCTGCCGTCGCAGGCCAGGATGGTGAGGTTGGAGCGCTTGGTATAGCCCTCGGCCTCCTGGTTCAAGTCGGTGCCGGGAGCGGCTCGCACCGCGACCGAGCGGATGGTCGCCCCAATACGCATGGCGAACTCAAAGGGCACGATGGCGACCTGATCGGAGGCGTAGTGGATGTACTGCTCAAGCGTATCGGGCTTCTCCGACTGGGACGTGGCCTTGGCACGAATCTCCTGCTGCAGCACGAAGTTGACCGGGGTCAGCGGCTCGCCATCGATGTCCCGCAGGGCATCGAAGCGCTTGGCATCGAACACCCCAATGACGGCAACCTCCTGGCCAAAGAGGCGGACCCGCCGCCCCAGGGCCTCTGCGCCGTTGCCAAGGCCCAGTTGCGTGGCCATGTGCTGCGGCAGGATGATGCCGGGTTCCTCGGGCGACGCGAACCAGCGCCCGGCCACCAGCGTTCGCGCGACTTCTGTGACCTCGGCCTCCTGCGGATCCATCCCCACCAGAGCCACGGCCGTGAAGTCGCCAGCCGCGGGCGCGGGCACGGCACCACTCTCCCGATCCTTCGCCACCGCCGCCAGATCGACCTGCGAGAGTTGGCCGCTGCGGTCGGAAAAGAACCATGAGCGCGCGGCCACTACAGTGCCGGGGGTGTCAGCACCGGGCGCGAAAGTCCGGTCAACCGATGTCTGCAGCGGCAGCGGCAGCGGCTGCCAGCCGCGGTCGCGGATCAGCAACCCACGGTAGGACGGGACGCCCTCGGGATGGTGCAGACGCGAGATGCTGACCACCGGCGTCAGCGAGGTGAAGGAGAGCAGGATGAAGGTGACCATCACCACCGTCAGCCCGGTCAGGAAGCCCCGCTGCGGGCGCCGGCGGATGTTCGAGATGCCCAGGTCAACGGCGCGGACCGCGATGCCGCCGACATTGAGTTGCTCATCGTGCCGCCCCACCAGAGCGCGCTTACGCTCCTGCAGCACCGTGTCCATGCGCACCACGATCAGGACCGCAACGGTCGCCACCAGGGCCACAATGATGAAGGCTAGCAACACCAGGAACGGCGTCAGGGTGAAACGGAAGGCGGGGTGAACAACGGCCAGCAGCAGGAAGCAGGCCGAGAAGATCCCGGCGATGCCGAAGACACGGCTCTTGATGGTGCCGGCGGCGATCAGCAGACGTTCGAGGCAGTACGAGAAGGGCAACAGCAACGCCAGGTAGAAAAGGACGCCGCGGATCATGTTGTTGATGACGCTGAGCACCTCGGCATAGGCCTTGCCCTCCAGGGCCCAGCCCTTCTCGCTGGACAGCCGGTAGGCACGCCAGTCGCTGCGCTCCAGCGCCCCCTGCGCGGCATCGAGATGCTGGCGGGCCTCATCGTGGTACTGCCGCAGGCGCGGATTGCGCACGCCATTCCGTTCGAGCTTACGGATCCGCGACTCGTCCAGGCGCCACATGTCGCCGGCCCCCTGCAGCACCATCGAGGGCAGGGTCCGCAGGTCATCCAGCACAAAGCCCTTGCCTTCGGGCTGATCGACGCTGTTGTTAATCAGGATCAGCCGTTTGCCCTGGAACCCGAGCCCCAGGGTCAGCATGACTCGCAGCGTCGGATCGCCCCAGAGGGTGACCAGGGCCTCGGCGTCATCGCCCCACAGGGCGTCGGGACTGCTGCGGCCGAACTGGAAAGGCGAGGACAGGGTCGAGGCCTCGAGGATGGCGGCGTCTTTCAAGGGGATGTAGCCACGCGGGTCGGTGAGGCCGGTCAAGGTCACGGCGCTGCAGGGGAAACAGACCAGGTTGAGGTCCTGCTCGACCGTCTTCATCTCGACGGTCCAGGGGTAGTCGCTCTGCCGCGCCATGTCGATGGCGTAAATCAGGGAACCGTCCCGCGGCACCACCTCCGGCTTGCCAGCCCGGCGCAGAATCTTGCAGTACTGCGCCACGGCGGTGGGATTGGCGTCGAGGAAACGCGGGGTAGCGGTGCCATAAGCTTCGAGCAGGCAGTTCTGGAACTGCCAGTTGTCGGTCATCTGCAGCAACCCTGGGAAGACAAACTTCCCGTTCGCATCGGTGAAGGTGGCCGGGATGCCACGCGTCCCCATCAGGTGCTTGTCGCCGCGCTGCGTCTTCAGGAACACCAAGGCCCCGTTGAGCGGCTGGTTGGGAGTGTAGTCCTTCTCCTGGTCCAGCCAGACAACGCGACCGTTGAGGTCCGCCCAGACGTCCAGCAGCGGGGAACTGACGAACGGGCCCGACCACTCGGCGATGGCGCGCGCTACCGCCGCCAGCCCCGGGCGTTCACCGGCCTTGGCGGTAACCTGCCGTTCCAGGATGTCAAGGCGGAGACGGTCGAAGCGATCGCCGGGGGTGTCGACGTAGCGGCGATCGTCGTTGACCGTCGCCAGCGTGATCGCAGGAATACCGGCCGTCACTGGCACTTCGCTCTCGAACGGCGCCTGGTAGGGGAAGTAGGTCCACCAGCCGCGGCCGCGGGTGAGATTGACGCAGTCGACGATGTACGGTGTCGCGGTCGACGGAGCGGCGCCGCTGGCCGAATCCGGTGCGGCCACCAGGGACTGCGCGTACTTGTCCAGTGTATCGCCCAAGACGCTGAATTTCGGCCGCAGGAGGTGCTCATACTGGCCGCGGAAACGGCCCAGAGCGAAAATCCCGCAGCGGTCCGACCGCGACGAGAGGTCGAGCCCAACCAGCAACCCCGGGCGGCCCATCTTCGCGAGCAGCGATGTCTTCTGCGCCTCTGGCCAGCCCTCCTTGAGCCCCTGGCGCAGGCGCGCGGTGATATCGATCATGCCGGCGAGCGCCTGGCCGTGCCCGCTGGTGAACAGTGCATAGACCGGCCGCCGGGCCGGGGTGACGGCGAAATACCGGGCCAGCTCCAGCAGGACCGCGGCCCCACAGGCCTGCTCGGCCCCCGGCGCCAGATCGGGGACGACACTGACGCTGTCATAGTAGGCATGAAAGACGACCGGGGCGGCATCGGCGCTACCGGCCGCGGCGGTGCCTTGGTTCAGGCGCGCCAGGATGCTCACGGCGCGGGCCGGTTGCCACTCCGACTCGCAGTGGATGATCGCGGTGGGACTCGACCGCGCCAGCAGACGGTCGAGAGCCGGCAGGTCGGCGCTGGCGACGTAGTACCGCGGCACGTCGGCAGGCACCGAAAGGAATTTGCCACGGGCGGTGTAACAGGTGGCCTCGTCGTTGGCGCGGAAGATCACTGCCCGCCCGCCGAACTCAGGGACGCTGAGCCACTCGAGGTTGCAGCCCCAGTCCATGACCACGAGCGCACCGCGCAGTGCCTTGCCGCTGAGCTCGGTCTCGCTACCGGTACCAATGTCCAGCAGCGGCCCGTCGAGCCCGCCCGCCGGCGTCGCCCCGGTGCGTGCCAGATTCGGCCACAGCGGATGGAGGGGCACCTCGATCTCGCCCGTTCCGCCCTGCCCGCGCAGCACGGCCACCGCCGTACTCGGTACGGGCACCTCGACCGCGTAGGTGTCCACCTCGGCGTTGAGGCCGCGGAGCGTCTCCTGGATGTAGTCGGCAGCCGCCGCCGCCCCCGGGGAGCCGGTCTGCCGGGTCGGCGCGGACGTAAGCCGGCGCAGGTCGTCGCGGATGCGATCCATGCGCAGATCCGCATCCTTGCTGCCGGCGCCAACCTTGGCGACCGTCAACGCCACCGGCCGCGGGCGCCCCAGCCAAGCGGCCGTACCCACGGTCAGCGCAATGAACGCCAAGGCAATGAGAACCCAGCGCACGGAACGTCACCCCCAGAAGTGATACACCGGGGTGCTGGTGAACGCCCCCCAGATCCCCCAGATACTACCGACTACGAACTCGCCGAGGACGAGTCCCACAAAGAACGGCATCGCCTGGCGGTAGGTCGTCGCACCGCCGTAACGGGTAATGATGGCCTTGGCCAGCCAAGCCAGGAAGATGCAGGCCCACAGTTTCCCCATCGACCAGGAGGTGGCGGTTGCATAGCCAACCGGGTGCCAGACCCACCACGTGAAACTGGTGCGCATCGAGCCGAGGAAGAAGGTGAAGACGGCGCCCGCCACGGTCGCCACGGTGGCGGCGACCCGGGCCTTCTGCGGGAAGGAGAGCCAGCCCTCGAGACGCTGCCAGCCTTGGCTGGCGAAGGCCTGACCGGCCGGGCGGCCGCTGTAGCCATGCACATAGAGGGCGTGCAGCAGCGCCCAGTAGGCCGAGACCAGCCCCACCACCAACGCCAAGGCCGTCGCCCACATCATCGACCGCGCCGTGGCCCGCCGTAACTGCGCAATCTTCAGGGCCTCCATGCTGTGCGCCGAGAAGTGCGCCCGGTAGGCGCGATTGAACCAGAAGAAGAAGGAGAACGTCGCCAGGTTGCCGGAGCTGACATTGCGGGTACCGATGGCGTTGTTGATCAGCGTCTCCGGCCCGATCAGGTGCAGGTCGTGCGCCGGCGGTCCCAACTCGGCCCGCATGCGCGCGATGGCGATCGAATAGAGGTAGAAAAGCAGGAAGAACACCAGCATCATCCCCGGCGAGGCCCCCAGCGCCACGCCACAGCCAATGAGAAAGATCGTGCAGGCGAGCAGGCAGATGAACGCGGTCCGGTAGCGGATGGGCTCGGCCGCGTCATCCGCCCCACCGGCCATGCCGAAGATCGTGCGCCCGGCTGCGGCCAGATGGCGACGGGCGAGCCACAGCTCCAATACCCCCAAGGCCAGGTAACCGCCCGCGGCCTGCTCGTCAGGGAATGGAAAGCCGGGCAGTTCGCGGACGCCCACGACCGCCGAGAGCACCTGTTGGACCTTGAACAGCAGGAAGAAAAACCAGCAACTGAAGGCCAGGTCGGTCGGCAGAAAATAGGCCAGCCCGATCACGAACGGATAGAGGTTGATCTCGGTCCCGGCGATGGCATTCCACGGGCGCTCCACGAAGTACTCGCGGAACTCGAAGGCCTTGACGATGGGTACCTTCGGGAAGGTGGGATAGAGCGTGTTGAAGCCGTTCAGGGTATCAATGGCCGCAGTCACGCCGAAACCAATCCAGAAAAGCCGGCTGCGCAGCAACTCGCCGAGGCTGGTACAGATGAGCAGTGGGATCTGGATGATCGGAAAACTCAGGCGCTCCTTCTCGGTCCAAGGCTGGCGGAAGAAGACGTTGATGCAGAAGAGGGCTGCCATCAACGCCAGCAGAAAGGCACTCCAGAAGGCCAGAGGTTTGACCCAGGCGGCCAGGATCGTGGAGTTGTACAGCCACCCGTTGCCCACGGCCAGCCCCGAGATCGCCGCCTTGTCGGAGACCATGGCCCACGGCTTGAGGAAGGGCAGCATGATCGTGTCCCAGCGGTTCTGCGGATTGGCGTTGTAGGTCGGGTAGGTCAGCATCGGGATCATGATCTGCAGCAGGTCGTGACTGCAGAGGGTCCCCGCCACCGAGAGCATGACGTAGATAGTCAGGAGCTCGCCCGGCTGCAGGGCAGCGGTCGGCCAGCGGCGCCCGATGGCCAGGTTCACCAACGCCAGGAGGAAGAGGACGAAGGTGACGTGGAAGAACAGCGAGATGGCGGTCGAGTGCCCGGTGTACCAGATCAGCTCGGCCTGAACGACCCACATGGACAGGATCGGCATCAGGGCGCAGGCGATGGCCATGGCGCGCAGCGTCACCACGCGCGGGGCTTTGAGGTCGCCCTGTACCGTGCCAGTCGGCAGGTCTTCCTGTGCCGGCGGCTTCCCTGCGTGCTCCACAGTCATCCCCCCTGCTCAGAGCATGGGTTACGGTCTCTCCACCCCCGCACCGGCAACACGACCGCTGCCAGCGGGCAAGCGCGCACAATCTACTACCGCCTGGCTCGCGTGGCTAGCGGTTATTTCGAGATTCGGAGTGAAGCCTCGTTTTGGGCTGAAAACGGCCTGTCTACAGCCCACAAACAAACGCCCCGGTGGATCAGGCGACCTCCCGGGGCATCAGCGGTATCCACTCAGGCTTCTCAGTGCGGCGCGCTGTGCGGCGGTCTTGCCGAGACGCCGCTTCAGGGCGCCGGGGCGGCGGCTGCCGGCGTCGCCTCCGGCGCCGCAGGAGCCGCTTCGACGGCCTTGACCTCGACACCCGGGGCGCCCGCCTCACCACCCACCGGGGCGCCCGCCTCGGGCTTGGTCTCCGGCGGCTTCGCCTTGTCCTTCAGCAACTCCTCACGGGTCTTGGTGACGCTGTCGACCGTGTACTTGCTGACCACATAGGTCCAGCCCTTCAGGCGCCGGTTCGTCACTTCAGCCTTATCCTTGTTCTCCTGCAGCTTCTTGGCGAACTCGTCGTCCTTCTTGGGCTTGTCTTCGGGCTTCTCGTCAGCCTCCGGCGTACGTTCTTTGGGCCCATCGAAGGCGGCTTCGGCCTGGACGTAGACCTTGCCGTCGCCCGTTTCCTTCCCGATACGCACGGTGTAAACAAAGCCGTCAAAGTCGCGGGCTGTGTAGGTCCGCGGCGTGTCCATGCCCATCTCCTCAGGCTTCAGCGCCGGGTCCGCGACATCGGTGAAGCTGGCCCAGCCAAAGGCGCTCTTGATGCTGCTCAACTTGCCGGTGTCGACTTCCTTCCCCTCGGGTACGGGACCAGCCAGCGCCAACTCGGCGGTCTTGCTGTCACGCGAGACGCTCCACACTTCCTGATCGGCCACCGTGAGACGTCCGTCCTTGATGTCGGTGAGCTTGAAGAACTCCTTCTCCAGCCAGCGCGTGGGGTCGGGGTCAACGGCACTGAAGCTGTCGCTGACCAGGACGACGCGGTTGCTTTCCGGCAGGAGCAGATAGCGCCCATCGGGCCAGGAACCGCCACCGCCACCCATCATCCCCATCATGGGATTGGCCGGCGCGGCATCGTCCGTCTTCTTGGTGTGCTCCTTACCGAAGACGAGAGTCTGCAGAGCCTTACCGTCTTTGCCGGTGAACACGACCTTCGTGCCCGAGTTTTCGCCCTTGCCCGGCTCCTCGAGGTTCAGCCGGCCATACTGACTCGCACCGACCTTGACGCTCTGGGCAGCCTTCATCTCGCCCATCTTGACGATGAACTCCTTGAGCGTGCTGTAGCTGGCCGGGTAATCAAAGCGTTCCGCAACGCGCCAGCCGTCGTCCTTGCGGACCAGTTTGACGGTGCCGCCTTTGCCGGTAATCTCTAGCCCGGTCACGTCATTGACCGGGAAGTTGGGCAACAGCGTCTCCGCGGTCGCCTGCCCCTGCCACGTGGACTGCCGGCCCGAGCGCGCCATGAAGACCGAGCCCACCAGCACGATGGCCACACCGAAGATCAGGAAAAGCTGCTTCTTGTTCATTTGCGCACCATCTTCCGCCGTTTCACTAGAGCCAATACCACGCCGCACAGCGCCACCAGAGCCGGCATGACCAGGATATTCGACCAGGTCACAGCGTTCTCCAGGAAGTCGATATCGCGACGCAACTGCTTGCGCACCAGCTTCAGTTGCTTGTTCGCTTCGCCTTCCTTCTGGCGGAACTTCTTGATGGCCTCGGTCGTCTCTTGCGAGATGAAGGCGCGATCGCCGTCCTCGCCCTTGGCCCGCTGCAGTTCGCTGATCTTGGTCCGCGCCTCCTGCAGTTCATCTTCGAGGGACTTGATCTGGTCCTGCCACTGCCGTTCGGCACGAGCCTGCAGCTTGCCAATGGCTTCCAGCGGCCGGCGAATGGCGCCACGCGAGCGGATGCCGATCAGGCGACTGTCGCCGCTGAGCTGCTCTACCATGTTCTGGACCATGGCGAGATTATCGTTGATGGGCTGGACGAACTGCGAGCCGAGAAAGTTCCCCTTCTCCACGCAGAAATTGTCGAAGAGCATGTCGGAGTCGGCCACCAGAATCACCGCCGACTCGGCAGTGGCTTCCTTCAGCCCCTCGGCGGCGGGCGGCGGCGGTTCCTTCGGCGCGTCTTTGGGCTCGCCGTCCTTGCCCGCGTCATCGGCCTTCGGCTTGCCGTCGGGGAAGGCGGTCTTGAACTTGCCGGTAAGCCGCACGGCAAGGGCCTGAGAGACTTCCAGTGACTTGAAGTCGCGGAGGATGCGATCCGGGGCGCCCTGGGCCATGAACTTCTCGATCAGTTGCACGCTCTCGGAGGTCTTCAGCAGAACGGTCTTGGTCAGACCGGTAGCCCCGTCGCCGGACAACGCCCCTCCGAAGACGAAAAGCAGGTTGTCGAGTTGCCCGGTCGCCGGGTCGTTCTTGTCGATGGCTGCCGAGTTCAACTGCAGCACCATCGGCATGGGCTCGGGCGGCGCGTCGGCACGGCGCCGGATGCGCGCCATGAACTCCGTATCGGCCACGAGCTTCTCGGTGTCGATCGACACGCCCCAGGCCTCCGACAGCTTGCCGAGACTCGAGGCGCCGGGCGGCATCATCTGCATGGGCTGCTGCTGCGACTGGGCCTCCACCATGCTCATCGGGTCGAGGAAAGCAAGCACCCTGCCACCCCGCAGGACGAACTGGTCGATGGCATATAAAGTCTTATCTTTGAGATCTTTAGGATGAACGAGAAGCAGCAGTTTAAGGTCAGCATCGATGGTCTCGACGTCCGGCTGAACCTCGACGACATCAAAATCACGCTTGAGCTCGGAAATGACCTGCCAGGGCGGCTGTGAACTGGCGTTGGGCATCTGCATCATCATTTGCGGCGGCACCTGCCGACCCATGATCGGCAGCGAACTCAGCACCCCGATCTTGACCTTCTGCGCGTGCTGCACGCGGTAGATGGCCCGCGTGATGTCGTACTCGAGCAGATCCTCGCGGTCGGGTGACAGGAACGGCAGCGCCACCGTGGTGTCGAGGCAACTCACCGCCAGCCCCAGGTACAGCATGTCACCGGCGCCGAGAGCTCCCATGGGCTGTCCCGTCACGCCGTCGAGGTTGGCTGAATCCTCGGCGTCCGAGTCCGGGGTCGGATTGAGCTTCTTCACCTCGAGATTGCCGCCCGCGTTCTGCTCGTATTCCTTGAGCAGGTCCTGAACCCGGTCGGCATAGGTGCTCAGCCGGGGCGGCATCTGTGGCACGTCCTTGCTGAAGTAGAAGCGCACGGTCACCGGGGTGTCGACTTCCTTCAGGATCTGCTTGGTGCCGTCGGCCAGCGTGTAGAGATGCTCCTGGGTGCAGTCCAGACGGACGCTGGCTGAACTCAGAAGCACATTTACGGCCACCAGAACCACCAGCATGCCGACGACGCCGACGATGCTGTAGAGGTAAGTATCAAACGTTCTTTTCTCAGTACTCATCGCTGCTGCAACCTCCTCGCAGGGCGTCTGGGGTAGACCCGGACTGCCGCGCTATCTGATGCTTAGGACCGCCGCGTTTTCAGCACGACCCCCGTCGTGAACAAGGCGAACCCGATGACGGTCGCGAAGTAGACCATGTCGCGCAGATCGACCACGCCGCGCTGCAGCGCATCGAAGTGCCCCATGATACTAACCTTCACCGCGAAGTCGATCAGGCTGGCCGCGGCACCCTCGACGGCAGACCGGAACCCCGAGGCGCCCAGGAAGCTGATCTTGTCCCAGAACAGCGCCACCAGGGCCAGGACCAACGAGAACCCCCACCAGGCAAGCCCCGCCAGCAGGCCGCGCAGCGGCACCCCGGCTACCCGCAACAGCCCCAGCGCCACCACCGAGGCGAGCAGCACCGCCCCCATCACCAGGAGGCGCAGGAACCAGGCACTGTCGTAGAGGCTGGTCAGGACGTTGGTCACCGGCGGCCAGCCGGCAAGGATCAGCAGGAAGCAGAGCACCACCGAGAGGATGAAGCTGACCACCTGGTTGCGCGTCAGCGAACTGGTCATGCTGCTGATGGCCAGGAACGCGCCCCCCATCAGGAAGCTGCCCAGGTAGGCGCAGGCAATGACGCCGCCGTCGGGGCTACCCAGGCTGGCCACGGTGAGGATCATGGGGAAGGTCAGCAACAGGGCCAGGCCCATGAACAGCCAGCCGGCAAGGAACTTGCCCATGACTGCCTGCAGCGTCGTGATCGGCATGGTCAGCAACAACTCGAAGGTGCCGACCCGGCGCTCCTCGGACCACAGCCGCATCCCCACCGCCGGTACCAGGAACATGTACAGCCACGGGTGCCACAGGAAGAAGGCCACCAGCGAGGCCTCGTTGCGCGGGAAGAAGCCGCCGAGCATGAAAGTGAACGACGCGCTCAGCAGCAGGAAGAAGCAGGTGAAGACGTACGCGACCGGGGACACGAAGTACCCCGACAGCTCACGTTTGGCGACGACCCAGGTATTGCGGAACCCCGTCATGACTGGCCCTCCTGCACCGTATCGGGAATGGTGAGCTCACGGAAGACCTCGTCGAGACGGCCTTCGTCGGTATGCAGTTCGTCGATCTCCCAGCCCTTGCCCGCCAGTACCTTGCGGACTCGTCCAGCCAGGCTGGCGTCGCGGCCGGTCGCCGCGACGCGCACGGTGACGGCACCGGCCTGGTCGCGGACGACCTCCGGCCGACCTGCCCCGGCGAGACCGCTGAGCGCCTGGACAAGCTCCGCCGCCGACACCGCCAGGACTCGGCAGACCACGGTCCCCGAGGAGGACCCGCGTGCCCGCAGCTCGGCGGGCGAACCGTTGAACACCAGCTTGCCGCGGTCGATGATGATCAGACGCGAACAGATCGCATCGACTTCCTCGAGGATGTGCGTGGAGACGATGATGGCCTTGGTCTTACCCATCTCCTTGATGAGCTGCCGGACCTCGTACTTCTGGTTCGGGTCGAGGCCGTCCGTCGGCTCATCCAGAACCAGCACCGGCGGATCGTGCAGGATGGCCTGGGCGAAACAGGTACGATGCTTGTAGCCCTTGGAAAGCGTCTCGATGGTCTGGTAGCGGACGCGCTCGAGGAAGCAGGTCCGGATGGCGCGCGTCACGGCCTCGGTGGCCGCCCGGCCGCGCAGACCACGGATCTCGGCCGCGAAATGCAGGAAGCTGTCCACCGTCATCTCGGGATAGCCCGGCGCGTTTTCCGGCAGGTAACCCACCAGAGACTTGGCGGCGATCGGCTGGGTTTCGATGTCATGCCCGCCGATGGTCACCTTGCCGCCGGATAGCGGCAGAAAGCCGGTGATCATGCGCATGCTGGTCGACTTGCCCGCCCCATTCGGCCCGAGGAAACCGAGAACGTCGCCGCGTTCAACCGTGAACGAGACGTCGTCGACGGCAAGTATCGGGCCGAACCATTTGGAGATGTGTTGAGCCTCAATCATTGCCTTCCATCGTGCCTCCATGCTGACCACGGCACCCCCGCAACAGCACCGATGCTACTGCCGGAAGGCGCGCCTTACTCGCGAAAATAGCAAGTCTCCGAACTGTCAAGTAACGGGAGTGCAGGCACCTGATATGGCCTCTCGGCAAGCGCGGACTACCTGCAGCCCATGCTTGCCCATAAGAACGGCCCTATAATGGCCAGTATTGGGGCACTTTCAAGATTGCCGGTGAAAAAATGCCGACCTGGGCCCTCGGTTCTGGCAGGGGGCGGGGAAGGCTCTGGCTGCCCGGGCCTCGGGGCCCTATAGTGCGTGGTGCCAAGGTCCAACGTCTGCGGTAAGGTCTCCGAACCGCGTTGGCCCGACGGCGGGCGGCACATCGAGGTAGCAGGGGAGAGCGTGGCGATGACCCCAGAGGCGGTGTTGCAGCAGGTCGGCGCGACCGCCGCACTCGAGGACGTGCGGCGGGGTTGGGATGCGTCGATGGCCGCCCTGCCGGCAGACGGTCCGGAGTTCCTGCGGGACGCCTGTTGGCAGGAGTACAGCCGCTGCTGCGGTTTTGGGGCGGACCTGGATGCGGCCCTTGGGCGCGTGGCGAGCACCGTGCGCGGCCATCCCGCTCTCCTACGCCTGGCCTGGCACTGCTACTGGCGCGTCTTCCTCAGCCCTGAGCCCTGCCCGCCCAACGCCTGGCCTGAGCCAGTGGCCTTGCTCGGCGCGGAGGAGGCGGGGCTGTTCTACGTGCTCGTGGGCCTGGCCTTCGTGCCCTTGATGCAGCAGCGCCACCGCGAGTGGGGCTTTCCGGAAACGGTCACGCGGCAAACGGCGCAGCAGGTATCGCGCTACTGCCAGGACACCTACCGCCGGGGCAACGACGGGCGCCCGGGACTCTACATCGGGCAGCTCGGCTGGCTGCGGCACTACACCCGCGAGCGCTACGTCCGCCTGGGCCGCCTCGAGTACTGGCTCGGGCCCAACCCCTACCGCCTCGAGGTCTATCGCCACCGCCGCTCGCGCCAGGTGGTCGCCCTCGCCCCCGACGGGACGCACTTCGCGGCGGACGGCACCATCTACCGCGATGCCGCCGACTACCGCGAGGGCGAGGGCTGGACGGCCGCCATCAGGCGCGACGAGAGCACGGTCAGCGGCCTGCTCGTCGACCCCAACGGCCGCGGCACGCGCCAATGCGTCACCTTGCCCCTGGCCGACTGGGCCTGCACGCTGCAGCACGGCGATCACTGCCTGATGCTGCACATCCCGTCCGGCGGAGCCATGGATGCCGACGCCTGCCGACAGTCGTTGGCCGAAGCCGCCTCGTTCTTCAAGCGCCATTTCCCGCGGGAGCTGCCCCTGGCGGTCGTCTGCACCTCCTGGATCTTCAGCCCGCAACTCCTGGAGATCTTCCCGCCGGAGGCCAATCTCTGCCGTTTCCAGCGCAATCTCTTCCTGTTCCCCGTTCCCAGCGCGCCCTGGGATGGCCTGTGGTTCGTGTTCCTGAAGCAGGGCCCACTGAACCTCGACACGGCGCCGGCGGAGACCTCGCTGCAGCGCGGCATCCTCGACTACCTGAAGCGCGGACACCGCTGGCGCCTGGCGGGAATGTTCTTCCTCCTTGACGATGTGCCGGCCTTCGGCTCCGAGCCCTACCGCTCGCAGTGGCCACCACCGATCTTCTGAACGCCGCCGACCCCGACAACGGGCGTCTGCGGCTGGGTCAGCCAACACGGGGGGCACACCTTCGGCCCAAACCTGATGGCTGGTGTGTCGTCCGCTTGAGCCGTTGTCGTTCGCCAAGGCGCCGACAACGCGGCCCGCGAGGCCGCTCGCCCTCCATGGGCGCGCACCGCAAGGCTGGTGGTGCATCGCCGGGTGGTAATGCCTCAGAAGCTGTGAGGAAATCGGGGTCGGAATCGGTATCGTGCCTGGCTGGACCGCGGAAAGTGGCTTAGGGACAGCCTGGCGGGCGTTTTCTCAGAACGTCTCAGTTCTCGCCGCCGCGTTCGAGCCTTTCCAGCACGCGCTTGCCGAGGTCGAAGCCGAAGCCCCGGCCCGCCAGGAAGCGGAGCAGCCGCTCGCGGTCCTGGCGCACGTCCTGGCCCGCCCGGCGGCGCAGGGCGGTCCACTTCGTCCGCCCGGCGGTCAGTGCGGCCTCGAACTCCGCATCGACGCCAGCCTCCGCCAGGGCCGCGTGCACCGCCTGTTCGGCGATGTCTGCCGGTACGTGCCGGCGTTGGAGATCGGCCTTGAGCCGGGCCGGCCCCGCCGGCCGTGAGCCCCGCAGCCGCTCCTGACAGAGGGCGATCGCGAAATAGAGATCGTTGACCAGGCCGCTGCGCAGCAGGTCGTCCACCACCAACACCACCAGCGCCTCCTCAAAGCCGCGCGCCAATAGCTTGACGCGGATCTCGCCTGCACTGTGGGCCCGCCGGTCGAGGAGGTTCAGGGCTCGTTCCCGGCAGGTCTCGAAGTCCTCTCGAGTCAATCGCATAGCCGCTCCCCCAAGGGTCCCCCAAGGGGCGGCTGAAGCGCCCCCCTGTGGACGTCTCATTCGCTGGCCGCTCCCGCCGCTTTGGCGCCAATCGGGATGCGCGCGTCGGCGAAAACGTTGTCTTCGAGAACACAGGGCATGGACACCTCGAGCAGGAGGGCCGGCCCGATCCCGGTGAAGGCATGCTGCACCCCGGGCGCCACCGGCAGAACATCGCCGGGACGCAGCACCCGCGTCACCCCGCCGCAGACCATTCGCACCTCGCCTTTGACCATGTAGAAGGTCTCGTGCTTCACCCGATGGCAATGCAGCGGGCAGGTCTGCCCATCCTTCACGAACAGGAACTTGCCGCAGTAGCCAGCCGCGGCTTCGTTGGCGATCCAGACCTCGACCTCGCCGATCTCGTCGAACCGCCCCAAGCCGAAATCGCAGGCGAACGGCGGCGCCGGTGGCAAGGTCAAGCCCCATACCGCTGCCTGATCCCGCAGCGCCTGCACGGCCCGCGCTGCCGCGGCGCCCTGCAGGGCGACCGCTTGAACCTTGTCGAGTTCGTCCATTCGTCACACCCTCCAGCGCATCCATGGGCAACAGCGGGATCCCGAGAGCCAGGGGCCCAATCTCGCCCCTGCCGCGGCCCTGTCAAGGCCGCCCGCAGGCGAACCCCCATGCCTCAGCAAAGTCCGTAGCCGCCGGCTTTGCGGGCACGCTTTGGCGAATCCTGCTGTCCAGCAGGACCTGCGTGCAGGCGGTGAGCCGTCCCCCGTTCCGGCCTCTGCCGGCGGCTCAGCGGCGCGTGCGTCCTGCTGGACAGCAGGACCCTCCAGCACCAAGCGGGCGCATTGCCGCCCGATCATGTCAGGATGAGACTCCTGGTGAGAAGTGCGGTGCTCCTGACCCCCGCGCGACCGAGGTTGGATTTCGCAGGACGGGGTCCAAGCAGACTTGGCCAAGGCATTGCGACGGCGGCAACGGTGAGCTACGCTGGGCGCCCCCTGGCGCTACATTAGCAGCAGGCCCTGAGCCTGACAGAGTCCGCAACGACCGGATGGCAAGCGCCCACCATGGACTGGAAACGCAGACTTATCGGCCGTTTTTCATGGAGCCGGTTGATGGCAGATATCCTTCTCGTCCCGGTGCTGGCCTACGCCGGCCTGGCCCTCTTTGCCTGGCTCTGCGCCGACCGCCAGATCTTCCTGCCGCAACCGTGCTCCTACGAGTCCTCCGACCGCTTCATCACCCTGACGACCCCCGACGGCGAACGTCTATGCGCGACCTATCTCCCGAACCCACAGGCGCGTTTCACGGTGCTCTACAGCCACGGCAACGCCGAGGACCTGGGCGAGATCCAGCCGGAACTGGAGGTGCTGCAACAGGCCGGCTTTGCGGTGTTCGCCTATGACTACCGCGGCTATGGCCTGAGCACTGGCACCCCCTCCGTCAAGGGCGCCGGCACCGATATCCTGACCGCGTATCGCTACCTAATCACGACGCTGGGCGTACCGGCACGGCAGATCGTGCTCTACGGCCGCAGCGTCGGCGGCGGGCCGTCCGTACAACTGGCAGCCGCGCAGCCGGTGGGAGGGCTGATCCTGCAGAGCACCTTCACCAGCACCTTCGTCCTCGTCACCAAGGTGCCCATCCTGCCCTTTGACCGCTTCCACAACCTGTCGTTGATCGACCGCATCGGTTGCCCGCTGCTGGTCATGCACGGGCGCCGCGACCGTGTAGTCCCCTTCGCCCATGGCCTGAAGCTGTACGCCCGGGCGGCCGCCCCCAAGCGCGCCCTGTGGCTCAACGATGTCGGCCACAACTCATTTCCAGGCAATCATGAACAGCAATACATGACGGCCCTGACCGAGTTCCGTGAACTGCTGGCAGAGCACGGACCACTGACCACGGACCACTGACCACGGACCACCGACCACCGACCACCGACCACCGACCACCGACCACCGACCACCGACCACCGACCTCGCCTTCCCTTCCCCTTACCTCTTTCCCAAACTCTTAATGAATTCGACGTTGTCAAGTCCTGATTTAAATTTGTCGCTTTCTTTTTCCATATTTCTTTATTCTTCATCTTTGCCAATTTCTTAACATTGATCTTATACTACATCATACCAAGACCGGAAAACCCTCAACTTGCCCGCTGCGTTCTCCGACTCCCCCTAGTCCTCCGTCCCGAAGGGCGATCCGAAGGATCGAGGAGGACTAGGGGGAGTCGGAGAACGTTCTTCACGCTACCATCTTTCGATGCACCTCTGCAGGAATCATATAGTTTAGGCTCATGTGCGGTCGGCGGTTATTATAAAGTTCCACCGCCTCGTAAAATGCCGCAATCGCCTGTTTCTTGGTTTTAAAAGTGTAATCCAGTCCATACTCCTGCTTAAGTATCCCGTTGACACGTTCAGCCATGGCGTTCTCGTAACAGTGGTTGGCTTCCGTCATGCTAACGGAGAAATGACGTTTATTTAGAATCTTAACGAAATCATGGCAACAATACTGGCTCCCCCTGTCTGAATGATGGATTGGGAAACAATTCTTCGGGAGTTCTTTTAAGGCTTTTTTTAAAGTTTTGATGCAACCTTCGGCCTCCAGGTTATACCCTGCGTGCGCGCCAACAATCTTCCTGGAATACGCATCCGTTGTCAAAGACCCGTAGATGAACCCCTCTTCAGTGCGAATGTAAGTCAGATCGCTTACCCATATCTGATTTGGTGCACTTGCTTCTTGGGCGGCAATCAGATTTCGGAAAACTGGCAGGGAATGTTTCGAGTTCGTTGTCTTGGGAATGAATGACTTTTTCCGTTCGATCAACAAGTCGTTAGTGCGCAGCACAGCAAAAAACCGATCCCTGCCTATCGACACGCCGTTTTTTTCCAATTCGCCACTTATCAGACACTTCACTTTCCTTCCTCCTAGGCGTGGCTGGTCATAGCGTTCTTTTCTGACAAGCTCTAGAATTAAACCCTCATCAACCTCAGATTCCTGTCGCCGTTTCCTTTTTGCATAGTAATTTTGTCGCGTCATGCCTGTGCGTCTGCACAATGCGGCTATATTTCCAGAACCTTTGTCCATACTCTCCTCCAATACTACTGATTCGTGAACGGCGTGCCATTGGCTTTTTTTTTAAAAGATTCCACGTCATCTATCCCACCCGCCTTGCAGGCAAGTTTGACCCATGCGCGTTCAAGGCGCAGGTCTAGGTGGGCATCTGACAGCGCCGATTCAAGTTCACGGTTTTTCTTCTTCAGCTCACTCAACTGATCGCGTTCGTTTGTACTTTCCACTCTGACCACCTTTTTAAGTAAATGATTTTTCCCGTATTTCCGGATCCAGCTATCTACTGTCCCGACACCTTTGATAGCATAACGTTTCCTTGCTTCAAAGATGCAGCTAAGC
>CAILUI010000407.1 GCA_903837355.1 uncultured Victivallales bacterium
CCCCGCCCTGTCGCCCCGCCACCCGCTTTCGCGAAACCGCTCCCGCCTGGTCGCCCCGCCGCCCGCTTTCGCGAAACCACTCCCTCCTGGTCGCCCCGCCACCCGCTTTCGCGAAACCACTCCCTCCTGGTCGCCCCGCCGCCCGCTTTCGCGAAACCACCCCCGCCCTGTCGCCCCGCCGCCCGCTTTCGCGAAACCACTCCCTGCAGGGACACCCTGAGTTCGCGGTCTGCACCGTGGCGGCCCGCAAGCCTGGAGATGGCCCGTTCGCGGCGGTTGCTCCGCGCCGACGGTGGGGTACAGGGCAGCGACGGCGGGGCACTGCGGCCCGAGAGCGATTCAGGCGCCGGGTTGAGCACCTGCCTGGCGCGACGGATGGAGGTGGACCCGAGGCAGGACCCCGAGGCGCTGCTTACCGGGGCCGGCCGCGTCTTCTGCGGTCGAGCAGCGGCGGCCTGCCAACGCGGCTCAGGCGAGGCCGGCTCAGGGGGCGGGTGAGAGCGCGACGGTAACGCGCGCGACGCGGATGCTGTTGTTCTCGGTCCAGATGGCAGCGCGACCGGGCCGGAGCGGCTTGGACAGGACGACCTCGCCGAGGTCGCGACCCTCGAAACGAACCCGCAGGCGGCCGGCGTCAGCCACCGCGGTGATCTCGAACCAGTTGTGGTGCAGGCTGTGTCCGGAGGGCAGGCCGATCCCGGCGAGCGTCTGCACCAGCGCCCCGTCCTGCCAGATTTCGATACCACGGTCAGCCGCGTTCATGACCCGTACCGCCACCCCGCTCAGGACGTCGGTCTCGCTGGCGCCCAGGGCCAGGTTCAGGTCCCGGCCGCGGGTGTATTCCTCGCCGAAGGTGGTGCGGGCGCCGACCGACACCAGGGCGCTGACCGCATAGGGCGGAGCGAGCGGCTGGCGGTACCAGAGCGCGGTGCGTTCGCGGGTCTCGGCTCCGAGCCAGTACCAGTTCGGGTCACAACTCCAGCGCGACAGCGGCAGCCAGTCGGCGCCGGTGCAGAACCAGTCCGTTTGCCGGCCGCTGAAGACGTAGTCGCGCCAGCCGGCCGAGGCAAAGCCGAGGCTGCGGCGCGGCGCGGACGGCTCGAGCAGGGCGACCACGGCGCCGCTCGCGTTCGGCCCCACGGTTGCCACCGGAGCGCCGTCGCAGAGCAGCGTCCCGGGCAGGTAGTTGGGCAGGCCCAGGGCGACGGCGTTCGCCTGGGTAGCGCTGGCCTGGGTGTACCACTGCAGGCTGTAGACGGTGCTCTTCTCGATGCCGCGCTGACTGAGTCCACCCCAGGCTTGCGATGAGCCCTCATCGCCGAGGTAACGGTCGGTGCCGGCGAGCACGCCCGCGGTGGGCCGTCCGGTCACGTCGTCGGCGAACCAGCGCCCCGCCTGACAGATCAGTCCAAAGCGGCCCGCCGCAGGGGACCGCTGCACGGCCGCGACGGGCAGCAGCAGATGGCCATTGACGAAGGCTGAGCAGGTATCGTCGCGGAGGCTGAGCGACAGGCGTTGCCAGCCACCGCCGCCGGGGAGCGGCGCGCGGCCGAGGGTTTCGACGCGGTCGGCCTGCCGCTGGTCCAAGCGGACGCTGGCGTTGCCCTCGACGATCAGCAGCAGTTCGCCAGCGTCGACGCTCATCCAGATGCCGCCCGTGCCATACTCCGGGAGCACGGCGGCGGACACCGTCCAGTCCACGGCGAAGGTCGGGCTGGCGCTGGCACGTGCTCCGGCCTCGAGGAGCAGGCTGAACTCGGTATGCGGCTCCGGGCCGCGCTCGCCGGTGCAGGCGCCCGTTCCCGAGAGCTCCCACGAGGGGCCAAGCTCGGGACCCACGCGCATGAAGTCGTCACTCAGGCTGTCCGGCGGTCCGGCGGGGGGTTCCGGTAGCGGGATGGGGGCGATGGCTGGGCAACGGTCGTAGGTAAGTGCGGTCAGCAGACTTTTCAGGGCCGGGAACAGGTCCGCCCCGCGCCACATCATCTGGAAGCTGAAGGGGACGCGGGAGTAGATCACGCGCCCCTTGCCGAGGGAGCGCTCCCAAACCGCGGCACCGTCTTCGCGGCCATTGACCAGCAGCGTGCCGCGACCCGACCAGTCCGGCCCCGGCGGGCCTTGCTGCACCATATGGGGAACATCTGAGCTCAGGGTGTAGAGACTCCCCGGGGGCAGGCCGGTAAAGAGCGCCGAATCGTCGGTCCGCAGGGCTCCCCCGTAGGCCTGCTGGAGGTGCCCGCGCAGCGGCGTCGGGAAGAACAGTTGGTTCGTACAGACCTCGGGCGGGATCGCCCCGGTGTAGTTTTCCAAGACCAGGATGCCGCCGTTCTCGACGTAGGCCTGCAGGGCGCGGAACATGGGCTCCGCATCCACCTCCTTGGGTTCGCTCAAGCAGATGAGGTCAAGGCCGGCCAGTGATTCGGTGCGGGTGAGATCGCAGTCGTTGACCTTGCTCCACGGCAAGCCCATGGCGAGCACCGCGGCCTCGAAGCCGCCCCGGTAGCAGCCGCCGACACCGACCCGGAAGGGCTGCGCACGCGGCAGCAGGGGGATCGCCGGCAGGGCTGGCGTTGCCGTGAGTGCGGGGGTTGCCCCCAGGGCCTGGCCAGCGGGTCCGAGGGGCCCCTGGGGCTGCGCCGTGAGCGCGGCGGTGATCAGGATCTGGTCCAGGCGGATGCCGTCCTCGCGGGGGGCGATGAGCAGCGCATGGGGGCCGGCTGCCAGATCAACCTCGAAGCCGCGCACCCAGTGCCAGGCGTTGTAGGTACCGTCGTTGCCCACCAGCAGCGGCGCCGCCCCATCGATACTTGCCGCCAGGGAGTTGCCGCAGCCATCCTGCCACCAGACGCGGAACCAGACCGCGACACGGGCGGCGCGCGCGGTGCTGAAGGACCAGGAGGCCAAGCTCTCGGGTGCGGCCGCGGCGAAGGCCAGATCCGGCACACTGAGAGGGCGTTGTGAGGCGGTGCCGGCCTCGGCCACACGCTCGACGCCGGGCGCCACGTCCGTGGCCGTATCGGCCGTCAGCACAACCGTGACCGCTCCGGGGATGGCCAGCGCTGCGGCAGCGGCGCCCGTCGTCGGCGGCGGCGGCCGGGCCGGGAGATGACGGCAGAGCAGCAGGGCCAGCAGGGCCAGCAGGACGATGGCGGCCTGGGTCAGCGCTCGGGTTTCGGAGCCGCGCGGACGTTCGTCCTGCGAACGCCGCGCCAGCCCGATCAGCACACCGCAGAAGAGGCCGCCACTGCGGGCGTTGACCAGAGTCAGAAACAGACCTGCGCCGAGCGCCAGAACTCCATACCGTGCGGCCGTGGGGATCGGCTCGCGATCCGCATCCTGATCCCGTCGCCGCGGTCGTCCGGCAGCGGCGAACAGCGCCAGGACCGCCAGGGCCGCCGGCAGACCGCTCTCGACCGCCAGCACCAGCACTCCGGGTTCCATGCCGAGTTCGACCTTGGTCTCCCCCGGCCGCGGCAGATCGCGGCGGTACTGACCGGCACTGACCGTCTCCTGGTAGCGTCCGAGGCCGTGGCCCAGGAGCGGCGCGTCAAGGATCGCCCGGCAGGCGGCAATGTCCTCCTGGACCCAGCGCCGCAGGCGGCCTTGCTCATCGCGCAGAGCGATGCTTCGGCGGGTGGCGCCGGGGTTGAGAATCCAGACGTTCAGCGCCATGGCGGTGCCCCAGGCCGCAACCACGACCAGGGCCAGCCAACGCGGGCGGCAGCAGCGGCGGGCCGCGCCGGCCGCAGACAGCAGTCCGAGCAGAGCGGCTGGCAGGCTGGTCACGGTGGCGCCCGCCGCCAACGCTCCGCCGACGCCCAAGCCCAGGCGCCGGCGCACGGATTGCACCGGCTGCAGGAGAAGCACCGCCAACGGCACCACGGCGGCCAGCGTGACCCCGTGGATCAGCCGGTTTCCGGGGGCCATGGCACCGCCCCAGTCCTGAGTCTGGATGCCGCCCATCCAGAGCACCGACAGATTCGCCAAGGCACCGCTGCAAAGTCCTAATGCAAGGTGACTTGCGCTGACCGATCGAGCCTGGATGAGGACCGGTAGGAGGAGCACGTAGAAGGCGAACTGGGTGACTTCGGCAAGGGCTCTCGCGTCGGAGGGAGCGCGCAGTCCCGAGAGTGCCAGCAGCAAGACGGCCAGCAGGGCTGGCAGCCCCGCCCCGCGCCAGGCTCCGAGCCGCTGGCCGCGCCAGGCCGGCAGAGACGTCGCCACGGCCAGGCAGAGCACCACGATCTCCCGAAACGGTAGCGTGGTCCCGGCCGGCCAGGGATCGGCCAGCGAGAGGAAGCCCAGCATGAAGCACGCCGCCGGCAGCCAGCGGCGCGGTTGGTCCTGACAGAGCATAGCCGGCAACATAGCCTGCGGACGGGCCACGGCTACGGCACGACGCACGGCGGCCAGGCGTGGAGCGCACCCACCAGCGCCGGGTTCTGAGCGGTCCGGCCTGAGCACGGCTGACGGCGTCTTCGCCTTTCGCCCCTCAGTCCTCGCGCGTGCGGAACGGACTGGCCAACAGCCCCTCGCGGTTGGTGAGGCTGAACTCGGGCACGGGAGCCCAGGCATAGCGCACGGCCGCGGGGCTGGGTACGGCGGCACTCCAGACGCAGAGCCGTCCATCGGCGGCCAGGACAGCCTCGGCCTTGACGTAGGTCCCCGCGGCGGCGCCGACCTCGAAGCCGCCCTGGCCCTGCAGCGCGAGGCCGCTGCCGGCGTGGTCGAAGCTCAGGTAGGCCTTGCCCTCCCTGATTTCCATGGTCCGGTAGATCGGCCCCATATACTCGACCTTCTCGCCGTAGGCGATGGCCCGTGCCAGCAACGCCAAGCGCTCACCGACCGGGCGCTTGAGCCGCGGATGGATGTCCACCGGATCGCCGGTATCGAGGGTCACTGCCAGTCCGGCGTTGCGGGCGCCCAGGACCGACAGCAACTGCGACTCACGCATCTCCGGCGAGCAGCCCTCGAAGCGCGGGATCTGGACCAGCAGGAAGGGCAGGTCGCCCTGCTGGAAGCCATTCCGCCAATCCTGGATCAGGGCCGGGATGTAGCGCCGGTAGGCATACCCGACGGCCGGGTGGCTGCCATCACCCTGGTACCAGACCATCCCGGCGATCCCGGAAGGCAGCAGCGGCGCCACTTTGCCGTTGTAGAAGACCGCGGGGTCCTGCCGGGCAGCAGCGAAGCGGGCCGGTCGCTCGTACAAGGCCGGGCCATAGAGCGTTGCGGCCGCCGGCGCGCTGAGCCAGGTCTCGATCCCGGTCGCCGGCGTGGAGGTGTCGATCAGCCCAACCGGTACCTTGAGGCGCTGATGCAGGTCTTTGCCGAAGTAGTAGCCCACCGCCGAGAGTCGTCCCTGCAGTTCCGGGGAAATGGCCTTCCAGGTACCGCCGGCCAGATGGAACTGTGGCGTGTCCGCAGGCGGATGCCAGCCGGAGAAGACCCGCAGTTCGGGGAAGTTGGCCGTGGGGATCTCGGTCGCGGCTTCGGTGGTACTCTCGAGCCACCAGCCCATGTTGGACTGCCCGCCCAGCACCCAGACCTCGCCGGCCAGGACGTTCTTCACCTCCAGCGTCCGATCCCGCCCGCTGACGGTCAGGACATACGGCCCACCGGCGGCAATCGGATCCAGGTCGACCCGCCAACTCCCAGCGGACACCTTGCCCGTCGCCGTGCGGCCTGCCAGCGAGACCGTGATCGCGTCGCCCGCGCTGCCGCGCCCCCAGACCGCCAGGCGTTTGCCCTGCTGCACGACCAGGTTGTCACTGAAGAGATTCGGGAGCTCGGTGCGATCCTGGTCGTGGGCGCTGGCGGGCACGGGCAGGCGCGGTGGCGGCAGCACGGCCACGCTCTGCCGCTGGCGGATCGCGGCGAAGGCGGACACGGGGTACAGCCGCATGCCGCGAAAGCGCACCGGCGTGGCCGGGTAGATCAAGCCGCCGCTGCCGACCTGAACCCGCGCCTGGCCGTCGCCGGCGATCCGTTCCGCCGTGGTGTCGGTGTACTCAAACAGGGGCTGCTCGTCGTCGCCGGTCGCCTGAGTGTCGTGCAGGTAGAAGCGGATGCTGACGCCTTCAGGCACGTCCCGAACCACCGTATAGGCGATGTACTCATGGTCGTAGTCCAGCCGATAGCGCGCCCCGGCCAGGGGGACCGCATCGAGGGGGCTCTTCAGGAACGCTGCGGCGCCGGTATGGACGAGGTAGAAGCCGGTGCTGTTGTTGGCCACGGCACACGGCCCGACGAAACGGTACGAGATCCGGTACGCCGGTCCGAGGCCCGGCCCTGCTACCCGCGGCGCGAGGAAGAGCAGGTGCGCGTAGAACCCCTGCGGCTGGGCCAGCGAAAAGCGCGCCTCGAAGACGTAGTCTGACGACCGGAATGCGTCCGGCTGCACCAGGGTGGCCGCGGTCTCGCTGTGCATCTGCCCGGCGAACTCGAGCGTCCCGTCTGCCGCCAGACTCACCCGCGCGCCGCGGGACGGGTCCGCGGTGATCCGCCAGATCTCCTGTCCGGCCGCATCAAGGAGGGCACTGCCCTGGAGTTGCAGGTCCCCGGAGCGGCGCCAGCGGTTGGGCGCGGCCGGCAGCGACAGATCGGGGTCCGGACGGCGGCGGTCGTCGAAGAAGGGTGTCACGCCGTGATAGCCATCGCGGGCCAGGATGGCAGCGGGGCGTTCGAGCAGCCGGCGGCGCGCGGCCGGGGTCAGGGCGAGCGTGCTCTGACACTCGCGCAGCGCCTCGGCAGGACCGGCTCGTACGGTTACCCGCAGCGCCGCTTGGCCGATCTGCAAGGTCAGGCCCAGGCGGTAGCGGTCTGCGGCGATGGCGGTCAGGACCTCGGCGGGCAGCGGCGACGTCACCGTTTCGAGTCCCAGATCACTGCCATCGAGACGCAGGGTCTGGCCGGCCTCCACCAGGACCCGCAGGTACCCCGGCGTCACGCCCGTCGCCACGGGCGGGTCCAGCACGCCGAGTCCCAGTCCGGCGCTGCCGCGGGTCGGGTTTCGCGAAACGTCGAGCAGGCAGCCCACCGCCGGCTCAGCGCTGCCGCGTTCAACCGGTCCCACCTGGGGCGGCATGGGCTCAAGGGGGTAATCAAGGCGCAACGGGGTCCAGACCGGCACCTCACCGGGCGGCAGCAAGAGATCCATGCGTGAGTATGGCCCCTTCTGCGGCCAGCCGTAGGACCAAAGCGTATCGCCATCCTGCTCCCAGCCCCAGTCCACGTAGTGTAACGTGTTGTGCTGTTCGCCCAGCCAGGCGGCGAAGGCGCGGTTGAGGTCAGCCCAGGGGCCACAGGTCTGCTGCAGCAGGTCGGAGCTCTGGTCCAGCGCCGCCGCTCCGGACGTGGCCAGCGCGAACAGCGCGTCACGGTAGAGCCCGAATTGCCGGGCGCGGCCCGGGTCGGTCAGGAAGAACTGCACGGCCAGCACGTTGCCGCCGCGGCCGAGGCCGCCCTGGTCGTGCAGGTCACGCAGCGACCGCCCGCTGTCGGCAAAGGCGCGCAGGCCCTCGTCAAGGAAGTTCGGGATGGCCGCCTTGTCGTGAACGAACACGGTCAAGCGCCGGGCCGACTCCGTATAGACATGCGACGATACGGCATCGGCCAGGCCTTCGTTGAACCACCCCGGAATCCGGCTCAGGGTGCCGAGCCGGCACATCATGTGGAGGTGGGCGACCTCGTGGAGCAGGATGTAGCGCTGATGGTAGAGCAGCGAGCCGCTCGGGTACTGGTAGGCGACGCGCAACCCTTCCAGGGTGATCCCGCCGCCCTCGAACGTCCAGGGATGGCCCAGGTCCGAGGCCATGGCTTCCTCCATGCGCGCACGGGAAGTGCCGTAGACCACCGCCAGACGCGCGGCGTCGCCGTCTGCTGGCGCCGGGCCGAGCATCTCGACGTAATGCGGGTAAGCGAGTTCGAGCAGGGTCAGGTAGAGTCGCGCCGTGTCGTCGCCGTAGTCCGTCTTCAAGGCGTAGTGCTGGCTGACCCACCAGCGGAACCCCGCCGTGTTGGTGAGCGGTTGGCCGGCGCTGGTCGGCGGGATCTGCTGGTCGGTGAGGGCCACCGGGACCTCGACCGCGGTCGAGGTGCGGCCGGAGACGATGATCCGCGCCGGCAGGTCCGCCGGTCGCGGTACCGTGGGCACGTCCGCGGCGGGCGCGACGGCGGCCACCAGGACCGCGAGTGCTGCGATCCCGATCGGCCAGAACCCAGAGCGGGTCGGCCCAGGCTGGAGGCCGGTCCGCCGCAGTCCGCCGCAGCGGACCGTGATCGGGCTCCTCGGAATGGCCGCGAGCCGCGGCCACGGCTCAGCGGCGCGGGCGCGCCTGGGGCGCTTCGCCCTCCAGGGAACGCCCGATGCCAGCGGCTTTCTGGCCGCGAGCCGCGGCCATGGCTCAGCGGCGCGGGCGCGCCTGGGGAGCTTCGCCCTCCAGGGAACACCCGATGCCAGCGGCTTTCTGGCCCCGAGCCGCGGCCACGGCTCAGCGGCGCGGGCGCGCCTGGGGAGCTTCGCCCTCCAGGGAACGCCCGATGCCAGCAGCCAGCGCTTAGCGTCCATCCAACACCCCCAGGCGCACGCCCGGGACCTCGCCCTGAGGGTAACAGCCCATGGTCATGGCGGGACTATCGGCAGCGACCCGGAAGTCACGACGAGCCACATCCCCGAAGCGCACGGTCTCGCAGCGCCCGCCCTCCTCGAAGCCGAGTTCGCGGCGCGCCTCGTCCAAGGTGGCGTAGCGCCGATGGCGTTTCCAGGTAGTCCCCCAGTTCAACAGGCCCTGGCCGGGCTGAGTGACGTAGAGGTTGTCGTGGATGGTGATTTTGAGGTGCTCGAGCGCCAGGCCGACGGGGTTGCCGCTGGCATCCATGGCCTGATAGCCCGCGGCCAGGTCGGCCGCCGCTTTACCGTCATCCGCCGTGTGCTCCTGCAGGGCCTTTGGCCAGTGTCGTTCGTCGCCGACGTCGAACCAGCCCCAGAGCTGAGCTTCACGGTTGTAGGCCAGCAGGTTATGGTGGATGGACTCGTCATGATTCCAGACCGCCTCCTCGGCGCCGGGCTCGGGCAGGCGCGGCGTCCGGCGGTTCTGTTCACGGAACTGAATGCCCTCCTTGTTGCCCACGATCAGGTTACGTTCGATGACCCCGCCCGGGGAACTGGAGAGGGTGATGGCGCCGTCGGCGCCCCATGATCCAGGCGTGCCCGCAAAACCGTTGCCCACGAAGACGTTATCATGCGCCTTCAGGCCGTAGGAGATCTCGTAGAAGAGGCCGGCGTCCTCGTTGTCTGCAATCAGACACTGGCGCACAGTGCAGTCCTCGTTGCCGATGTCGAACCAGACGCCCGTGCCGCGATTGGCCAGGAACTGACTGCGCTCGATGACCACGCCACGGCAGAGGCAGAGCTTGTTGCCCCCGGCCTCCCAGCCACGCGGGAAGTCCTTGGTGTTGTTATTGCGAACCACGCACTCGCTGAACAGCAACTGGTGCGCCTGGTAGGCGGTGAAGCCCAACTGGCCGTTGTCCTGGAAGACACAACGCCGGACCACGATGTCCTGGCCAATGAACCCGGCACCGACCGAGTTCATGCGCTCGAACACGCAGTCCTCCACGGTGCTGTGGGCGCCGAAGACCGTGCCGCCGGACTGCGCGGCATTGGCGGCATAGCGGAAGCGCAGGCCGCGCACCTGGATGTAGGCGCCTTTCGACGCCCAGACCTGCGGCCGGGTCGAGGCTTCGACCCGCAGGTCCTTGGGGTCGGCGTCCTGGAACGTCCGCAGCAGCAGCCGCTGGCCTTCCTGATCGACCCAGAACGAGCCGCGGCTCAGTTCCTCCCGACGCAGGACCTGGTGCAGTGGGTAGCCCTGCACGAAGACCTGCTCGGCGCGGCCGATGACGCGGGTCCCGGCGTCATCGGGATGCGCACGGTTAGCATTCCAGCCGATGAAGGCATGCGGCCAGGGCGTACTGAAGACGCCGGTTGCCCCCTCCTCCGGCGTCCATTCGCCGAGCACATCGGCGCCGGTGACGACCACCTGGGCCGCCTCGTCAGCGATGAAATGGATGGGCTGCTCGGCCGTGCCCGCGGTCTCGACCACCACCGCCTCGCGATAGATGCCGGTACGGATCAGCACCGTGTCGCCAGGCTGCACCAGGGCGGCGGCACGGGCAATGGTGAGCAGCGGCGCCGCGGCGCTGCCGGCGTTCTGGTCGGCCGCCTGCGGGTGTCGTTGGTCGACGACATAGACCGCGCCGCCGGCCGCCGCGACGCCGACGCTGACCGCCAGTGCCCCGAAGGCCCGAGTCAGCGCCCCGCTCCGAGCTCTGCGCTGAGATTGCCGGTACGGTTGCTCCATGCGAACGTCCTCCGTTATCGCGGCGGCGCAGCGCACACTCGCTGCTGCCACCGCGGTTCACCATAGACGCTGAACTCGGCGTCTGCACGCAGACCGCAGCGACGGATTCCGGCCACCATCCCGCGGTTGCTTCCCGCCAAGCCAGGCGCTACGGTCAGGCAGCGCTGGCCGGCGGCGCCCGCAGCGCGGCACGGACCCAGCCGACGAACGGAGGCGAAACGACACATGCGCTGGCTCAGAACCCTCAACACCGGCGTGGCGCGGCACCTGCGGACGATCGAGATGGTCGGGGTGCTGATGCGGATCTTCAGTTTCTCGCTGGTGGGTTGGCTCGGTCCGGCCAGCCCCTTCCTCTTTGTCTGGGCCTTCAACACGACCGACGCCATCCTGCTCTCCTGGTGCGCGGTGATCAAGAAGGACCGGGCCTACACCGTCCTCAATGTGTTCTGGGTGGGGGTGGGGGTGGGGGTGGTCGGCATGCTCAGGGCAGGCGGCTTCGGGCCGCCGTAACGGCGACCAAACAGCGCACGCCCGGGCGCGAGCCCTACCACCTCTCGCCGAAAGTGGCGTACCCGGTCAGCGGCGTGTACAGTCCGGCAGCGTCGCGACA
>CAILUI010000408.1 GCA_903837355.1 uncultured Victivallales bacterium
GCCTAGAAATGCGCTTTTTGAGGCTATTTCATGCGTCAATCCCATAATGTTTATTTAGGGCATAGCATCGCAGCGTCACAAATCCTTGATACAGAATGCCTGAGGGAATACGGTCCTTCATAACCCGGAAAGTCGCGCTAGAAGATACCTTCTACCTCTGGCTCAGGAACTACGCCCCCGAGCACTTCCGCCGCAGTGCCTTCAGCCGGTACCCTGACGAGTACTCGGAGTCGTCCAAGCGCGATAAAGCCGCGTGGCTTCGTCGTAATCGTCGCTTTGTCACCCGCGGTCTCAAGAATCCCGATGCCGAGCCCTTGCACGAGAGCGGCCGGATGGAGCGCCGTGTCCTTTCTGGAACCGTCAGCTTCGGCGGCTCCAATACCCGGCTGACGGCTAAGTGGCCAACTCTGCCAGCGTACGCCGCCCGTCCAAACCTCCATAGCGCGTTCAACCCGAGCCGTGCTCTGGTGACCGTATCTGACCATGAACGGGCGATCATGGCCCGCGCCTTCCATGAGTGGGTAGCGGAGTACATCCGCGGCAACCTCGCTGCCCGTCCAAAGTCTCGCGGCCGGATCGTCATCACCGTCTGAGTGGAGTGTACATGACCCACGCCGCTATCCTCTACTACTTCCCCGGCAAGGCTGCGGGCGGCTTCACTGCCGCCGCCCTCGCGGCCATTCCCGAGCGTCTGCGGGGGCGGTTCGTTACCCATACCCGGCAGGACAGCTCCCCTGGTCCCGATGGCGGCCGGGGGCTCCTCATTACCTGGCAGGAGAACGTCCTGGTCAACTTCGACGCCAAGGCCCAGAACTGGCAGCGCAGCGGCGACCACTGGCGTGGCGTGCGCAAAGACTACCAGGCTGCGGAATTCGCCAGAGACGCCCCGACCGTCACCGGCTACCCCACGCGCCTGGGCGACGGCCGCACCTGGGTCATCCCCGTCGCCCTGGCCATCGCCCCCAACTACACCATCCCCTGGCGCGAGGGCCTCGATGACGAGGGCCGCCTTGTACGCGCCGTCGATCCCGCCTACGCAGATGTGTGCCGCCTGGCGCAGTCCGTATGGTCATCCCTAGACACTTCCGGGCGCCTGCAGATTGATGACAACGAACTGCAGAGCGCCTGCGCTCTTACCCTGCGAGTGAACTACCAAATCAACCTCGATGAGTGCTGCCTCCTGAATCTGTTCAGCAGCGCGGCATGCGTTGCCATCTTGCGGGCACTCATCGATGCGCCAGGGATTGAAGCGCAGTTGCGCGACTCTGTGCGCCAGGACGAACCGTCCAAAGCCGCCGTAGTGCCGCCGGAAGTACCCGGTTACCCCGCTACGCCGCGTTCCTGCACCCCACCCCCCCCGCCTGGGAGCTGATAACATGCCTGCATCCACCGTGCCCGTGATGGAACTGATTGGCGATGACAAGGATCTGTCCGCCGCCTTCGTCCGTCTGCAGAAACACGCCGCTGCCGCTGACGACAGGATACTGAAGCTTGAGGCGACGTCCACGAGGGGCGGGAAGAGAGGAGCCGAAAGCTTTGCGCATATGGCCGCAGAGGCCGGCAAGTTCGCCCTGGCCCTGGCCGGCGTCGGCTCCGTCGAGAGCATCTTCCACAAGGTCGTTGAGATGGCCCGGAAGTCGATCGAGGAAATGCGCAAGCTCCAGCGCGACGCCCTCAGCACCCAGCAGACCTTCTCCGACAACCTCGGGAGGTTCGTCAGCAACAATCCGACCCTGCCCCAGAATGAGGTGGACAAGTGGAAACGTTTCGCTCTTTTGCAGGGCGAGACCGGCGTCTCCGGAGGCGCCGCCGGTGTCATGTACGCCCTCTCTGATTTGCGCGGCTCCACCGCCGGCAGCAGCGACGTAGACCAGATGGCAGCCATGGGCGAAGCCGTTAAGCGCCGTCAGCTCGACCCCAGCACCGACCTGGCCAAGTACTCTCAGGCCGTGCTCAAAATCAAGGACGACCTGGGCGTCGGCATCACCGAGGCCTCTAACGTCCTCAGCATCTATGGCGAGCGTGCCGGCGGCGACATCGCCGGTCTGGCCGGCCAGGTCGGCAGGCTCAAAGGCCTCTCCGGCGTCAGCGGCGGCAACATCAAAGACGCCCTGGCTCTGCATGCGTTCTTGACCACCGAGACCGGCGACAGCACCGGCGAGGACAGCACCACCACCGTCAGTAACCTCATTGCCCGTGCGGCCACCCGCGATGTTGAACTCGGCGGCAAAAAAGTCCGGCTCAAGGGGGAGACCGGATTAGACCGCGTCCTGGAGACCATCGATCGCATCAACTCCGGGGAGTTCGGCGACCCCAAGGACGCGCTTGCCGCGTACACCCGCGAGCTCGGTCGCGAGAGCGCCTCGGCTGTCATCGCCCTTGGTTCCCTGCGCGTGGCCGGCGGGAAGTTCGCCGAGACCCGCAAGCTCATCGAAGCCGGTGCGGCTCCCGGGGCCGACCTCACTGCCCAGGGCCTCGCCACCAAGGCGGCGCTAACCCCTGCCTTTGACGCCATGAAGGGCGCCAAAGAGGGCGAGGGTTCCGCCGACGCTGCGGCCCAAGGCAACGTCGGTGGGGCGTCCATGGCCGCCGCCGATCTGACCCTGGAGGCATTCGACAAGGAGTTCGGGACCGGGGCCGCGGGCACGCTGGACATCAGCCGCTTCCCCCGCCGGCTCTATGCTGACTTCTTCACCGGCTCCAAGCAATTCACTGCCCAGGAGAAGATGCGCCGAGCCCGTGACAAAGTGAGAGGCCTGCTTCCGGGCCAGGGCGGGCCAGTACCCACGCCGGAAACGGTTGAAGCCCTTAACGCCATCGGCCGTTCCAAGACCCCCGAGGAAGTCTACGCCGTCGGGGCCCGCTACGGCGCCGTCGATTCCGAGACCCGCCTATCGCCCGCCGAGCAGAAGATGCTGCTGTCCGCCGGGGCCGCCCCCAAGAAGGTAGCCGAGCTGGAGAAGAGTTTCGAGGACGGCATGAAAGACGCCTTCAAGCAGGGCGTTTCCGAGCTGATCATGGAACTGCGGCAGAACAAGACCACCCCCCGCCAGGAAACCGACTGACGCCAGCGCTTTGCCCGTCGGCGCGGCCCTGGGCTGTTGTTGTGTCAGCCTCGCACCTGTTGGCCGCCCATATGCGGCCGCAAGGACCGCGCCGCCGGGCTTCTCCACAGTTACCCTCACTCCCTCCCCGGCCGCTCCCCGGTCCACGGATCTGCCCCGTGCCATCCGCTCCCCGTGAGGACCGTCAGCCGTGGGCGTGACGGCTGGCCCTATGGGGCCCGCGGTCAGACCACGGCGGCCACCGGCTCTCTGGCTTCCGCGTTGGCAGGACCCTGCACCGGCGTCTCGCTGGCGTTGGCCGCCTCGTGCTGCCCGTCCAGCCGGAGAACCGTCTGCAGGCGCTCGTGGCTGTCGCGGAACTTGAGCAGGAAGTTGAAGAGGACCTCGCCGTAGAACTGGCTGATCTTGTCGGTGATCGCCTTGTCCTCGCCCACCGATTTGGCGAGCGCCGCAAGATCGTTCAGCCGCCTGTGAATCTCGAACACCGCGTCCTTGATGCGTTCCGCCGCCGGTAATGCCGGGTCCTCGAAAGACAGACTGGCGCCCATGCCGAGCGCCCGCGCGTAGCGGACCACCTCGGCGATCCGCAGCCAATCGTCCGCAGAGGCCTCGAGCTTTGAGACCGTGCTCGGATGCACCCCCATCTTGCGGGCCACGTCGGTCTGCGTCATCCCCTTGGCGACGCGCATGCCGATCAGCATCGTCACCAGAGCGCACTCACGGGCGTGCGCCGTGACGGCCTCCGCGACCCCGGCGTCACCGCACAGCGCCGCCGCTGCCTCCGCCGCCGATTCGTATCTTGCCTTCATGTCTCAGCCCCCCTGAGTTCGCAGCATATCGGCTTTTGCCCGTGCTGCCTTGATATCGCGTGGCTGCGAGTCCTTGTCACCGACCTCCAGGACGTAGGCCACAGACTCGCGCTCACTGAAGTGTACGTACAGCCGCGTCTCGTGGGCGCTCTTGACTCCGGTCTGCCCGATCCGGTACACGTCCCCGCCCTCGGAGCGAAGGAAGCTAACCTGGAAGCCGCCAATCCTCTGACCGCCGGCCAGGAACCCGAGCACGCGACCGAGGTTGCCAAACACCGCCGCGTACTCCGCCGGGTGTTTCTTCCGGTACCGGCCAAACGCCGCCGTCGACGCGTGTGTCGTATCGATAGACCACATCGGCGCCTCCAGGTTCGCACGCACACTGCCGAAACGGCACACCGCGCCAAGTATTGTGAGGGATCGGCACAGAAGATAGCCCATGGCAGCCGGAAAGCAACAGCGGCAGGCCCCGTGTAGCACGTGCACGCAACGCGCAACGTGCTACACCGGGCCTGTCCGGCAGCCGGCAGGCAGAAAAAGTGCACGGAGCCGGGGCGGATTTGACGGACATTGTCCGTAAGAACCGGCGCCAGGCAGAGAAAGTGCACGGAGCCGGGGCGGAATCGGCGGACATTGACCGCCAGAACCGGCGCCAGGCAGAAAAAGTGCACGGAGCCGGGGCGGATTTGGCCGAGAATCTCGGCCAAACCCACCCCCCCCTGGAAGGTACTGTTCTGGGGGGGCCGGTAGCGCCTCTGCGTAAGCTGGCCCCCCTCCAATCGGCGGGGGTAGGCGCGGAATCCGCACTGCCTACCTGGCTGACCCGTCGTGGCGGGCCGTCGGCGCCCGTGGTATCGTAGGGCGGGGTTGCCCGAACGGAGGGGCTGCCCGCCAATCCCCCGACGACCCCAGCGCCGCAGCGCCCGTCGGTCCGCACACGAGAGGAGAGCACCCGCCATGCAACGTGTCGAATGCCCCGACTGCTCTCACTGCTTCAATGCCGATCTGCCCGCCGTCGGGCAGACGTGCCAGTGCCCCAGGTGCGGGGCGACGCTCTCCCTGGATGCGGCCGAGGATGGCGGGCCGAGCCCAGAACCAGAAGCAGAATCCATGCCCGCGGTGGCGGTGGGGAGTCCGGCGCCGCCGGTTGTCGTGCCGCCGTACGCGGCCCCGCTTCAGGAGCCTGAATCGCCCTTCGACTGGACGCCACTACTGCGGATCATGGCCGTCCTCTTCCTGTTGGCGGCGCTGTGCGCCATCCCCCGGGGGAACTCCGCCGCCTGGTTCGCCTGCTTCCTGATCACCTTTCTCATACTCTCCGTGCAGCAACTCACGCGGGCCGTCGAGAGCAGCAACCGACGGGCGGGGCGCCAGCCATCCGGCCCCGTGTAGCACGTGCACGAAACGCCCAACGTGCTACACCGGCCCTGGCTGGCAGCCCCAGGCAGAAAAATTGCACGGCGGCAGGTCATAAATGGGTAAGAATCACACCCATTTCCAGTGCTCAGCCTCACCCCGCCTCCGCCAACCGTCGCGGCAGACCTTGACACCGGTGCCGACCGAGTGTACTGTTCTGGGTAACCGAGCCCCGGCTAAGGGCTCCAAACCAAAGGCAACTCCCGATTCTGTTTGTGGATCATCGGCGGTGAGACCCTCGGGTCTGGCGGTTCCTTTGTACCGTTTTTAGCCGCATCGCCGATGGTCCTCTTCCTGCCCCGGCTAAGGGCAGGTCACAAAGGAGGTCCACCATGGACCGGAAGACGCCCCGCACCCCCGCCCCGACCCTGCCCCAGATCCCCGCGGAGTCCGCCGACTCCAGAGCCACCGAGCCCGGCCAGACCCCGCCGGCCGTCGCCGCCCCCGACCAGGAGTACCGCAAGGCGGTCCTCTACGCCGCCGCCCACGCAACCGCCGCGATCCAGCGGAGCCCTGGCCGGGAGCTTCTCCCCGGTGCCGCTGTCCACCAGGTCCTGGAGAGCGAAGACTGGACGCGCTTCGGCGGCGCTCCCGCCGGCGTGGACGTGCTGGCCCTCATGGGCCACGATCCCCGCCCCTCCGCCGTGTTCTGCGGCGCGGCCGACCCCGGCATACCGATGAAGCGCGGTGGCCCGTTCGCCGCCGACACCCTGCCGGAGTTCGTCGAGGGCTTCCGCGGCGTGGACTGGACGAAGTCCAACGCGTACCCGGTCAGTACGGAGTGGCCGTTGCCGGGACCGCAGGCGGCTGGGGCGTTCTGCACCTTCACCCCGGCCATGGCGGCGCTGGCGGAGCGCACGGCCGCCGTGCAGGGGCTGTTGTGGCATGACAGGCAGACGGACACGGACCGGCCGTTAGCCGAACTCACGTCGGTGGTGCGGCCGACCAGCGGCAGGATGACGCTGCTGCGTATCGGTTCCGCCGACGGTGGAACCTGGGCCTCCCTGGTCTGCCCGGATCTCTACTTCGCCCTGTACATCGGCTGCCACGGGTCAACCGGCACGGCCTGCCTCTACGTCCGCTTCTCCCGGAAGCCTGCGGATCCCGAACTCGCCGCCGAGCCAGTCCCGGTTCACCAGCGGTCCTACAGCAGAGCCTGTCGCTACGCCGCCGCCCACGCAACTGCCGCGATCCAGCGGAGCCGCGGCCAGGCCCTTGACCAGGCGACCGCGGTCATGGACTTCCTCGATAGCGAGGACTTCACTCGCTTCGGTGGCCCGCCGTCCGTCAAGGACGTGCTTGCCCTCATGGTACCGTCCAACGATACCGCCGCCGCCGTCCTCCTGCCGTGCAAAGCCCAGGAAGGCCCCGCCGAGCCCTCCAGAACGCTGGGAGGCGTGCTGAACGCCCTGATGGCCGTCCCGGCCATCGGAACGCCGCAGACGGCCCCGCAGGCGGCTCCTGGCGCGGAATTGCCCGCCGCCGGCCCATCCGCCTTCCGTGCCGCCTGTCGACGGGCCGCTGACCGGGCCCGCGAGCTCCTGGGGCTCGGGGGAGGCCCCGCCGGAGGTGCCGACCCGACCGGCGCCGCCAACCCCAGCGGCGACCAGTGCGGCGAGGAGGGCAGCGAGTGGGAGGCCATGGCCAAGCTCGAAGACGCCGACCCCGACAGCCAGTTCCGTTCCGGCATCCTGCTCGAGCGCCGCAAGGCCGCGATCGGCGCCATGGTCGTCCAGGTCTACGGTGCCCAGGCCGTCCTGCCGGATTGGATGCAGCCCGAGGCCGGCCCCGTCTACATCCCCGACGTGGAGCGCACCGGCGAGGCCGTTCCCGTCGAGGTCGCCGAGAAAGACACCGGCCGCCTGGTCGTGGTCGTCCACCTCACGCGCCGTGGCGGCACCCTGCAGGTCCACATGCCCTACCGCCGCAACGACGGCTCCCCCGCCTTCATGTCGTGCGCCTGAACTTGCATTCCGGCCGGGAGCTGCTGCCGGTTCCACGCGAGCCTGCAGCAGCTCCCGCCGACCCGTCTTGAACAGGGTCTGGCAGAGCGGTAGTTTATGAGCATGCTTAAAGGAGTGTAGACGATATGGACCGCGATTCACGACGCCCCGAGACAGTGGCAGAGCAGGCGGCGCGGCTGGACGCCGCCTGGCAAGAGAACGGCGCCGCCGACAACTCGCCCGTGTTCACAGAGGTTGCCAACAACCTGGATGGGCCGGAAGAGATCGCAGAGTTTGCCCGCGACAACCCCGTGGCGGCACAGTGCGTGGAGAAGTTCTTTGGGATGGTAATTGTCGATCCCGTAGGAACGCTGATCCTTGCCCTGAAGTACAAGCGCCCGGACATGACGCAAGACCAGATCGCCATGACCGTGAAGGAGCGTGGCTTCGCGGGATTCAACAACAGGGGCCGGGCGTCTGAGGCAGTCAAGCGGTTCGAGGAACGCTTCCCGGAACTGGCTGGTGTGATGACTAAGGACCCCCGTGGCGGCGACCGGCACAAGAGGATCCGCAACAACGCCGAGCTCCTGGCAGAGTCTGAGCGCATGAGGGCGGAAGAGCAGAAGAAGCCGATTGCCGAGCGCCGCCCGGTAAAGGGCGAGGGCAGCATTTACCAGGAGATCGCCGAGACCTACAAGATCATGGGTCGGTACGGGAAGCCGAGTTGGATGGTCGTTGAGAATCGGATTCGCAGCGAAAAAAAACGTCATGAACTTGCGCAGTGCATTGGCGTAAGTTACGCCACGCACGCGCAAGGGGCGTTAAGTGATAAGACGAAACGGTACCTAGGGGGCCTGACGGCGGCAGAGCGGAGCGAACTGGAGGGCTTTGGCCTGTCGACTGACCGTCTGCTGACGGTACACGAATTCGCGGCGGCACTCCAAGTCCCGGTGGCGACCGTTCTTCGCCTGGTGGCCATGGGCAAGCTCCCCGCGGTCCGAGTGTCGCCCCGCGTCCTGCGCTTCGAGCATCGGGCCGCGCTGACATTCTTCCGGCAGCGCTCCACGCTGGCGACGTAACCCCCGCGGCCCACCGCACGTAACCCCAGGCCCCCGGCTCGGACTCCCCCGACCGGGGGCTTTTCATTGCCCCTTGCAGAGTCTTCCGTCTCGCCTTCCGGAAGGGATCTGCGTACCCGCAGCGCTTGTTCTCTAAGGCATTGCAGAAAAACGCGTTCCAACTCTCAAAACGCTTGCTTGCACTGCTCTTTAGTAGTATGTTTAAGACAGTTGCAGAAGGTACGGCCGGAGAGTCAGCAAACCCAGGAGGCCAGAACGATGCGCACCATGCACCGAATGACCGCAGACACAGTGACCTTTGGCGTGGAGCTGGAGACCGTTGTACCGGCGGGCGCCCTGCAGATCGGGGGCTACCACAACGGCCTGCCCGTGACCGCGGCGCCGGCCTTCAACGGCACCCACTGGCGCGCCGAGCGCGACGGCAGCATAGTGGCCCCGGCCGGCTATGTGGCCTGCGAGTTTGTGAGCCCGGTGCTGAGCGGCCCCGAGGGCGTCCGCAACCTGGTGGACATGGTGGCGTGGATCCGGGAGGTCGGTGGACGGGTCAACCCGAGCTGCGGTTGCCACGTGCACGTGGGCGTGGCGAGCGTGCTGCCCGGCGCCGACCCGGCGGCGACCGCCGACTACATCCGGCGGCTGGCGGGCGTGGTCAACATCAACGCCGAGGCCCTGTATGCGCAGACCGGCACCCGCCGCGACCTGAGCCGCTACACCCGCCGCCTGAGCGACGACATACGGGCGACCCTGGATCTGGCCCGCCGGGAGGGCGACCCCGGCCGGTACCGTTGCGCCGACCGGTACCGCGTGCTGAACGTCACCAACGTGACCACCCGCGGGACGGTGGAGTTCAGGGCCTTTGCCGGCACCCTGAGCACCGAAAAGGTGTTGCACCACCTGTGGACCTGCCTTTTCATGTGCGTGTTTGCCCGCGAGCTGCAGCACGTGCCCTGGACGGGGCACGGCTGGGCCAGCATGGCCGGCGGCAACGGCGAGAAGGCCCTCCGCGGACTGCACCGCAAGATGGGCCTGCACTGCCTGGTGGGCGACATGGGCGAGCGCCGCCCCGCCATGAAGGCGGAGGCCCTGCGGTTGGCCCGGAAGTTTGACAGCCGCTGAAGATCATGGCCCCGGACGGCCCGGCCCCGCGCCGGGCTGTCTGGCGGCCCGGGAGGAGCCCCGTGGACCTGTTCACCCATGCCGGCCTGACGCGAGAGCCCCGGATCATCCTGCTGGACTACCAGTGCACCCTGGTAGCGAACGGCGACGGCCGCCGCGAGTGGTTTGCCCGACACGGCGGGAGGCGGCCGTACACCGACTGGATCGGTCAGGAGGTCTACCGGGAGTGGCTGCTGCCCCTTTTCCAGGGGCGCCGTGTGGTGCTGATCACCGCCAGAGACGCCCGGTACGAAGTGCCGACCCTGGCCCGGATCGGGGAGGTCCTCGACTGGCAGCCCGACGAGTGGAACTTCAACCCGTGGGGCCTCCGCCCCGACCTGTGCAAGCGCCGAGTGCTCGAGGAGTCCGTGTTTGCCCGCCACGGCCGGCCGGAAGCGACCGCCTACCTTGCCCTGGAGTCCAACCCGACCACCCGCGCCATGTACGCCAGAGAGGGCGTCCACGCCGTCCGCGTTCCCGAGGACGGGCACTGGACGGCACTCCCGCAGATCCCGCCGGGCTGACCCGCCACGGGCCCCATACCGGAAAGCGCCGCAGGGCCTCGCCAGTGCAGCCCGCGCGTTTCCAGGTGATTCGGCCCCTCGGGCACTGACGCATCCCGGCGTGGCCGGTTCCCTTGCCCCGGCCGTTGGCACGTCGTGTTGTTGTTACCGCGGGCCGTGTTGTTGTTTGCCGGCGAGCTGTGGTCGCGCCACCCGGACCGGTCTCGGGGTGGTTCCGAAGATCAACCCGCCTTGGGTGGCGTGTTGTTGTATTGTTGTTGTTATTTGCGCTAAGCAGGGCATAGCACAGGGGGTCAGATGTTAGCAGCGGGGGGGCGTTTGAGGCTGAGGAGTTGGTGGTAGGGCTTGGATTTGAACCAAGGAAGGCGATGCCAGCAGATTTACAGTCTGCCCCGTTTGACCACTTCGGTACCCTACCACACTCGATTATCAAGGCGCCTAGGCTCAGCCAGACCGCTGCCCTTGGCGCACGGCATCGGCATCGGCGGGCGCCGATCCAGATACCCAGCCGCAATGCGGTCATAGGTTAGGCCGCCGTCGGGACTTTTCAAGGCGTGATGGGAGCAAAATATGCGGATCGATGGCGCCAGCCCGTATTCACGGCCCGCGGCGGAGGTCGGCCTGGTGGAGAAGAGATCCTGGCGCAGCGGCCGCCCATGCCCGCCGTGGCAGTGTGCTGCAGCGCGGTCTGGGAAAGAGGCCCGGCGAGCGCACGACCCTGGGCTCGCCCAAAATCGGCGACCAGGCTTGACTGCCACAATGTAGTAGGTATCTTACGGGCGTTTTTTGTGGGCGTCAGCCACGGACAGAGTCAGACTGCGGCGGCACGCTTTGGGGCAGACAGGTGCAGTGGTTTCCCAGCGTAGCAGGGGCCTTGGGGCAAGCATGAGAGTGCGCGCATGACGGAGTTCACATTTGGTTTTGCGACGGTCGGTGCGTTTCTCTTCGTCGCCGTTGCGTTTGTCTTTGGCGCCCTGCTCTTCGGGCGCTTCGTGCGGCCGTCGCGGCCGTCGCTGGAAAAGCGTTCGGTGTATGAATGCGGCGAACGTCCCATCGGGCAGGCCTGGTTCAACTTCAATCCGCGCTTCTACATCATTGCGGTGATCTTCGTCGTTTTCGATGTCGAGATTGCGCTGACCTATCCAGTAGCGGCGGTGTTCAAGGACTGGGTTCAGGCCGGCCGAGCGGGCCTGGCCTACGGCGAACTCGCCCTGTTCCTCTTGATCCTGTTCCTCGGCCTGGCCTACGTTTGGCGCAAAGGGGATCTGGACTGGATCAAGCGCCTGGACCACGACGTCGAGGACTTGGAGCGTAAGCGGGAATAGCTCTCTACCTATGGAATGCATACTGACATCCGCCGAGTGGTTCATCAACTGGGGCCGCGAGTCCTCGATCTGGTACCTGCTCTTCGGCTCCGCCTGCTGCGGCATCGAGTTGATGCAGACCGGCGGGCCGCGGACCGACCTGGACCGCTTTGGCGCCGTACCGCGGGCCACGCCGCGCCAGGCAGATCTGATGATTGTAGCCGGGACCATCACCTACAAGATGGCAGAGCGCGTGCGCCTGCTCTACGAACAGATGGCGGAGCCCCGGTACGTGATCGCCATGGGGAGTTGCGCCAACTGCGGCGGTCTCTTCCAGCGCAGCTACTCCGTACTCAAAGGTGTGGACAAGGTCATCCCGGTGGACCTGTACGTCCCCGGCTGCGCCCCTCGCCCCGAGGCTCTGGCCGACGCCATTCTCAAGCTCCAGAAGCTGATGAGGCAGGAGAAGTGGCTGCGCACGGTGAGGGCCCCCCAGCCATGAGCGGTCCGCTCAGCGACATCCTCAAGGCGAAGTTCGCGGACGCGCTCACCGTGCCTGAGGCGGTTGCCGTTCCAGAGGGTGTCCTCGTCGCCCCCGGCGCCCTGCGCGACGTCTGTCGTTTCTGTCGGGATGACGCGGCGCTGGACCTGCAGGTTCTCTCATGCCTCAGCGGGGTCGACTACACGGACCGCATCGAGCTGGTCTACCACCTGATCTCCTACCGCCGCAAGCACGAGCTGGTCCTGAAGGTGAGCCTTGACCGGTCCAATCCGCGCGTGTCCACCGTCGAGGGCGTGTGGAAGACCGCCGACTGGCATGAGCGGGAGTGCTACGACCTGCTCGGCGTCACCTTTGAGGATCATCCCGATCTCCGCCACCTCCTCCTGCCAGATGACTGGGTGGGCTATCCCCTGCGCAAGGACTACGAACCGCCCACGGAGTACCACGGCATCCCGCACAGTCGCATCGACCCGTTGCGGCCGGAGCCCCCTGCGGCCGGTTCGACCCCGGGAAGCGAGGTGCCGCGTGCACACTGAACTCAAGGACCTCTCGCAGTTGCGCGAGATCGCGCAGCCGGTGGCCGGCGAGATGGTCGTCAACATGGGTCCGCAGCACCCCTCGACCCATGGCGTCCTCAACTTCCTGCTGGTGACCGATGGCGAGGTGATGCATCGGGCGATCCCGCACGTGGGCTACCTGCACCGTGGAATGGAGAAGCTCGCCGAGGAGATCCCGTACCACGGCTACATGCCCTTCACCGATCGCCTGGACTACCTGGCCGCGATGTTCGCCAACCAGGGCTACGCCATGGCGGTCGAGAAACTGCTGGGCTGTGCGCTGCCGCCGCGCGCCGAGTGGCTGCGTCTGATCGCCTGCGAGCTGAACCGTATCGCCAGCCACCTGGTCGCCACCGGCACCCTGGCCATGGACCTCGGCGCCTTTACCCCCTTCATCCACTGGCTGCGCGAACGCGAGTGCATCAACGATCTCGTCGAGTCGCTCTGCGGCTCCCGCCTGACCTATAACTACATGCGCATTGGCGGCGTCTCCAGCGACCTCCCCGAGGGCTTCGCCGACGGCGTCCTACGCTGGCTCGATCACTTTGAACCCATGATTGACGAGTTCGACCGGCTCATCTCGAACAACGAGATCTTCGTCGCGCGCCTGGCGAACGTGGCTCCCATCAGCGCCGCCGACGCGCTCAGCTACGGCTTGGTTGGACCGAACCTGCGCGCCAGCGCCGTCGACTGGGATCTGCGCCGCGACCTGCCCTACTCGGTATATCCCGAGGTCCGCTTCGCGGTACCGCTGGGCCAGGGCGTCCGCGGCCGGGTCGGCGACTGCTATGACCGCTTCGTGTTGCGCGTCCTCGAGATCCGCGAGTCCTGCCAGATCCTTCGTCAGGCCTTCGCGAAGCTGCCGGCGGGCGAGATCCAGGCCAAGGTCGCGCGCAAGCTGAAGCTGCCGGCGGGCGAGACCTACGTCCGCGTCGAGGCGCCCCGCGGCGAAATGGGCTTCTACCTGGTCAGCGCTGGCGGCGAGTCGCCCTACCGGCTGAAAGTACGTACGGGATCGTTCACCGCGATGTCGATCATCGAGAAGCTCTCGCCCGGCCTGATGATTGCGGATCTGGTGGCCCTGATCGGGAGCCTCGACGTCATCGCTCCGGAGGTCGATCGCTAGCCATGTGGGACCTCGTCACCTACTTCTCAGGCACCGATACGGCCCCCTGGCTCCTGGCCGCGGTGGGCGCCGTGCTGGCCGCGGCGATCCTGCTCGGCTTTGCCTCGGCCTTCGCCGGTCTGGCCAGCTACGTGGAGCGCCGCATCGCCGCGCGCATGATGTGCCGTGTCGGGCCCAATCGCGTCGGCCCGCAGGGGCTGTTTCAGTTCATGGCCGACGGCCTCAAGCTGATCACCAAGGAAGATCTCCTGCCCGTCGGGTGTGACCCGCTGCTCTTCCGGCTGGCGCCGTACCTGGTCTTTGCGGGCATGCTCGGCTCCTATGCCGCGCTGCCATTCAGCGCCCACCTCATTGCCGCCGACCTGAACATCGGCATCCTCTATATCATCGCCATCACCAGCCTCGTGGTCGTCGGCATTATCCTCGGCGGCTGGTCCTCCAACTCCAAGTGGGCGCTTTTCGGCGGCCTGCGCTCCGCGGCGCAGATTGTCTCCTACGAGATCCCTGTCGGCATGGCCATCCTGTGCGTGGTGCTCCTTTCCGGCCACCTCTCTACGCAGGCCATCATCGCGGCCCAGGGGGGCATGCCCTGGAACTGGTTCATCTTCCATAGTCCCTTCGCCTTCATCGCCTTCTTCATCTACCTCATCGGCGCCCTGGCTGAAGGCAACCGGACTCCCTTTGACCTGCCCGAGGCCGAGAGCGAGTTGGTCGCGGGCTACTGCACCGAGTACTCCGGCTTCCGCTTCGTCGTCTTCTTCTTCGCGGAATGGGCGAACCTCTGGGTCATGAGTGCCGTGGCCGTGGTCTGCTTCCTGGGCGGCTGGCGCATCCCCCTGGTCAGCGTCGCCGAAACCTACGCTCACTGGTACTGGGTACTGGCCGGAGTCGCGATCTTCGCGGCCAAGACCCTGGCGCTCGTCTTCATTGTCATCCAGATCCGTTGGACGCTGCCGCGACTGCGCATGGACCAGATGATGAGCATGTGCTGGAAATACCTGATCCCCTTTGCGTTCCTGGCGATCTTCGGCACCATGACCTGGATGGTGCTCGCACAGTGGGATTCCCTGCTCGGGAGGGGCGTTCGCGTGGGCATGTTCCTGCTTGGACTGGCCCTGATCGCACAGGTGGTACGGCGCACCGTAGCGACGTATCGCGTTGACATCGTCAACTATCGTCGGATGACCGGACAGTCGCTCTGGTATCCGCCGTACCGGCTGCCGTAGGACAGTGCACCCAATGGGTTCGTACATCTCCAGAATAGTCACGAGCGCGGCGTCCATCCTCGAAGGTATGGCGATCACGCTGAGTTGGCTCTTCCGTCGGCCGTGCACGGTACAGTGGCCCGACAAGATCGAGAAGCCGATCGAGGCGACCCTCTCGGACCGCTACCGTGGCATCCTCGAGGTTGAGACCAAGACCTGCACCGCCTGCCAGATGTGCGAGAAGACCTGTCCGATCGGCTGCATCCTGATTACCGTTGAGCGCAATGCCGAGACCAAGGAACGCCTGATCACCGGCTTCGACATCGACGCCGCCAAGTGCATGTACTGCGGGCTCTGTGCCGAGGCCTGCCCGACCGGGGCCATCCGGCATACCACCCAGTTTGCCGGGGCGACGCCGCAGATCGGACGCCTGGTCCTGCGCTACATCGGCGCCGGCGAGAAGCTGACCCCGTACAAACCCAAGACCGAGGTCGCCGACCTGGCCCCGCGGGGCAGTCTCGCGGCCGCCCAGTTGCAGCGCTGCTTCCCCGAAGGCGATAGGGGCGCCAAGTAGTATGGCTTACGCACTCACCTTCTATGTCATCGCGGCGTTCACCTTGGCCAGCGCCGCCGTCGTCACCTTCTCCCGCAATATCCTGCACTCCGCCTTCGCCCTGCTCTTCACCTTGCTGGGGGTCGCGGCCATCTACGTGCTACTCTCCAACGACTTCATGGCGGTGGTGCAACTGCTGCTTTACGTCGGCGGCATCCTGGTGCTGATCCTCTTCGCCGTCATGCTCACCAACCGCATCGAGGACGCTGGGCACTCCAACCTACCCTATCGCCGGGCCGGGCCCATCCTCCTGTTCGTGGGCGCCTTCGCCGCCCTGGCGACCGCCGTGGTGGGCACCGCCTGGAAGGGTTCGCTGGCGGCAACAGACGTCTTCGAGCCGGCTACGGCCCGCATCGGCAACAGCCTCTTAGGGCCCTACCTTCTCCCCTTTGAAGTCGTCTCAGTGCTGCTGCTCCTGGGCCTCATCGGTGCGGTCGCCGTGGCCCGCAAGGAAAGCCGAACGGAAAACGAGTGACGATGAGTATGCCGGCCATCGGTCTAGAGCATTACCTGGTCTTCGCGGCGGCCCTGTTCTGCCTCGGCGTCGTCTGCCTGTTGACGCGCCGAACCGCGATTGGCATCCTGATGGGCATCGAGTTGATGATCAACGCTGCCAACGTCAACCTGATTGCCTTCGCGCACTATCTGGGCAACGACCCGGCCGGACAGGTTTTCGCGCTGTTGTCCATCGTCCTGGCGGCGATTGAGGCGTCGGTGGCGCTGGCAATCCTGTTCGCGCTCTTCCGTATCACGGGCCGCCGGATCGGCATTGACGAGGCATCGAGTCTGCGAGGATAGGCTGTGACTGACTTCTACTGGCTCGCACTCATTCCGCTCGCGCCCCTCGTGGGTGCGGCGTACAACGGCCTGCTCGGTTGCCGTATGCAGGCCCGCTTCGGCAAGCCTGCCGTGCACCTGCCCGCCATCGCGCTGCCGGCCATCTCCTTCATCGTCACCGTGGTTGCCTTCGCGAAACTGCTGGCGCTTCCGGCTGAGGAGCGGACCCTCTACTGCCACCTTTGGGAGTGGATGCCGATCGGCCAGCTTGACGCCAGTTTTGCCTTCATCATGGACCCGCTGACGCTGGTCATGTGCTTCGTGATCACCTTCGTGGGCACTCTCATCCACGTCTACTCCGTCGGCTATATGCGCGACGAGCCCAGTTACTGGCGCTTCTTCTGCTACCTGAATCTGTTCATGTTCGCCATGTTGGTGCTCGTGCTCGGCGACAACTTCATGGTCATGTTCGTGGGCTGGGAGGGGGTTGGGCTGTGCTCGTATCTACTGATCAGTTTCTGGTACAAGGAGCCCAAGAACGCCACCGCCGGCATGAAGGCGTTCGTGGTCAACCGCATTGGCGATTTCGGCTTCGTGCTCGGGGTCCTGTTGCTCTTCTGGGGCATGCAGGGCGACTGGCAGACCGGCGCATTCAAAGCCGGCGTCGTCGCGGCGCCGGCCGGGGGCAAGCCCGAGTTGCGCGCCACCCGGCACGGTGAGCCCGCCGCCCCCGAGAACGCGATCCAGACGCGCACGACACACGAGACCGAGACTCAGGCCGCCGTCGGCAGTGTGACCTTCTGGCGCATTAAGGAGCACCTGGCGCAGCCCGGCGGGCGGGAAGCTCTGCTGCGGAAGGAAGTGCTCGGCATCAGCCTGGTCACCCTCATCGGCGTGCTCTTCTTCCTCGGCGCCATGGGCAAGTCGGCGCAGATCCCGCTCTACGTCTGGCTGCCAGACGCCATGGCCGGCCCGACGCCGGTCAGTGCGCTCATCCACGCCGCGACCATGGTCACCGCCGGCGTCTACATGGTGGCCCGCTTGAGTTTCCTCTTTGCGCTCAGCCCGGCCCTCATGACGTGGGTGACCGTCATCGGCGTCCTGACGGCGGTGTTTGCGGCCACGATCGGCTTCTTCCAGTACGACATCAAGAAGGTCCTGGCCTACTCCACCGTCAGCCAACTGGGCTTCATGTTCATCGGCGTTGGCGTCGGCGCCTACTGGGTCGGGGTCTTCCACCTGATGACCCACGCCCTGTTCAAGGCATGCCTTTTCCTCGGTTCCGGAAGTGTCATCCTCGGCTGTCACCACGAGCAGGACATGCGCAAGATGGGGGGCCTCAAGAAGCTGATGCCCACCACGGCCTGGACCTACTTCGCGGCCTGTTGCGCCATCTCCGGCTTCCCGCTGACCTCCGGGTTCTTCTCCAAAGATGAGATTCTGTGGAAGGCGTTCGATGCCGGCAATCTGCTGCTGCCCGGCGGCGGCGTGCTGATCTGGATGCTGGCCGCGCTAGCGGCGCTGGGGACGTCCTTCTACATGTTCCGCTCTTACTACATGACCTTCTCAGGCACCTACCGCGGTGGCCACGGCGACGCGCACGGGGATGCCGCCCATCCCAAGCACGACAGTGCGGCCCATGCCAAGCACGACACCGCGGCCCATCCCAAGCACGACACTGCCGCCCATGCCAAGCACGACACCGCGGCCCATCCCAAGCACGACAGCGCGGCTCGGGCGCCGGCGGCCAAGCGGGTGCACGCGAAGGACGGCCATGGCCACGGCGCCGGCCATAGCGCCCTGCCCCACGAGTCGCCGGCCTCGATGACGGTCGTCCTGGCGATCCTCGGCGTCCTCTCCCTGGTCGGTGGCGCCGTCGGCCTCCCGCTGCTTTGGCACCTGCCGAACTTCCTCGAACACTGGCTCGAACCGGTGTTCGAAGAGACGCTCGAATTCGTCACCACGGCCGGCCACAGCCACGGCGCCGAGTGGGTACTGATGGCCGTCTCGGTGGGCCTGGCCTTCGGTGGCTGGTTACTGGCGCGGTGGCTCTACCGCGACAACCGGAATCCGCTACCCGCCAAGCTTCTGGCCAGCCGGAACCCGGTCGTGCGTGGAGTGCATACCCTGATCTTCAACAAGTACTATGTGGACGAGCTCTACGCCGCCGTCTTCATCAAAGGCGTCATGACCTTCCGCCACTGGTGTTACGATTTCGACCGCACCGTAGTCGACGGCTTGGTGCTGCTCACGGCGCCGGTGGTGCGCGGCCTGGCCTGGCTGCATGGCAGAACCGACGCGCGGGTGGTGGACGGCGCCGTCAACGGCACGGCCTGGACCATCGCCGACGCGGGCCGGGCCCTGCGGCAACTCCAGACAGGGCGGTTGCGGACCTACCTGTATGCCGTCATGGTCGGTGGCATTGTGTTGATCGTGTTGAACTATCTGTTCCTGCCGTAACCGAAGGATTTGGCCGCGCCCATGGAGCACCAGACGACTTCTACGCTGCTGTCCTGGATGACCTTCCTGCCTCTGCTCGGGGCAGCCGTCATCCTCGGTCTTGTCGCGTTGGCACCGCTGCTCAAGCTCTCGAGGAGCGCGCTGGACAACGCCAGCCGGGCCGTCGGGCTGCTCTCCACGCTCGCCGTGCTCTACATGGGCTACGGCCTCTGGCGTGGCTTCGACGGGGCTTCGACGCATCTGCAATTCGTTCACCATTTCGTCTGGATTCGGCAGTTCAACATCGAGTACTTCATGGCTGTGGACGGCATCTCCATCACCATGGTGCTGCTGACCGCGCTGATCTCCTTCGTGGCGATGATGGCGTCCGTGCCCTGGTTAGGCAAGGTGGACACGCACCACCACTTCAGCGCCAAGAAGGTCCCCGGCTACATGGTCATGTTCCTGCTCCTGGAGACGGGCATGATGGGCACCTTCTGTGCTCTCGACTTCTTCCTCTTCTACGTCTTCTGGGAGTTGATGCTGCTGCCCATGTACTTCCTGATCGGCATCTGGGGTGGCCCGCGCAAGGAGTATGCCGCCATTAAGTTCTTCCTCTACACCCTCAGCGGTTCGGTGCTGATGCTGCTGTGCATGGTGGGCATCTACTACGCCTCTGGGCCGGCCACCCTCGTCGATGGCACGACCACGGACCACACCTTCAATGTCATGGCCCTCTCAGCCATGGGGCAGGCCGGACACTTCGTCCAGGCTGCTCCCGTTTTCGGTCTGGCCTTCGCCAAGGTCGTCTTCGTGGGCCTGTTCATCGGCTTTGCCATCAAGGTGCCGATGTTCCCCTTCCACACCTGGCTGCCCGATGCGCACGTCGAAGCCCCGACGCCCATCTCGGTCATTCTGGCCGGCGTCCTGCTGAAGATGGGTGCATACGGCATCATCCGCTTCAATTTCCAGATGCTTCCGGAGACCGCACGCTGGGCCGCCTCGACGATCGCCGTCTTCGGCGTGATCAACATCGTCTATGCGGCCTTCGTCTGCCTGGCCCAGACCGACCTGAAGAAGATGATTGCCTACTCCTCGGTCAGTCACATGGGCTTCGTCCTGCTGGGGCTGGCGGCACTGACGCCACAGGGCGTGAGCGGCGCGGTCTTCCAGATGGTGAGCCATGGACTGGTTTCGCCGATGCTCTTCCTGGTCGCCGGGGTGATCTACGACCGCGCGCATAGCCGTGACATCAACGGCTTCGGCGGCCTGGCGCAGGTTCTGCCCGAGTACACCGGCATTATGGGCCTGGCGTTCATGGCCAGTCTGGGCCTGCCTGGCCTGGCCGGCTTCATCGGCGAGTTCCTCGTCTTCATCGGTGCCTTCCCCGTCTACCGCCTGCTCACCGTGATCTCCGCCACCGCCGTCATCATCACCGCGGCCTACTACCTGTGGACCATCCAGCGCATGTTCCTGGGGCCACTGAATGAGAAGTGGAAGGGGCTCTGGGATCTGAACTGGCGCGAACGGCTCACGCTCTATCCGCTGGGCGCGATGGTGATCCTGTTTGGCGTCTACCCCCTCCCGATCTTCCAGCTCATGAACACGTCGCTGTACGCGCTCGTGGCGGTGGTCAGCGTCGCGTCTCCGATCGGCCTGTGAGGTAAGCGATGGCTGAACTCATCCAGAGTCTACGTTTTTTCGTTCCCGAAGCGCTGTTGATCGTGGGGCTGCTGCTCGTCCTGGCGGTGGACATAGCCCTGCCCACGGGGACACGGCAGCGACGCTTGATCGCAGCCGGCATCACGCTACTCACGATCGCCGCGGCGGCTTTCGTCGCCGTCGGCGGCTATGTACCGATCGGCAGCCCAGTCCCGATCTTCCAGGGGATGACGGTCGCCGATGGCTACGGCGGGTACTTCAAGATGCTCTTCCTGCTTGCCGCCGCGGTGATGACCGTAGCGGCCTACGCTTCGCAGGAGATCGAGCCGCCGCGGGCGACGGAATTCTTCGCCATCCTGCTCGGCATGACGCTGGGCATGTGCCTGCTGGCCAGCGCCAACAGCCTGCTGATGATCTATCTCGCCCTGGAGTTCGTTTCCATCACCTCCTACATCCTCACCGGCTTCAAACGTGGCGACCAGCGCGCCGCCGAGGCGGCCCTGAAGTACGTCATCTACGGCGCCACCGCCTCCGGCGTGATGCTGTTCGGCTTCTCCTATCTGTACGGCCTGACGGGCTCGCTGGAGATCCATGAGATCGGTCGCGGTATGGCCGAGCGCCTGGCGGGGACAGCGCCGGCAGCCGAGAAGCTGTCTCTCTCCCTGGCCGCCATCATGGCCTTCGCTGGGTTCGCCTATAAGATCGCGGCAGTGCCCTTCCACATGTGGTGTCCCGACGTCTATGAGGGCGCTCCGACCCCGGTTACGGCACTCCTCTCCGTCGGCCCGAAGGCGGCCGGCTTTGCGGCGCTGATGCGCTTCTGCATCGCCGTGTTCGGGACCTCTGGTGAACCCTGGCCGGCGCTGCTCGGGATCGTTGCGGCGGGCACCATGACCCTCGGCAACCTCGCCGCGATTGGCCAGGACAACGTCAAGCGTCTGCTCGCCTATTCCAGCATCGCCCACGCCGGGTACATGCTGATGGCCGTCGCCGCCTTCTCCGCCGACGGCGTCGCGGCCGTGATGTTCTATCTAGGCATCTACGTGCTGATGAACCTGGGCGCCTTCCTGGTCGTCATGGCGGTACGTGACAGCAGCGCCGGCCGCGAGGATATCGGCGCCTACCACGGCCTCTCGCAGCGCCACCCCCTGCTGGCGATCCTGATGACGGTCTTCCTGCTGTCCCTGGTCGGACTGCCGCCGCTGGGTGGCTTCATCGGCAAGTTCTACGTCTTCGCCGCATTGCTGAGGAAGGCCGGCGTCTGGTACTACCTGCTAGCTCTGGTCGGCGTCCTGAACTCGGCCATCTCGCTCTACTACTACGCGCGCATCATCAAAGCCATGTTCCTCACGCCTCCCGACGCAGCGGCAGCCACCCCCCTGCGGCCAGCACGCGCGCATCTGCTGTTGGCCATGGTGCTCGCGGTGCCGGTGCTGGGCCTGGGCATCTACTGGGCCCCGCTGCGGGCGCTGGTGGAGCGCTCGACGCTGCTCATGCAGTGAGTGGATGCTCGGCCCCGCGAAGCGAGTGATGCGTGAAGTCCTCGCTCTGGGCCGTGCCACACGGGGTGCTGACCACCCTCTCCACCTAGACCCGTTGTCGGCGCCACGGGCACCATCGCCGCCGATGGCTGCGCAACCTGGCGCGCACTGAGTATGTTCAGAGCGGGCAGCAGACCCAGGCGGTGGGTTGAGACGCCGGAACGCCTGCCCTGACTGAGATGCCTGCGGCTAAGAGGTCGGATGGGGAGTCCCGCCATGTACGTCGTCTTGGCACCCGAGGCGCTGGATCGACCGGAAGCGTACCCGGAATGGTGCAGCCTGGGTTGGTTCAGGAACTACCGCCACCTGACCGGAGACGTGGAAACGCACTACCACGACCTCCCGGAAGTCTATCTCTGGCATGAAGGGACGGCGGCGGCGGTGATCGCCGGGCAAGCGGTCGCGATGCGACCGGGGCTGGTGGCCTATACGGCGGCGGGAGACCACCATTCCTATGCCGTAGCGGGACGACACTCCAACACCGGCCTGGCACCCAAGGCGTTCCCGGGATGCCGCAGTGGCCACCTGCATACGCAAACGACCGGTGAGTCCCCGCGGCCGAGCGTGCCGAGTTTCTGGGTGGCACCCGAGGAGAACCCGTTCGCCGCGCCACGGGAGTTGCCGCGGTACTGCTTCGCCCGCCATATCGCCTGCGCGCGCTTCACCACCGCGCAGGCCGTCCTGCAGCGGGCCGCCACGAGTTGGCTGGCGTTGCTGGTGCGGGAAGGCGGGATCCGCGTTCAGGCTGATGGCCAGACGCTCGAGGTGCCCGAGAACCACCTCTTCATCGCCGCGCCGGGCACAAGGCTGTGCGTCGCCGCGCTCAGCGCTGCAGAGGTCGCGCTGGCCGAAGGCTGGCCGACAGAGATCCCTGGGTAACCGGAGACGGCGATGCGGCAGAAACTTCGCGTGGGCTTGGTGGGGTTAGGATTCGGGGTCAATTACCTACGGGTCTATCGGCGCCACCCGGATGTCGAGTACGTGGGTCTGTGCGACCTCGATGAGCGCAAGCTCGAGGAGGTGGGACAGCGCTTTGAGGTTAGCCGACGGTATCGGACCCTGGACGACATGATCGCCAGCCGCGAGTTCGACGCCATCCACCTGATGACGCAGATTCCGGACCACGCCGCCCAGGCGATACAGGTGCTGGATGCCGGACTGCACTGCGCCTGCGCGCTCCCCATGGGCGTCAGCCTCGACGAACTGACCCGCGTCGTCGCCGCCGTCCAGCGCAGCGGTCGGCGCTACATGCTGATGGAGCCGAATGCCTACTCGCCCGAGACCCTCTTCGTGCAGGGCCTGTTTCGGCGCGGTGAGATGGGGCGCATCCAGTTCATGCGCGGCCTGCAGTCCTACTTCCTGAACAACCACATCCACCCCTACTGGCGCGGCCTGCCGCCCATGCACTACATCTCCCACGCCCTGGCGCCACTGCTGGTCATCGCCGACACACGCGTCACCAGCGTGCGCTGCCTGGGGTCGGGCTGGATGCGTGAAGAACTGCGCCAGGTTCACGACAACCCGTTCCCCATCGAGGCTGCCCTGATGGAACTGGCCTTACCTGGCGTGGTGGCCGAGATCACCATCCACTTCTTCGAGACTGCCGTGCTGCCGCGGGAAGGGTTCGATGTGTTTGGCGAGAAGCTGACCTTCAAGTGGCCCGAGTATCCGGGCGAAAAGCCCGGCCTCTTCCGGCTGGTCAACCCGCAGGGCTACTTCAGCAACGAGGTGGTGTCGGAGAGGATCGATATCCCCAGCCTGCCGGATTCGTTGCCCGAACCGCTGGCGGGCCTCTGCCAGACCGAGCCCCTGAAGTTCTGCGGGCTGGTCCACGAGTTCGTGCGCAGCATTCTGGAGGACCGCGAGCCGGCGCTGGGGGTGGAACGGTCTTTCGACATCATCGCCCCGGGCATCTACGCGCACCTGTCCGCCCTGGAGGCGGGCCGGCGCCTGGACGTGCCCAGCTACCCGTCCTTTGCCGGCAGCCTGCGGTCGGCCGGCTGTCCGGCGGCGAGCCGTCCATGACCCGAAAACACGGGCCCGGCACGGGCTCCATCCGCAGCGGCGCAGCAGGCGGACTAACCCGCCCGCAGAGAGGTCAGCGCATGGGCGCACAAGGGCGTCTGAGAGTGCTGGGGCTGGTGCTCGGCGTGCTCGGCGTGCTCAGCGTGTTCAGCGGTGCCACGCTGGGCCACGCTGCAGAGGCTATGCGCTTCGACTTCGAGGGCGAGGCCGCCGACGGCTGGCTGGTGGTCGCCGGGGATCTGGGCAGGTTCCAGTGCACCCGGCCGGTCTGGTACAACGGTGACGCCTTCGGCAAGAGCGGGCAGGGCTTCCTTTCGACCATCGAGACGCCCGCGGGCCCCTGGGACGACGGACTGACCGGGATCGCCGAGTCGCCCGTGTTCATCCCCTCTGCTCCCGACCTGTCGTTCCTGATCGGGGGTGGCGACAAGACCTCGGTCGGGGTGGCCCTTTGCCGCGAAGACGGTACCGAACTGGCACGCGCCACGGGCCACAATTCGCACCTCATGCGCCGGGTGGACTGGCATGTCCCTGACGCCGTCGGCCAGCCGGTCTTCCTGCGTTTGGTGGACCAGGACAAGACCGGCTATGGCTGGCTCATCGTCGACGACTTCCGGGCCGAGGGGCGTCTTGACCCTGACGCCACCCGTGCCCGCTTCGCCGGGGTACTGCGGAAGGCGCGTTGGCAGACGATGGTGCACCTGCGCGCCCAGGTCAACCTGGAGGCCCTGCGGCGCCAGATCACCGACCTCGCCGCGACGTTCGGCCCGCGCTACGTGCCTGGGGCCGCCTTCCTGGAGCGCCTGGAGCAGCACGCGAGGGAGCTTGCCGCGATCGAGCGGAACTGGGGACAGGACGCCAGTGATACCGAGATCGCGGCCGCCGCGGCCGGGCTGGAAGCCTTGGTCGCCTTCCAGCGTGAGGTCGCAGTCGCGAATCCCCTGCTCGGCGGGCAGCCGCTGCTCTACGTCGTGCGGCAGCAGTACACCCGCGACCACCACAACACCGAGACCCTCTTCCACACCGGCGAACCCAACTGCGGTAGCTACACGCCCGGCGGCGCGCTGAAGGTCCTCGACCTGCGCTCCGGCACCAGCACGGTCCTCGTCGACCCCGGTCCCGAGGGCGTGGTACGCGATCCCGAGGTCTCCTTCGACGGCACGACGATCCTCTTCAGCATGCGCCGCGCCCGCAACGAGAACTACCACCTCTACGAAGTGAACGCCGACGGCTCGGGCTTGCGGCAACTCACCTCCGAGCCCGAGGCCACCGACATCGACCCCCTGTACCTGCCCGACGACAGCATCGCGTTCTCGTCGACACGCGAGCCCAAGTACTGCCACTGCAACATGCACATCATGGCCAACCTCCACCGTATGGACGCGGACGGCGCCAACGTCCAGCAGATTGGCAAGAGCACCCTCTTCGAAGGACACAGCTCCCTGCTGCCCGACGGCCGCATCCTGTATTACCGCTGGGAGTATGTCGACCGCAACTTCGGCGACGCTCAGGGACTCTGGACCATGAACCCCGACGGCACCAATCCCGCCGTCTTCTGGGGCAACAACACGGCCAGCCCCGGGGCGGTGTTCGACCCCCGCCCCATCCCAGGGACAGCGAGCGTCGCCTGTATCTTCGGGGCCTGCCACGACCGCCCCTGGGGCGCCCTGGCCATCGTGGATCGTCGCCTCGGCGTCGATGCCGACCGCCAGGACACGGCGCCGGTCACCCAGATCTGGCCCGCGTCGGCGCGGGGGCTGATCGGTGTCGGCGACTGGGATACGTTCTGGCAGGCAACGCCCCGCTATGAGGATCCCTGGCCACTGGCCGAGACCGGAACCGGGATCGGGGCCGGCAAGTACTTCCTGGTCTCACGTGCCACCGGCAGAGGCAGCCTCGACGCTCAACAGAACGGCACGCTCGAGATGGGGATCTATCTGATCGACGTCTTCGGGAACGAGATCTGCCTGCATGCGGAGGCGCCCGCCTGCTTTGACCCGCAACCGCTGGGGCCACGGCCGCGCCCACCGGTCATCCCCACGCGCCGCAGCGTCGCCGAGCCCAGCGGCCGCTTCTACGTGCAGAATGTCTACGCGGGCACGCACCTGCAGGGAGTCAAGCCTGGTGACGTAGCCAGCCTGCGGGTCGTGGAGTCGCGAGAGAAGCGCTTCTGGACCGGGCCACTGTGGCAATGCGCCCAGTTCAAGAACGGCGACGCGCAGAGTCAGACGCTGAATCGTCCGGCCATCTCCTGGGCCGGCTTCGAGGTGAAGCAGATCCTGGGGACGGTTCCCATCGAGCCGGACGGCTCGGTGTATGTCGAGGTCCCCGCCGAACGCTTCGTCTACTTCCAGTTGCTGGATCGCGACGGAATGCTGATCAGCACCATGCGCTCGGGCACGCTGGTGCAACCGGGCGAAACCACCGGCTGCGTAGGCTGCCACGAGAGCCGTCTCACGGCCCCGCCGCGCGGCGCCGCGCCGACGTCGCTGGCGCTGCAACAACCCGCACGCGAGCTGCAGGGATGGTACGGCCCAAGTCGGCCCTTCAGCTACACCAAAGAGGTCCAGCCGGTCTGGGATAAGCATTGCGTCCGTTGTCACGATTTCGGCAAGGACGCCGGCAAGCAGGGGGTCCTGGCGGGGGACAAGGAGCTGGTGTTCAATGCGTCCTACGTCGAGTTGCTGCAGCACTGGGGCGACGCCGCCGCCTTGATCAACACGGTGGGGCTCGGACAGGCACCCCTCAATCCCGCCTATGCCATCGGTTCGCACCGGAGTCGGCTGGTCGAGCTGCTGCGGCGCGGCCACCAGGAGGTCACGCTTTCGCCCGAGGAGATGGACCGCGTCATCACCTGGATCGACCTCGGCGCCCCGTACTACCCGGATTACGCCTGCGCGCACCCGGACAATGTCGCCGGCCGCTCGGCGCTGACGCTGGCGCAGGCCACCCGGCTGGGCGAGCTGACCGGACTGCAGTTCTTCTGCGATCCCCAGGGCAGCCCCGTCTACTACTCACACCGCCTGTGGACCTCCTTCGCGCGGCCTGAGCTGAGTCCCTGCCTGCAGAAACTGGACAGCGGCAGCGACGCCTACCGCGAGGCACTGGCGATTCTCCGGCAAGGGCAGGCAGAACTCCAGAGCAACCCGGAGGCCGATATGCCGGGCTTCCGATACTGTGCCGAACACCAGACGCGCGAACTGAAGTACGAGCGCTTGCGCGAACGCGAACGAGGGCGCCGCGAAGCCCTGGCGGACGGGCGGCGCCTCTATGATCCGGGGATCAGCGCCAACGGGGTCCCACGCCAGAGCAACTGAGGACCCGGAAGGGTATCGGAACCGGAACCGTCCCCCCACAGCAGAGGTGCAGCATGCGCTTGTCGTCAGCTTGCGGTTCCCCCCTCTGGACGCTGGCATGGGCCTTGGCGCTAGGCGCCGGCGCGCTCCGGGCGGCGGCCGGGGAAGGCGTGCCTCCGGCCGTGAACGGTACAGAGGCTCGACCTGACGAGGGTCAGATACTGAACGAGTGGCCCGTCGCCGGCCCCACGCCGCCAGACACGGTCATGCTCTACTACCGTGCCGAACTTGGGGCTCAGGCTACGCTGACCAGCGTGGTCGACACGGTCTTCCCGGAAGGCACCGGCGCCTACCGGGTCGAGATCACGGCAGGGCCCGGGACGCAGGCTGCCGACGCCCAGGTGTCCTTCACGGCCAAGGCGCTCCTTGGCCGCAGTGGCCGCTATCGGGGTGCGTTCTGGGTAAGAGCCTCCCGCCCGGTCTCGTTTGCGGCCGCCGCGAGGCTGCATGAAGCCCCGTGGACCCTCCTGGCAGAGGGCAGCCAAGTGACGGTGGAAGCTGACACCACCTGGAAGGCGATTGCGATCCCGTTCGCCCCCACGCAGGACCTCACCACCGATACCGAGATCCGCTGCCCCGGGCTCCTCCTCGGCGAACTGCCCGCCGGCACAACACTGTGGATCGCCGGAGTGTCGCTGGAAGAACTCCAGGCGCCCGCGGCGCTGCTGCCGCTGGTCGCGTCGGGCGAATTGCTGCAGAACCCTGGATTCGAGGAGGGCATGGCGGGCTGGGAGGCACAAGCGGCAGACGTAACCAGCGCGGACGGTTTGGGCCGCAACGGCTCCAAGGCCTGCCTGGTTCGCCAGCGCCAGGCCCGCTGGGGGTCCCCAGCGCAGGATATCCGTCCCGGCTTGGCCGCCAACGGCGCGGGTGCCTATGACCTGAGTGCTGCCGTCCGCAAGGTGCGGGGCCGGGGCGAGGCCTTTGTGGTGATCCACCTCAAGGATGCCAACGGTGAGCGTTGGGTCGTCACCCCGAAGCGGAGCGCAGGAGAGCGCGGCTTCACCCGCCTCGGCGCCACCTGTCTCCTGGCCTGGACCGGTGCCCTGCAGGCGGCAGAGATCAGCGTGCAGACCGTCGGCGACGACACCGCGGATATGCTGGTGGACGACGTCTCACTGCGCGCGCTGGTGAACCTGGCCAAGGGCCGCCCGCACGACGCCTCCAGCGCCGCCCCGGAACACCCCGCCGACCTGGCCTTCGACGGCGATCCGGCAACGGGCTGGCAGAGCGCGGGCGACGGCGAGGCCTGGCTCGCGGTGGACTTCGGCGAGACGTGGTCCTTCAACGCCTGCCTCGTCGGCGTCGGTTCCCGGCACCGCGGCGAATACGCCATTGAGGTCTGGGAGGGTGAGTGGCGCACCGCCTTCGCCGGCAATGACATTCACGCTCCCCTTGACGAGCTCCGTTTCGCCCCGGTGGCCGCTCGGCGAGCGCGGCTCCGTTTCAGCGCCAGCCCGTCAGCGCCGACGCTGACCGAACTCGGCTTCTACACCTACGACGGTGGGGTCGTCGAGACCACCGAACGCAGGACCATCCCCCCACCGCCTGCGGACCCCGCACGGCGCGGCGCGAGAACGCTGGTGGGGGCCATCCGCTGGGACGGCTGGTGCGGCGACCGGGACTCGGTCGGCCTGGGCCTGGAGCGGGCCATGACCCCCGAAAAGTACCACCACCGACTGCCGTTCTACGCCGCGGTCCGCGCGCCGGGGCAGATCGAGGCCCGCTGCGTGACCCAGGAGGTCATGGACCGTGAGATCGCCTTCGCGAAGGAGGCCGGGGTCGACTACTGGGCCTTTGACTGGTACTCCGCCGGCACCGGCCTGGCCCTCGCCCGCGAGCTCTACCTCGCCAGTGCCCGCCGGGACGAGGTGAAGTGGTGCGCAGTCCTGGGCACCCACTCCTTCTCGGCGGACGAGCAGACCTGGCTGGTGGAGCAGTTCAAGGCCCCCCACTACCAGTGCGTGCTTGGCGGACGACCGCTGCTGTATGTGTTTGAGGCCAGCCCGAAGCACGTCGGCCTGGTACGCGGGTTGCGCGAAGCGGCGGAACGGGCGGGCATACCGGCGCCGTTCATCGTCTTCATGGGCTGGTCGGCAGCGGTTGCCGAGGTCGCCGATGCCTGTGGCGCAGATGCCGTAGGGGCCTACGTGAACCCGCTCGGCGACCGCAACACCTTCGCGGCGAACATGACCCATGAACGCAACCAGTGGCAAGTGCTGCGCGGCACCGGCCAGCAGATGGTCCCCACGGTCACCACCGGCTGGGACCCGCGGCCCTTCCTGGACTTCCCGGTCCCCTGGTACCGCGGCGCCACAGAGAGCCACTGGGTCGAACCGGCAACGCCCGACCAGGTAGCAGCGCAACTGCAGGAGGCACTCGCCTACGTCAAGGCGCATCCGGAGGCCACGCTGGCGAACACGGTGCTGATCTACGCCTGGAATGAGAACGCCGAGGGCGGCTGGATCGTCCCCACGCTCGGCGAACTGCGTGACGCTCACTACCCACTGCGCCTGGATGCCGTGCGCGCCGTCCTCAAGCCCGACACCCGGCGCGGCTCTGGCTGGGAGGCACTCTGCCGCTGAGCCGCCGCGCGCCGGTCCGCCAGGCGAACGCACCCTCAGCCCCGGACGCCACCGCGCCATCCGCACCCTTGCACCGGCCCCGGCCGCAGGGTATTCTTACAGCCGTTCGTCGGGATCAACCCGTGCCGCCAAACGACCATCCTTGGCACCCCAGGCCGTGCTTGGTTGGTACAAAGGCGGCAAGATCAGGACGACGCAGCGAGGGAGTCGAGCGATGTCACAGGAGCTACCCCAGATCCGGCGTGGCATGTTCCCGACCTGGTTTCTGGGCGATGCCTCGACGACGGCGGAGAAGATCGCCTATCTGCGCGCCTGCCGCGCCGGCGGCATCGCCGGCCTGGTCATGGCCTGCTCGCCAGGCAACCGGATCCCCTACCTCTCCGCAGACTGGTTCAGGATGATCCAGGAACTGGTCGAGGAGGGCGAACGGCTCGACCTGCAGCTCTGGCTGTACGACGAAGACCCCGTGCCCAGCGGCGGCGCCAGCGGCCTGGTGATGCTGGAGAACCCGGCGCTCTATGCCACCGCGATGTGCTGCCACGAGAAACCCGCAACCGTGCACGCGGGCGAACTCTGGTTCATCGGCGAGAAACGCATCCTCTGGGCCGGCCTGGTCCCGACTACGCCCGGCGGTGCGGTGCAGGACCTGACCGAACAGGTGGGCACCGTCTCGCAGGATTGGTTCATGCTCAAGTGGGACAGCCGGCACTACTATGCCGACATGCCGATCTTCACCCACACGCGTGGCGATGCCGTCTGGCAGCGCTTCGCCTTGCGGACCCCGCCGATTCCCGCCGGTTACCGGCTGCTCGCGATCACGGCCGAGGGCAACCGTCACTACCGCTGGCCAGGCGTCCCCGACCTGCTCAACCCCGAGTCCTTCGGACACTTCCGCCGCCTGGTGCTCGAGCGCTACGCCGCCGTGGTGGGCCGCCACTTTGGCAAGACTGTTCCCGGCGTGTTCACTGACGAAGCCAAACCCGGTGAAGCCTGGACGCCCTTCACCCCCGACCTCTTCGGATCCTTCCAAGCCACCTTTGGCTATGACCTGCGCCCGCGCCTGTACCAGCTCTTCGGGGAGCCGGCCGACGTCGCGGCCATGCAGACCCGGATCGACTACCAGCGCTGGGTCGCCGAGCGCTTCGTCGAACGCTTCCTCACACCTTACCGGGAATGGTGCGAAGCGCGCAACCTGCTGCTGATCGGCCACCTGTCACCCGAAGACGATCCCTTCTGGGAGGCGGCCTGCGGTCTGGACATGCTCGCCACGATGAAGTCGATCAGCCTGCCCGGCACCGACCTGATCATCCCGCATACCGGCCTGCATCTGGGCAGTCTGCGCGCCGGCTCGGTGCGGAGCCAGACGGGGCGGCCTTACGCGATCAGCGAGTCCCTGGCGCTCTCCGGCTGGGATGTGACCACCGACCGGTGCCGCCAGATCCTGGCCGCACAGATGACCCTCGGCATCGACCGCTTCTCGGTCCACGCCTTCTTCTCCAGCAGCGAAGGTATCCAGAACTACCAGGTGCCCCCGGAGTTCGGACCGGGGTCGTCCATCTTCCCGGGCGTATGCGTGCTGAATGACTGGCTGGCAAGCATGGAGACGCGCACCGACGGCGCCCAGGACGTCGTCGACGTCGCCATCGTCGACAGCATCGACGCGTACCGGACCGCCGCGGCCAGCGAGAGCGCTCGCAACACGCTGCTGAAGGCTAGACGGCAGGCCCTATGGGCCACTCTTCGGTCCTGCCTGCGCGCCCACGTCGGCATCCACATGGTCGGCGCTGACGACCTCGCCGGCGCCCGTATCGAGGCCGGCCGGATCACGGTCGGCAGGTGCTCCTACCGTGCGGTTCTCGTGCCCCCGCTGGACATCCTGCCCGCGGCCACGCTGGCCACTCTGGCCGCCGCCGTCGCCGTTGGGGTTCCGGTACACTGGTTCGGCGCGCTGCCCACCTGGGTCCTCGACGCCGACACCCGCCTGCAGCCGGCCCCACGGCCGGCCGCTGTCTGCAACCGCGCCGCGGCGCCATCGACGGCCTGGTGCCGGACCCGCCTGCCACGCCTGGTGCGCCTCGCCGGCACGGGTCGGGAGGACTGCCAGGTGCGCCGTTTCGTAGCTCGAGATGGCGCGGAGTACCTGTTCGCGGTCAACCTGGGGGACTGCGAGCGCAGACTGCGGCTACCGGCCGAGGGGGGATCGGTCTGGACGCCCGAACGCATCGACGGCACGGCGGCGGCAGACGCCGTCGGCGGCACGACCTGGCAGGTGCCAGGTCGCGGCTGCGGCCTGTTCCTGCGGGCGCCGGGCGTGGACCCGAACCAGGCGCACCGACCGGCGAGAGCGCGCGAGGCGGGACACCGCCGGCGGCTGCGGCGCCTGCAGCCCAACCTGCTGCGCCTCAACCAGCCCACCGTGTCCCGCCCTGGCGCCACGCCGCGCCGCTTGGACTTCCCGGAGCCCTACTGGAAGCTGTTCAAGGACTACACGCTGAGGGCAGAGCGCAACGCCTACTCCTACGCCGGCGAGACCCTGCCCGTGGAAAGCACCGTGCCGCAGAGCGAGCTGTCTTACACCTACACCTTCGCCGTCGTCGGCCGCATCGGGACGCCGCGGCTGGTGCTGGACCCGCGCTGCGCCCGCGGTCGTTTCCGCCTCAGCCTGAACGGCAGCACCCTCGGCCCCTGGCGGCGCTGGCCGCTGGGCGGGATCACACCGGCACGCATTCGGCTGCCGGGGTTGGCCCAGGGCACACACGTCCTTGAGGTCCGTTTCGAGGTCGTCAACGCCATGGAGGGGCTGCTCAGCCAGCTCTACATCGAGGGGGCTTTCGACGTCGACCTCGGCGCGACGATACCGACGCTGCGTCCGGTTTCCGGACGGGCCTCGGAGGCGGGTTGGCAAGCCGACGGACTGCCGCACTACATGGGCGCCTGCACCTACACGTGGGTCGAGAGCTTCGCCGCCACCGACCTCGCCGCGGCCTGGTACCTGCGCTTTGCCCAGCTCGTGGACAGCGCGGAACTGGTCGTCAACGGCCACGCCTTGGGCGCCCGCGCCTGGGCCCCGTGGGAATGGGCCCTGACGGGTCTGCGGCCAGGCCGCAACCGCTTCGAACTCCGGGTGCATGGCACCGCCGGCAACAAGCACGAACTGGACTGGCCCAACCAACCGCAAGGCTGGATCGGCGCAGCAACCCTTTACACCTTAACAAGGGAGGACCTAACATGAGTCAGCAGCGCCGCCGAAACGCACCATGGGCAGCGGCCGGGATCGGCATTGCCCTGGCCACGCTGACCGCGTTGTCGGCCCGCGGCGCCGAGGCCGCGGCTCCCTCCGCCGGCCCGCCTCCGGAGCGAGTCAAAGCGCTCCAGGATCTGCGCTGGGGCCTGTTTGTGTGCTGGTCGTTCAGTTCCTTCAGCGGTTACGAGTGGACCTGGGGCGTCACGGATGTCCGCTTCTTCAATCCCACCGGCTTCGACCCCGATCAGTGGTGCGCCGCAGCCAAGGACGCCGGCATGGGTTACGTCCTGCTGCTCACCAAACACCACGATGGGTTCTGCCTCTGGGACACCGCCACCACCGATCGCAAGGTGACCGCTTCACCGCTGGGCATCGACGTGGTGGCGGCAGTGAAGCAGGCCTGCGACCGCCATGGCCTGAAGCTGGCGCTGTACTTCTCCGAGGGTGAGTTCGCCTGGCAGGAAGGTGGCCAACTGCAGAGCGCCGGGGGCAGCGGCTACCACACCGGCGGACGCAACCCGGAGCTCAAGCAGGCGCAGTTGCGCGAACTGCTGACCCGCTACGGTCCCATTGAGTTCCTCTGGCTGGACGTGGCGGTCGGCGACGGCGGCCTGAGCCACGCCGACACGGTGCGTTTCGTCAAGGGCATCCAGCCGGGCTGCTTCGTAGGTTTCAACGGCGGCGACCAGACCGACGCGGACATCCAGTTGCGCGAGCGCGGCACCCCGGGGCCAGTAAGCCCGCCCGCCAGCCTGGCCGAACTCACCTACCCGATTCTTGAAGGCCAGGGCAGCCGTGGCCAGCGCGGCGCACAATGGTTCTACTCGCTGCCCGAAAACGATGGACTCTGCGTGCCGGCCGAGAAGCTCTACGCGGACTGGCAAGCCGCGGGCCAATTCGGGAATATCTTCTCCTTGGACGCCGGGCCCGACCGCAATGGCCGCCTGCGGGACATCGATGTGGACACCCTGCGCACCGTCGGCCGCTACATCCGCGGCGAGCTCAAGCCGCCCGCGCCGCCACCACCGGCGCTCTCGCAGGGCCGCCCGGCACAGGCGTCGAGTGCCTGGCAGGGCAACCCAGGCTTCGGTCCGGAACAGGCCGTGGACGGTTCCGAGTATACGCGCTGGGGCGCCGCCGAGGAAGCGCGCTCGGGCTGGCTGGAGGTCGACCTTGGCGAAACCACCCGTATCGGCCGGGTGGTCATCGATGAGGGGACCTGGAAGCGCATTGAGCAGTTCGCCATCGAGATCGGCCAGGACGACAATTGGAAGACGATCCACAGCGGCACGACGGTGGGCGGGCGCCAGAGCCTGACCCTGGAGCCCGTCGAAGCCCGCCGTGTGCGCCTCAACATCATCAAGGCCATCGAGGTCCCGACCCTCCTCGAGTTCCAGGTGTTTGGGCCGTAAGTGCTAGGGAGACGAGCGGCAATGGCGAGATTCAGGCCGTATGGCTACATCGTGGCCGGAGTGGCGCTCGCGACCCTTGGCGCCGGCTGCCAAAGCGCGACATCGGGACAGGGAGGACCAGGGATGGCTGCAAGCACGACCGTAACCCCGACGCCACTGGGCAGCTTCGTGCGTTCCTGGCTCCTCTGCGGCCCTTTCCCCTGCCCTGCCGGCGAGCCCGACAGCGCGCGCCGGACGGCGCATGACAGCGATCTCCTCGCGACCAGCGGCGGGGAACTCGCGGCCTGCCCGCGCGACGGCCAGCCGCTCCCCGGTGCGCCGGGGGCGGGGCGCTGGCGGCGCCACGAGTCGCCGGACGACGCCCTCGACGTCGTGAAGGCGCTGGCCGCCTTCCCGCCACACGAGAACGCGGTCGCCTACGCCTATGGAGAGGTCGACAGCGACCGTGCACAGAGCGCCTGGCTGGCCGCCGGCAGCGACGACACCATCAAGGTCTTCCTCAACGGTGCCTGCGTCCTCGACCGCTACGTCTTCCGCGGCCTGGCCAAGGACCAGGACCTGGTACCCGTCCAGCTCGTGCGCGGCTCGAACCGCCTCCTGGTCAAGGTGGTGAACGGCAGCGGCGGCTGGGGAGCAGTCTGCCGTGTCCTGACCACGGACCACATCCTGGCCCACATGGCACAGGCTGCGAGCAGCGCGCGCCTGGCCTACGTGCCCGTCTTTGCCGGAGAGCCGCTTCCGACGTTCAAACTGGAGGTCCCGGAGTGGGCCAGTTCGCTAGTTGGAAACTGCTCCATTAAGGCTACTTACTACGACGCAGATGGCAAGGAGGTCAGCACCGCTGCACGTCCGGGTCGCTACGGGGCAATCGTCACTGTCACCCCCGCCCAAGGCGCCCCACGGACTGAGTGCGTCACCCTCTTCCGGCGCCCGGGCGACGTGGACTGGCAGACGAGCCAGTGGGAGACTTTCCCTGGGGAACTGCCGCCGGGACTGGGGATCGCTCCCGCCGTGGTCCGGCAGCAGCAGCGCCTTCTGGCCGACTACTGCAAGGGGCTGTTCGCTGAGGATCAGGGGCAACGTAGCGACGCCGCGGTGTTGCTGGCCTGGCTGTCCGAGACCGCCGCTGACGCAGCGCCGGCGGTGGTGCGCACCGGGCCCTGGGCGCGCGATCAGAAGTGGTGGTACGGGCTGCGGAAGCAACTGGGGATGGTCAACACGCGCTTCCTGGTTGACCTGCCGGCCGGCTACGCGGACGATCCGGCCAAGCGCTGGCCGCTGGTGTTGTTTCTGCACGGTGCCGGCGAGCGTGGGGACGACCTCAGTAAGGTGCGCATCCACGGCCCGCCCAAGCGCGCTGCCGCAGGGCAGGCCTTCCCCTTCATCCTGCTCAGCCCCCAGTGCCCCAACGGCACCTGGTGGTCGGTCCCTGAACTGGCCGACCTGCTGGACCGCGTTCAGGCCGAGTACCGGGTCGACCCGGACCGGGTCACCTGCACCGGCCTCAGCATGGGGGGCTTCGGAACCTGGGCCCTGGCCTGCGAGTTCCCCGGCCGTTTCGCCGCCATCGCGCCGGTCTGCGGCGGGGGTGACCCCCGCGACGTGCAGCGCCTGCTCGGCATCCCCGCGTGGGTCTTCCACGGTGGCAAGGACGGCGTCGTGCCGCTGGCCCTCAGCGAGGACATGGTGGCCGCCCTGCGCGCCCTGGGCGCCAAACCGGGACTGACCGTCTACCCCGAGGCCGGACATGACTCCTGGACGGCGACTTACGACAACCCGGCGTTCTACGACTGGCTGCTCGCCAACCGCCGCGGTCAGCCCGTCTGGCCAACCCCCACCGCGCCGCCGTGAGCAGCGGCCGGCCAACCACCTGCACGCCCGTGCCCCAACCGACGCCAGCGCGACGGCGGCCCGGTGCGGGCGGGCCTCGGGGTGCCGGCGGTCACTTACCTCCCCTGCCCCGGCGGCTCTCCCAGGTCCGGGACCGCGAGTTGCAGCCCGCCGCGCAGAGCCGACTCGTGGGCGATCAGGCCAGGCACCAGGTAGCGCGCCGCGGCCCAGACGTTGTTCGGGGGTGTCCGGCCGCTGACGCAGGCCATGACGAAGTCGTCGACCAGGAACTGGTGCGAGCCGCAATGGCCGTTCCCGAGCCCCACGAACTGCCGCGGCAGGCGCTCGACGGGGTGCACCTTCGAGACGCCGTGGTGGACCGCATCAGCCGCCGGTAGCCCGCTCAGGCCGCCGGCGGCGGTGGCCGGCACTCCGGCGCAGGACAGCAGTTCGGTCAGGTCGGCGCAGCCGCCCGCATGCTTGTCCACCCAGGTCTTGTGCAGGTACTGCTCCTCGAAGCTGGCCTTGGTGCCGTACAGGTTCAGACGCTCGCCACCGACGTGCCCGATGCGCCGGAACTCATTGATGCGGACCATGCTACCATCGGACATGCGGAACAACGCCGTCTCGTTGCTGAACTCGTTATGCCAGATGTTGGTATCCGTGCGAAAGAGCCCATCCTCATGCCGGTCAACCCAGCCCAGGCAGGAGACCTGTGTCATCCGGGCTCCGGTGACGCCGATGATCATGCTGGTCGAATGGGTCGGGTAGTACATCGGGGGACCGCCGGCGAACCGCTTCCAGTCGGCACCACCGCGCCACTTCATCACCTCGTAGAGGCCGTGATCGAAGTCGTGGTAGTACTCGCCCTCGGCGTAGACGATGGGCCCGAAATCGCCCTTTCGGAAGCGTTCGCGGCAGTAGATGGCGGTGGGGTAGTAGTAGCTGGTCTCGCCGACCATGTAGGTCCGTCCCGTGGCCTCGACGGTGTGGACCAAGTCGCGGATCTCGTCCATGGAGATGGCGGAGGGTACGGCCGAGTAGACGTGCTTACCCGCGCGCAGCGCCTGCACCGCCTGCGGCCCATGCTTCCAGTTCTGCGAAAAGATGGCGATGGCGTCAACCTCCGTCTGGCAGAGTTCGTCCAGCGATGGACAGGTCGTGCTCAGGCCGTGCTGCGTCGCCTTCGCCTGCAGCTTGCCGGCGTCGAGGTCGCAGAGCACGACCTGACCCACCTCAGGGTGCGCCTTGAACAGCGGGATGAAGCAGTCCGCGAACGCCCCGGTCCCGCAGATGCCGATACGAAGGCCCATGCTGTGCACTCCTTTCCTGTAGCCGTATGGTGTCGTGCGGCAGAGCCGACAACTTCAGTTCGGCGTGGGCTCAGCCAGCGCCGCCTGCGCCTCGGCCAGGATCGCGAAGAAGATCGCCGAGTTCAGCACGCCAGACGGCGGCAGGATACGGACATCATAGCCCGTGACCTCCACGGCGGCGTCGCCAATGACCCACTGCGAGTCCAGCAGAACCTCGGCAGCGCCGGGTTCGCGCTCGTCGGCGGGATTCCCCGCCAGGATACAGGCCGAGGTCACGCCCGCGGTGCGAGCCGCCTTGAGTAGGGCTGTCGGCAGCTCGGTGTACCAGACTGCCAGCAGCGCATCGCCGGCCGCAGCCCGCAGGGCCAGATCAGCCTCGGGTTTGGTTACCGGCAAGACGACCAGGGGAACGGCGAAGTCCGCCGGCAGTAGGAGCGCCGGCTCAAAGTGCCCCATGTTGGCATGGAAGACCGTCCGCTTTTGAGCCACGGCGTCCCTCACCGCCGCACCGGCCTTCTGGATGCCGGCCTGTTGGCTCTGCAACCCGGTCAAGGCCGCGGCGATGGCGTCGAGGTAGCGCTCGCCGAGCGCCCCGGCGGGCTGGGGAGGCACGGTCATGTCGGCATGCACGCGCAGCGGCTGGTAACGCGCGTTCCGCTCGCGGCCGCCCGGGATCATGATGCTCTGCCACATGGTCGGCATGGCGCCCCTCCGGGTGCAGGCGCCGACCAGGTCGCCGGTGAACGCCCAGAGAGCCGCAAGGGAGGCTGACGCCGCCGCCTGCGGGCGCAGGGGAGTGCCTTCAGGCAACGTCACCGTCAGGTAGTACTGAGCACCCTCGCGCAGAGCCTCGGCCTGCTCCGCCGGCCCGATGGCGACCACCAGCCCCTGACGCTCGCGAACCTGGCGTAGCAGCGCGCTGTCCGCGGCTGCCGCCCCCGCCAGGCAACCGTAGATGAGCACATCGTTAGCGCCGATGTCTGCGGGCGCCGCCAGCGCCCGCGCCGGCATCACCCCGCCTGCGCGCCCAAGCCACTCACCGTCGAAGCGCGGAATGGACCCCGCCACCCAGAGCGTCCCACCCGACACAAAGCGCGCTGCCGCGGCGTCGGCCGCCGCCTCGCGCTGGGGGCGCTGCGAGCGCAGCTCCGTACAGGCGCTGAGGACAGCCGCGGTCAGGCGCTCACCCGGCGTGGCCGCCAGGGCCCCCGCTGCCACGAACCACAGGGCGCCCAACGCAATCCATCGGGTGCTGACCATAGCCGTATCCTCGTGGTTTCCTGTCACCAGTTGCCAGTTGCCGGCCATACCCGCCGTGCGCAGCACCCAGTTTCCGGCCATACCCGCCGTGCGCAGCACCCAGTCGGCGGTTGCCGGCCATACCCGCCGTGGGCAGCACCCGTTCCCAGGTTCACTCCGCCTCGGTCTGTTTCACGAGCATGGGCTTGGCGATGCTGTCGGTGTACGCTGCCAGGTTCGGCACGGTGGGCAAGGTCGCGTTACCCACCGAGCGCTGGGCGGTGGCCTGGTACTTCATGAGTTCGGCCTCCGTCCATTGCCAGAAGACGCAACCGTGGCCGTAGATCCAGTTGTAGCGTGGGCAGAAGGTATTGAGTGCGGCCATCTGCTCCTTGAAGACCGCCGGCGTGTACCACTCGCTCTTGTCGGCGTAGGAGCCGATGACCGTGTCCCCGAAGGTCTCCTGCTTCCCGGCCCAGCCGACGAACTTGCCCGCCGCGTCGGTGATCGGCCGGTAGTACCCCAGGGGCCAGGCGCCCATGGCCACGGTACAGCGCCGCCGCCAGTACTCGGCCAGCGGGCCGGGGAACTCCTCCTCGACGAGGGTGCTCACGCGGGCGGGGTACTTCGCCAGCGCGGCCGGCGAGGTCATCTGGTAGGTGCCCTCGGTCATGACGTGCAAGCCGTTGGGGGCATCGGCATCGGCACAGGCCTGCAGCATGCCCGCGAAGACTTCGCTATAGAGCGGGCCGTAGTGGATCATACCCTCAGGCAGCGTGAGCAGCACCATGGCGGGATACTCCTGCAGCATGCCGGCAATCACCGTGCGCCAGCGCTCTCTGGCCTTGGCCTTCAACTCCGGCAACGGGCGCGGCGCCTTCTGGTAACCCGCCCAGCCGGGATCGTACTGCTGGGCGATGTACTCGGTGTCGATGGCCACCCCGGCGCAGCCGCTCAGGCGGGCGAAGCGGGCGCCCTGCCGCAGATTCCCGGCAAGCTGCGTCCAGGCCCCATCGTCAAACCAGTCGGGCAACTCCTCGTAGAAGGCCACTTTGACGAAGTTCGCGTCGATGCCATAGCGCCGGCATTCGTCGTTGCAGGCTTTAATCTCACGACAGAGCGCATCGTCCTCATCCCGCGTCTTGGGATCGCCATCCGTCGCCCACACATCCGAGATGCAACTGGCCATGACACCATCGAAGAGGAAGCCACGGAAACCGCGGTCCGCCCAAGACTTTGCCGTGTCGCGCAGGTAGGTGGCGTTCATGGGGCTGAACAACAGCGTCCGCGGCCGCTCCGAGCGACTGTCGGGAACCATCTCGTAGTGGCGCGCCGAGACGCCCTGCAGTTCGACGTCGTCTACCCAGATCACGCTGGCTTCACCGGAGGCATTCTGGACGTTGATCTCAGCCCTCTCGACCGGCTTGTCGAGGGCATTCTCGAAGACCAGGCGCGTCCAGGTCTCCGTGACCCGCAGCGGCGGCGAGTAGGCCGAAGCCAGGTACATGGCCAATCGCGCCGTCTTGCCCGCTTCGGTACGGGCCCACACCGAGAGCTGGTAGGTACCCGCCTCCAGGCGCGGATGGGCATAGACCCCGCCCTTGGCCGCGCTGTCGAGATTCTGCAGGCGCAGAGCGGCAGCACCGCTGTGCGCGACGCCCTTCTCCGCGGCGACCCGGAAGCGGCTGCCCTGGGGGCCCCACTGGTAGGCGGACCAGCCGTCCGGCAGAGCGCCGAGCGACTCCCCTGCCGCAGCGAAATCGGTCTGCGAAAAGCCGTCAACGCGCCCCGCACCCGCCTGCTCGAAACCGGGATTGGGCAGCGACACCGGCGACAAGGGAGCAGACTCGGCGACCCGGCTCGCCAGCCCCAGAAGCACGGCCAGCAGCAACCCATGGGAGCGTCGGGGACCAGGCCCACACCCGGTACGGCGCGGGAAGTAGCTCGCGACAAGACGCATCGTCCAATCCTCCGTCATGGCTGGGTGGCGCGGATCGTCGTCTGTGCAACCGCCCAACATGCCGCCGCCGGAACGGATGGCAAGGCGGACGGCCCTCACCGCGGCCCGGCAGCCGCCTTCTCGAGGCGGCGAGCAATGGCGTCGCGCTGGGCGCTCAGCACTGCCGGCTCGCGGCTGAACTGGGTCAGGCTGCTGGTGACCGGCAGACAGGCCGTGCGGGCGACGTCCACGCCGCCGGCAGCCTGGGCCAGGAGCCAGAGGTACTCGTAGTCCTCCAGGCCATCCCGGATGTTCGCCAGCCGGATCGAGCCGATGGGGCCCGCGACGCCCGCGTAGAGCAGCTCACCGTCGCCATGCAAGCTCTCCCACTCACTGCCGGGGGCACCGGTGGTGATGCTCCACTGTAGGAGCGGCCCGGCCGCAGGATCGACTGGCCGGTCATTGTTGCGGCGGTCCCAGATGTTCAATCCCCAGTAAAGGAAACCGTCCATCTTCTGGTGGAAGGCCTGCCACCAGATCAGACGGGCCTCGATAAGCGGGTCATCCGCCAGCCAGTTGGCGTAGGGGTAGCGCGGTCCGAGGCAGATGTACGACCACACCTGCAGCCCGGCGGCACGGCAGGCCTCGGCCTGTTCGAAGCGGTAGACCGAGCTCACCGGGCAGTTCCAGTCCACGCGCAGGTCGCGCATCGCCACCGGATCCTGCGGTACGTAGGCAGTGGTGAGGGTAGGGATTTCCGGGTAGCGCTCTTTGACCATCCCGAAGTACTCCCGCAGGATTGGGAAGAACTCCTTGCCCCGCTCATCGAAGGTGTAGATGTAGGCCTGGCTCGCCAGCCCCTCACGGCGCAGGGCCGCAACGTAGGGGTCCAGACGCTCGATCAGGCGCTGTTTGAACGCCGGCGTGTATACCGCCTCCGGACTCCAGCAGACCCAGGTGCGCTCGCCGCGCTCTTCGACCATGTTCAGGACGTTGAACGCATTCAGGCCCCGGTCGCGGTAGCGGCGCAAGTCCTCGACCGCCGGCGGGCTTGTCCGCGAGATGTCGTCAGGGTTCAGCCGATGCCGCAGGACGAAGTCGCCGTAGGCCTGCCGCATCTCCGGCTGCAGCGGCTTGCCGTAGAGCCGCTCCAGGTAGCCATCCATGAGCGCGAAAGCGGTCTTCAGGTGGCCTTGTACCGGCAGCGTCACGCCATAGACCGTGACCTGCAACGCCACCACCGTTGGCACTTGCCCGGGCGGCAGGATGGTCACCGTCCCGGCGTACTCACCGGGCGGCGTCCCCACCGGCGCGTGGACCGTGACCCACAAGGGCTGCGCAAACCCGGCGGGCACCGAGACGCTCTCGACCGGTAACAGCGGGTCCGGCCACCACCCGGCCACGGCCTCCGGGTAGGCGGGATGCGGCCAGACCTTCGCGAGCCTGACGTAGCCCACCTGCTGCCACTCGATGTCCGCCGCCGCGATCTGGCCGCCGCCCGCCGCCGCGACCAGGTCGCTGATCTCCACCCGCACGTTGCGGAGTTCGCCTCCAGCTAACGGCAGTACCACCACCTGGAAGCTCTCATACTCGTTGGCCGCCAGGGCGATGCGGGCCGCCGGACGAACGGGCGGCGCGGCCGGCAGCGAGCTGGGCAGAACCCGCTGCATGCTGCTCTCGGTCCAGACCGCGTAGGCGCGCTGCGGCGCGCCGGCGTCCACGGTCAGCGGATAGACCTTCTCGACGGTCTCCCCGCGCAGGGCGTCCTTGGCGACCACACGCAGCGTGTCGACCCCTGGAGCCGCCGCGGCCGCCTGCCAGTCCACCCGCACCGGCATGTGCTCCGCCGCGGTCTCAAAGACGACCCCCTGGGGGCCACTGACGGTCGCCTTCCAGGCGGCCGGCATGCTGGTGTTTCCAGCGTACAGCAGACTCGTCCCGCCGTAGGCCCCGGCCCACAGTCGTTCGTGCCGGAACTCGAAGGGTGCCAACTCGACGCGGATGTCGTCGAACCAGGCCGTCCCCTTCGCCTGCCGGAGGAGCACATGCACCTCGATGGTCCGGACCGGCTTGCTGACCTCGAAGGTCCACTCGCTGTACTGCCAGTCGTGAGTCCCGGGCAGGAAATGCGCGATCTGACCCCAGAGCGGGCTGCCGTCCGCGTAATGCAGGTCCAGGTAGACATCGAAGTCCTGCGCCACCTCGACGTTCTCCGCCTTGGCCCAGCCAGACACCCGGAAGGGATGCTGCAGCGGCGGGTCGAAGGTGAGCACCTGGCGGGCGCCGCTCGTGCTGCTGAGATCCGCACCCACACAGCGCAGCGAGGCGCCGCCGGAGTGCGCCACCTGCTGGTCGACGGTGAACCCCTTCCCCATCTCCTGCCAGGCGCTGGCGCCCGCCTCGAACCCCCCGTTGACCACGAGGTTCTCCCCACGCTGCACCGGCGCCGACCAGACGACGCCGACCAGCAGAGCCCACACCAGCGCTGTTAGGCACGACCAGGACCGCATCGTCGTTCTCCTCGTTGAACAGCCTTCCCTAGGCTCGGAAGCCGCGGTTCACAGCGCGGGGAAGCTCCAAAACTCGCCGGGGGCGACGGCGGACTCGTGCGCCGGCCGCACGCGCAGACGCTGGCGCACCTCCAGCCGGCCGCAGCGGGTGACCGCGAAGTTGGTCGCCCAGTAGGTGTGGTGCAGCACCGCGAACCAGGCCGGCCGCGCCAGTGCGCCCACGCTACGACCGCTGCGCACCCAGGGACCGCCGAAGACGCCGACGGGCGTATCGTCGGCGTCGATGTCCAGCACCCGTTGCCGGTCCTGGAAGCTCACCCGACCATCGCTCACCACCACCTCACCGCAACTGCCCGGCATCTGGTCCTGCCCGACGCGCGTCTCGACGCCCACTGCTTCATAGCTGGCCGTGGCCCCCGGCAGATCGAGCGGAAAGGCCAGATACCACACCTGCGGGACTTCGGTCAGCAGCGGGTGCAGGATCGTGGTCAGCTCCAGTTCACCATCGTCGAAGAGGTCCCAGACCTGGACGATGCGCCGGAAAGCCGGGTGGCGGTAAGCGCAGCGGAAGCGTGCTCCCCAGGGGCTGGGCAGGGCGACGACCGACTCCGCGGCGGGCTGCTCGCGCACCAGCGCCGCCAGGGTCGCGGGGTCACGCGTTGCCAGCCCCGCCCGAGCGCCGACGCCCGTGGCCTGCTCGACCAGCAACCCCCCGAAACGCCAGGGAACGACGCGGTCGATGAGGTTGGCGCCGCCACCTGGAACCAAGTGCAGGAGCCTCCCGGCGCGCGCATCCCACTCCCACTCCCAGGCCGCCGACTGCCCGGCCAGCGGCGCGGGCCGAGCCGGCGCAAAGGCACACTCGGCCTGGAACTCGAACCGGCGCACCTCACCGGGGCCGAGGCGGCAGCGGAAGCGCCGGCGCCACGGCACGGTCGGCCAGACATCGTCCGGCAGATCGTCGAGCCCCAGCCCCGGCGCGCCGGCCGGCAGCCACTCCGCGCCCGAGAGCGTCTCGAGCGGCAACGTCTGGCCGACCCCAGCGCAGACGGCCGCCGCCGGCCAGCGCAGGGCCTGGGCCGGAATATCGACCCAGCCCCAGCGCCCCGTGGACGTCGGGTTGATGACGGCCAACGCCCGCGTGCGCGCCGCCGGGCAGTAGGCCGGACTGGAGCGCACCACGGCCGCACGCAGGCAGGCCGCAGCCTCATCGGCCTCGGTAGCCAGGGCGGTCTTACCGATCTGGTTGGCAAGGCTGCGCGCACACCACGGCCGGGCCACACTCTCGTAGGCGCCCCAGGTGTGCTCGTCAAAGCGCGAGGCCACCGCCCAGGCACGTTCGAGTTCCAGCGCGTCGTAGCCGCTGCTCAACAGAGGCGCCGCCAGCGGCAGCGCCTCGAGCACGCGCTTGGCACGCCGCTGCAGCACCAGTTCGACCGGCGTCGAGGCGACACCGTCGGCCCAGGCATCGCACCAGTCGCCACGCAGTACCGGCAGATCGGCGCCCAGATGCGGCTCTAGCGCCGTCAGAAACCGCGATGGCGTGGACAGCGTCAGGCGCGGCAGGCGCCCAGAGGCATTCCACGCTCGCACGAAGCTGGACAGCGGCGCGAAGGGCGGATCGTTGTCGATGCGCCAGCGGTTGGTGAACTGCAGGGCCAACAGCGGGTACGGGTAGTCAGACAGGCCAGCGAGGCGCTCCTGCAGTTGTTGCGCGGCACCCTCGAGGGCCGCCGGACCCGCCGCCCAGAGGTCACCCTCTTCCGGACGGTGGTACCACACATCATGCGCCGCCGGTAGCGGTCCACGGCGCCACTCGTCGCGGTGGAAGAAGCCGTAGGCCTCGCTGTACGGCAAGCCATTCCAGACCGGGGTCCGCTGGCCATCAGGACCCTCCCAGCGGAACACCCCTGGCCGCGGCAGTGGCGTGCAGCCGCTGTAGGTATTCATCCCCATCCAGACCCAGTTGACCCCGGCACCGCGCAGTCCTGGCAGAACGCCCCAGGGCATGCCATTGACGTCGTTGTTCATAGCGACCCGGGGCTGGAAGCGCGCCAGCCGACCGAGTCGGACCTGCATCTGACGCCAGCCCGCGGCACCGATCAGCGGGGTGAGATTGAACGGCAGCGCACAGACCTCGATGCGACCGCTACGCACCAGCGCCTCGAGGGGGGTGGCCAGTTCCGGCCGGGCGGCGAGCAGCGCCTCTACCGGCTCGAACACCTCACAGGCCCAGCGGAAGGCCCCCTCGTCATCACGGTCATCCGCCAGCGCCAGCCCGATGGCCTCGGCCAGGGCCTCCTGGTGCAGGCGCGCAGCGGTCGCCGGCGCGTCGGTGTAGCCCAGATCGGTGTGCGTGTGGTGGATGATGTGGATATCGTGGATCATGGGCTCGGCGGTCCGTGGTGGTGATCGGTGCGGCGTTCCTCAACGGTCAATGGTTCTCAGAATGGCCGTGTCGCCGGCCCCCAGGTCCAGCGTCAACGCCTGCGTGCCTTTGGGCCAGGTGCGGCCGCTCAGCAGATCGACCACCCGGCCCGCCCGGGGCAGGTTGACGGTCTTACTCCCACTCTGGCTGGCATGGATGCCGATGAACCCGTGGCCGGCGTACACGGCGTCGTTGCTGCGGCACACAACCGGGATGCCGACGCGGTCCGCAAGCCCGCGGATCACCTCGGGAGGCAGACCAGGAGCGGCACTCCAGAACAGCCGCCAGCCGGCCGGCTCGGCGTAGAACGCGGCCGGCTCGCCGCCGGTCTCGAAGCTGGCCAGAACGGTGGCCTGCTCAAGCGCTGCGGGCACCGCGTAGGGCGGATAGGCCTGCGCCACGCCAATGGGCAGCCCGGCGGCCTCCTTCCAGACGCCCTCGAGACCCGCCGCGAACACGGCCCGGAGGGGTTGCTGGTCCTCACGCAGCAACATCGGGCGGCCCAGCAGGCGCGCAGTCCGGGTCACATCGAGCCCACGCTCGCCGAGCACCCCGATCGGGCCGACGATCGCCAGCAGACGGTTGTCGCACATGATCTTGTCCTGCAGGAAGGCGAGGTCGGCGTCCTCCAACCGGAACAGGTTCAACAGCAGCATGGCCCGGTGCCGTAGCAGCTCCGGATAGCGCTTCAGGTCACTCCAAAGCACGACGCGATGCGGCACTCCGGAGCGCGCCAGTTGCTCGCGCTGCGCGTAGATCAACTGCAGACCATAGGGCGGACGGAAGGGGTCGAAACTGCCCATCTGGCGCTCGTCCACGACCACCAGCAGGTAGTCCTCGGCCGGCCAGTCCGGGGTCTTGACGCGGGCCTGCCCAGCCTCGTAGAGGCGCTTCACCTCATCGCTCAACCGCCGGTCTCCGAAGGTCCAGCCCAGCGAGAAATCATACCACTGGATGGCACTGCCCTCGGCCAGGTTACGGGCCAGTTCGCGGCGCATGCAGGCGATCGAGCCGCGCGTGCTGTCGGGCTTGCCGTTGCCCTCCTGTTCGGCCCAGTGCGTCCGCAGATCGGCCTGATTCCAGAAGAGCTTGTTGTGCAGGGCGAATGATCCCGCTGCCGTCATGGTGGCGGCGGTCCCCCCGACCTCGCGCCAGCCGTAGGCCACGGGCGCCATCAGGAAGTCGATCTCGGGGGCGTCCAGCAAACGCTGCAGACGGAAGTGGCCCGAGCCTTGGCAGAATCCCGGACTTTCGGGCAGGTGCGTCACGTAGCCGTAGTAGGTGCCAGCCAGCGAGCGCCCGCCGGTCTCCTCCTTGATCAGCCGGGCAAAATGCAGAATGGTATCGGCCACGATGTCGTGCTGGTAGGCGTTGTAGTCAAGGACATCGCGCTGACTGAGTGGGTCGAAGAACAGCCCCAGGGCGGGTGCGCGCCGGCGCGCCGGCTCTGGGACCGCAGCGGTTGCGAAGCTGGCCTCGGGGCGGCCCCAGGCCTGGCGCAGCGCCGCCTCCGTGCCGTAGGTCTCCCGCAGCCAGCGCCGGAAGTCATCCTGCCCGGCCGGACTGTAGTCAACCAGTTCGCCGGACTGCGAGCCCCAGTGGAACCACTCCCAACTGATACCGCTACAGGGATGGAAGCCGATGATGCGCTCGGCGTACGGCGTCTGCCGCAGGTGCCGGATCAGGTTGCGGACGATCTCCGAGTAGGCCTCGCGCCACACCGGCGAGCCGTAGGACGGCAACTGGCGACGTCCGCCGGCGTAGTCACCGATCACGGTCTCGCCGCCGTCCATGGCGCAGAGCGCTTCGGGATGCTGCTGCAGCCACCAGCGATGGTAGGTAGTGTCCAGGGTGAAGGTCAGTATGACCCAGGCATCCGGCTTCGCCGCCAGATACTGCGCCAGGGTCCGGTCGACCTTGCTGTAGTCATAGCCGGTCTCGTAGAAACCCAGTTCCTCGAGCCCCAGGGTCCAGATCGCGACTTCACTCTCGACGCCATGGCGCTGCTGGGTGGCATCGGGGTTGATAAACAGGTTCTGGGTCGGATCGATCTCGTCGCCCGCCACCACGATGCGGGGCACGCCGTCGGTCACACGCACGCTGGCCTGGGGAAACTCATGCGTGCTGACGTCACAGCGCAGGTCCACGGTCCGGGCGGCAACCGCAGCGTGCAGCGTGGCCCCCAGCACCTCGGCACGGACCTCGGCGCGACCGGCGGCCACGCTCACCGGGATGTCGAGGCCGATGTCGACAAGCTCCGCACGGCTTCCCGTCACCTCACCACCGGCAAAGAGCAGCCGTGACCCCCAGGCCTCCTGCAACACCTTGCCGGCGCGCTCCAGTCGAACCCTCACCGCCACCGGCTGCGGCAGTGCGCTGCGGGCCTCAGCCTTGACCTGTACCAGCAACCGGCTGCCAACCCGCGCCGTCTTCGGCACGCCCCCCAGCGCGAGGCTGACACTGCCGAGGTTACCGGTGGGTTGGTAGGCCAGGTCGCCCCACGGCTGGCACGGTGGCCGGCCCACCGCACGGGCCGCGAGCCACGGTCCCGGTGCGGCGGTGGCGGTCTGCCATTCCGGACCACTCAGGACGCGCTCTTCGCGGCCATCGGCGAACGCCACCGTCAACTCCGCGATCAAGCCTTGAGCGCTGCCGACGTCCACGGCCTCGACGGCCAGGCAGTTGCGGCCCGGCTGCACGGCCGCGCGCACGTCGATGATCTCCGGGGTCCGCCAGCCATCCATCTCGCCGAGTGTCGTGCCCAACTCCTTGCCGTTCAGGGTCGCCACATAGCCATCGTCGGCAGTGATCTGCAGCCACGCTTCACGGACCTCCCCCGCCGGCACCTCGAACTCATGGCGGAACCAGACCCGGACCTGATCCAGCGCCAGCAGGTCCGGGTGCCAGATCCAGGCGGCCTGCCAGGTTGGCTTGGGCGGTGGCGGGTCCACACTGTGAGCCCGCCGCAGAGACTCGACCCGAATCGCGTCCAGGTCCGTCTGCCCGCGCCCAGCCGGCTCAAAGCACAGGGTCATGCCGAAGGCCCGGTCCAGGACCTCGAACTCGACGGCGAACGGCGTCCAAGCGGCACCCCCGGACAGGGCGTAGGTGCGGGATGCTGCTGCCAGCGGACCGTCGATGCCAGCAAAGAGGACGCGCAGCGCCCCGGCCTCGCCACGCACCTGGCCCGAGGCCCGGAACGCCCCCAGGTAAGGCAGGTCGATCGCCGCGGTCTGCCAAGTGCCTTTGGGCTCCAACCGCAGGGCGTGGGTACCAGACGCCGCCCCAGCGCTGAGCACGGTGGCCCGGCCCGGCTTGCCACCCGGAATCCACTGGAAAGGCAGACCATCACGCAGGATCTCGACGTCGCCGTTAAGCAGCATGGCGTCGGCATCGGGGAGCAGGGCAATGAGGCCGATGGTGACCTCCGCCCCGGCCAGATTGAGCGGATCGAAACGCAGACGCCCGATCGGGCCGGTCCACGGCCCTTTGGCCTGGCGCAGGTCGAAACGGTAGAGCCGCATCTCGGGCGCCGCCGTGAGCACATGGACCTCTTGCCGGTCATCCGCCATGGTCTGCCCCGGCGCCGCAAAGAAAGTCTCTCCGGCGCCGCTGCGGTCGCAGCGCAACAGCACCATCAGCACCGGGTAGTCCTCAGCCCGTATGGCCAATTCAGGACTCAGCAGTTGCGCATCGTAACGCGTCACTCCCCGCAGGCCCTCGGGCGCCACCGCAACCTGCTCCCAGTTGGCCGGCTCCCAGCCCTGCAGACCATCCGCGAAGCTCCACGACAGGATCTCCGCAGACCAGACAGTCCCCGCCAGAGCCAACAGCAGGGCTCCCAAACGAAAGAGACGGGTGTGTCGTCCGCCTATTCCATGGGTGTATGGCGGGCATCTCTGAACATCCAACATCGAACACTGAACATCGAACACCGAACGATCACTGCACGGGCGAGTGTCTTTCCTTCGACGTTGGACGTTGGACGTTCGGTGTTCGACGTTCATGGATACCTCATCGCCCCCTACCGCCCGCCCACGTCGGCGCACCAGCACACCTCATCCTGCAGAGTGATTCCGCAGTGCGCGCGGACCCGTTCCCGACAGCGGGCCACCAGATCGCGCATATCGGTCTCCGCGGCGCCGGCGGAATCGTTGATGATGAAGTTTGCGTGCTTCTCACTGACGTGCAGCGGCCCGCAGCGCAGGCCCTTGCAGCCGGCCTCCTCAAGCAACCGTCCGGCCTGGCCACCGGGCGGATTACGGAAGACGCACCCCGCACTCCGGCCGGTCGGTTGCGCCTGGCGCCGCCAGGTCCCGGCGGCCGCGATGGCCGCCTGGGCTGCCGCGGGCGGGGTTGCCGCGCCCCGCAGGTGCACCGTGGTCACGATGACATCCGCCGGGATGTCGCTGTGACGGTACCCCCAGGCGATGTCGCTTCCGGCTGCCCGCCAGTCGCTGCCGTCCAGGCGGACACCACAGACCTCGGCCACCACGTCACCGATGGCGACGCCCTGGGCTCCCGCGTTCATCCGCAGTGCCCCGCCCAGGGATGCAGGCACCCAGGCCAACGGCGCCATGGCAGCCGTGCAGACGCCACGTTCGGCCAGAGCGCGAATCAGCGGGGCCAGGCAGACGCCGGCACCCGCGCTCACCCTGCCATCCGCCCCGAACTCGACCTCGGTGAACCGCCCCGCCGTGAGGCTGACCACCAGGCGCAAGGGCTCTGTATCCGTCCCCACCAGCTTGCTGCCTGCCCCCAGAGGCCAAACCGGAATGCCCTCGGCGGCCGCCAGGCGCAATGCCGTCGCCAGTTCTTCGTGAGTGCGCGGCAGCACCCGCAACGGCCGGTCCGTACCGACTGCCAGCGTGGTCAACTCGGCCCAGGTCCGGGACCGCTCCACGGGAACAGCCGCCGCCGCCAGGGCCTGCTCGAGCCGCGTCCACTCCTGTTCGCGCCAGGCTTGGACCACCGCCGGCACGACCGTGCCGACATCGCCGGCGCCAACCACGGCCAACACGCACGGTTCCGCCGTCGGTGCGGCGGCCAGCGCCGTCGCCAGATCGTCCAGCGTACCCGCCCAGTACCGGCACGGCGGCCCGCTCACGGCGGCGGCGATCGTGCGCGGGTCGGCGCTGACGGCGTCGTCCACCCACGCCGCAAACGGCACCACGACCCAGACCTCATCGGCCCACTCCGAAAGCACGGCCGCGAACTGGCTGGCATAGCGCTTGACGCGCTCGAAGCGATGCGCCTGAAACACCACCTTCAGGGCATGTCCGGGCCAGCTCTCCCGCAGGGCCGACAGGCTGGCGCGCAACTCGGTCGGATGGTGCGCGTAATCCTCAACGATCACCCGCCGCTCGCGCGCGCTCCGAAAACGCACGCTGAGGCGCCGGTCCACGCCGGCGAACGAGCGCAGGGCGGCAAGCGCCGTCTGCCGGGTTACCCCCACCGCCTCGGCCGCCAGTAAAGCCAGGCAGGCGTTGGAGCGGTTGTGCTGCCCGGCCACGGACAGCGACAGCCCCGCTGGAATGTCATCGACGCCGGCAAAGCGCACGGCGGGATGGGCCCCAAGCACCTCGCGCGTGGCCGGCGTGTCCCAGGCCAACACGCGGTCGGCACGGCCGGCGAAATCCGCGAAAATACGCCGCAACGCCGCCTCGCCGCCGACGCTCCAGCAGTGGTCGTCCTCGATGTTTAGGATGACCGCCAGATGGCTGCGCATCAGTACCTGTGTGCCGTCGCTCTCGTCGACCTCGGTGACCAGGAGACGGCCCGCGCCCGCCGTGGCCGAACGTTCCCAGCCCGAGACCGAACCGCCCACCAACAGGCCCGGATCCAGGCCGGCCACGCGCAGAATGTGCGCGATCATCGCCGTGGTCGTGGTCTTACCATGCGAACCCCCGACGCAGATCACGGTCCCGAAACAACGCGCGATCCGAGCCAGAAACTCGCCGCGCAGGCAGCTCTCGATGCCCAGTGCCGCGGCCGCCACGCGCTCGGGGTTGTCGGCCGGCACGGCGCTGCTGTAGACCAGCAACTCGGCACCCGCCAGCGCGTCCGCGGCGTGCCCAAGGCGCACCGGCACACCACGGCTCATCAGCGCCCGGGTCATGGCCGACGGGGCCAGGTCACTGCCGGAAACGTGGACCTTCCAGTCGACCAGAATGTGCGCCAGGCCAGCCATGCCGACCCCGCCAATCCCGGTGAAATGGACGTGCCGCCAGGGGGGCTGGAACGATAAGGAAGACGCTGAATTCGCCACCGGTGGTCTGCGCCCTTGAGAACCGTGAGGATAGGAAACAACGCCGCGCCAGGCGGCACCCGCTGCGCCAATATGACCGACCGGCTCCGAATGTCCAGAACCGCGCCGCGGGCCGTTCCCCACCGCACCAGGTCGGCAAAAAGGAGGAGGCGTCCGTGGACAAGGACGCTCTCGTGTCTATATTTGTCCATCGTAAGCGAATTTAGACCATAGCATGTCCAACCGCGGGCCACTGCGCCCAGCGTGGGGGTCTTGGCGGTGAATCTGCAGGTTCGCGACGTGGCCCGGATCCTGGACGTGTCGGAGAAGACCCTCTACCGCTGGGTCAAGGCCGGCACGATCCCTTACCATCGGGTTGGCGACCTCTACCGCTTCAACCGCGCCGAGGTTTTGGAGTGGGCGACCTGCAGGCGCATGCAGCTCTCGCCGGAGATGCTACTGGAACCGGATGCGGGGCAGGTGCCCTTGCCGAGTCTGGTCGAGGCCCTGAAGGCAGGCGGGGTCGCCTACCGTATCGGGGGAGCCGACAAAGCCTCCGTGCTGGCGGCGGTGGTCGAGTTGCTGCGCTTGCCGGAGGAGGTCGACCGGCAGTTCCTGTACCAGGTCCTCCTGGCCCGCGAGACGCTGGGATCGACGGGGGTGGGCGACGGCATCGCCATCCCGCACGTCCGCAACCCGATCGTGCTGCACATCACGCGGCCGACCATCACCCTCTGCTTCCTCGAGAACCCCATCGCCTTTGGGGCTCTGGATGGCGGGCCGGTGAAGATCCTGTTCACGCTCATCAGTCCCACCGTGCAGGCTCATCTGCACCTGCTCTCGCGCCTGGGATTCGTGTTGCACCATCCCGAGTTCAAGGCCGCCCTGAAGCGCGAGGCGTTGCGCGACGAACTCCTGGAGAAACTGGCGCTGGCTGAGGCGTCGCTGCCCGTGGCGCCACCGGGCAAGCCAACGTGAGCCCGCAGCCGGCTTCGGCGGCGCTGCGATTCTGGAGTCGTGTATGACGTCCCCTCTCTCGCTGATTCTGGCAGCCCTGGCCCTGATTGGGCTCAGTGGCGTGCCGGGATTGTGCCTGGACCGGCAGCGGCCGGCGGGCCAGCGGCTGGCGGTGCTGACCGTCGTCGTCGGTGCGCTGCTGGGGCTGTGCGGCGCCCTCCGGGTACTGATTGCGGGGGGGGAGTACACTCGCGTGCTGGCCTGGGTGGGCCCCGGAACGACGGACCTCCGGCTCGGGGTGGACGGGCTCAGCGCCTTCTTCCTGGTCCCGGTCTTCCTGGTCGGAGCGCTGGGCGCTGTCTACGGCCTGGGCTACTGGCGCCAAGCGCGGCACCAGAGCAACGGCCGCAAGCTAAGTCTGTTCTGGGGAATCACCGTGGCCGGCATGGTGCTGCTGATCCTGGCCCGACATGCGTTCCTGTTCCTGCTGGGCTGGGAACTGATGGCGCTGGGCGCCTTCTTCCTGCTCAGCACCGAGGAGCAGCGCGCGGACTGCCGCGCCTCGGCCTGGCTCTACCTGATCGCGACGCACGTCGGCTCGCTGGCGCTGTTTGCGCTGTTTGCGCTGCTGCATCGGGCGACGGGGAGCTTCGAGATCCGCATCCTGGCCAGCTCAGAGGCCAGTGCCGGCCTGGGCTGGGCGGTCTTCCTGTTGGCAGTCCTCGGGTTTGGCCTGAAGGCGGGCGTGATCCCGCTGCATTTCTGGCTGCCGTCGGCGCACGCCAACGCGCCGAGCCACGTCTCGGCACTGATGTCCGGCGTGCTCATCAAGATGGGGATCTACGGGCTGGTGCGCTTCCTCGGACTCCTGCCCGAGCCGCCGCTGGAGTGGGGCGGACTGCTGCTGCTGGCCGGGGCGACGAGCGCCGTGCTGGGAATCCTGTTCGCCATCGGCCAGCACGACCTCAAGCGCCTGCTGGCGTACTGCAGCGTCGAGAACATCGGCATCATCGTGATGGGACTCGGCCTGGCCCTGCTGGGGCGCTCTCTGGGCCGGCCGACCTGGGTGGTGCTGGGACTGGCAGGGGCGCTGCTGCACGTCTGGAACCACTGCCTGTTCAAGGCCCTCCTGTTCCTCGGAGCCGGCAGCATCGTGCACGCGACCCACACCCGGCAGATCGACCGCCTGGGCGGCCTGGCCCGGCACATGCCATGGACGGCCACCCTGTTCGGCGTCGGCGCCGTAGCGATCTGCGGACTGCCGCCGCTGAACGGCTTTGTCAGCGAGTTCCTCCTCTATCTGGGTCTGCTGGGTGCGGCCCAGAGTGCACCTGGCGCGGTTCGGGCCGCCGCCTTTGCGGCCCCCACCCTGGCCCTGAGTGGGGCCCTGGCCCTGGCCTGTTTCGTCAAGGTCTACGGCGCCGTATTCCTCGGCACGGCTCGCAGCGCCGCCGCGGAGCACGCCCATGAAGCACCGCCGACCATGACCATCCCCATGGGTGTGCTGGCCACTGGCTGCGCCCTGGTCGGCCTGGCGCCTTTCCTGCTGGCGCCGATGCTCGACCGCGCGCTAGCCAACTGGCTGCCCAGCACCGCCGGCACGGCCCCGTCGGTAGCCCAGGTCGCCGCGCTGCAGTCCATCGGCCTACTCGCCGCGGCGCTGCTGGTGCTGGGGCTCGCCCTGGGGGTCATCCTGCGCGGTCGCTTGCGGCGCGGCGGCGCCACCGCCGCCAGCACCTGGGGCTGCGGTTACCTGGCCCCCAGTCCGCGCATCCAGTACACCGCCTCGTCCTTTGTGCAGATGCTGGTGGAGCTGTTCAGCGGCGTGCTGCGCTCGCAGACACGAGCCCCGGCCGTGCGTGACGTCTTCCCGGCCCCCGCGTCGTTCTCGACGCAAGTGGCCGACCCCGTGCTGGACGGTCAGATCCTGCCCTGGTCACGCTGGCTGGGGCGCGGCTTCGTACGGCTCCGGCTGATCCAAGGTGGCGTCACCCAGCACTACCTGCTCTACATTCTGGTGACGGTCATCGTCTTGCTGGGCTGGACGATGCCCTGGGGACGCTTGCTGGCGCAACTGCACACGCCGTGATAGACGGAGACCGCATGCCTGCAATGACCGATACCTGGATCCATCTGGCACTGCTGCTGCTGATGCCGCCCCTGCTGCTGGGGGTGATCGGCAAGACCAAAGCCTGGTTCGCGGGACGCAACGGACCGCCGCTCCTGCAACCTTACCACGACATCCTCAAACTCATGCGCAAAGGGGTGGTGATCAGCCGCACCACGACCTGGATCTTCGTGGCCGCCCCGGCGGTGACCCTGGCCGCGGTGCTGCTCGCGGGGCTGATCGTGCCCATGGGCGCTTTCGCAGCCCCAATCTCGTTCGCGGGCGACCTGATCCTCTTCGCCTACCTCTTCGCCCTGAGCCGCTTCTTCACCACCACCGCCGCCCTGGACACCGGCTCGCCCTTCGAGGGCATGGGCGCGGCGCGCGAGGTGACCTTCGCCTGCCTGTCGGAGCCGGCCCTGTTCTTCGCCCTGCTGGTCCTGGCCCGCCTTTCCGGGTCGCTGCTGCTCGGCGACATGCTGCAGGCGCCGCTGGCCGGCGGCTGGAGACTCCACGCCGCACCCTTGGTACTGGTCGGCCTCGGCCTCTTCATCCTGCTCCTGGCGGAGAACTGCCGCATCCCGGTTGACGACCCCAACACGCACCTCGAACTGACCATGATCCACGAGGTCATGGTGCTGGATCACAGCGGCCCGCTGCTGGGCCTGATTCTGTACGCTGCCGCGATCAAACTCTTCGTGCTGGGCTCGGTGTTGCTGCACGTGGTGACCCCCTTCACGCTCGGAAACCCCTGGCTTGATCGCTTCCTGTTCATGGGCGAGATGCTGGGGCTGGCCGTGGCCGTGGGCGTCGTCGAGTCCATCATGGCGCGCCTGCAACTGCGGCACGTGCCGCACCTGCTGATCGCCGCCCTCCTGTTCTGCGGCTTCGGGTTCGTCCTGCTGCTGAGGTAACCGACATGGATGCGTTGCTGAACTCGCTGCTGGTCGTGGTCCTGGTGCTGAACCTCTACGCCCTGGGTACGAGCCGCATCCTGGCCGTGATCGGCGCCGTCACCCTCCAGGGCGTGCTGCTCGGGATCATGCCACTGCTCGTCGAAGGGCACGTCAGCTACACCGGCGCCCTGGCGGCGGTGGCCGCGATCGCCCTCAAGGGAATGATCATCCCCCGCATGCTCTACCACGCCATGCGCGATGCTCAGATCAAGCATGAAGTGGAGCCCCTCATCGGCTTCCTGCCCTGTATGATTCTGGGCGCCGTGGCCACCGGATTCGCTCTCTTGTTTGCATCACAACTACCTTTAGAAGAAGCACATACATCTACACTTCTGGTACCTGCGTCGCTCGCCACCATGTTTGTCGGCTTCCTGCTGCTGATCACCCGCGTCAAGGCCATCACCCAGGTCATCGGCTACCTGGTGCTGGAGAACGGCATCTTCATCTTCGGCATGATGCTGGTCGAAGCCATGCCGCTGGTGGTCGAACTGGCGGTACTCCTCGACCTCTTCGTGGGCGTGTTCGTGATCTGTATCATCGTCAACCATATCAACCAGGCGTTCTCGTCCCTGGACACACGCCGCCTGGTCTCGCTGAAGGAATAGGGCATGGCCTTCGCGCTGATCTTCATCCCGCTGCTCATGGCGCTAGCCGCCTTCCTCATCGGCTCGGCGCGCTGGCGGCCCCTGCTGCTGCCGCTGACCGGCGTGGTGCATCTGGGGTTGACGCTGCTGGTACTGGTACGGCCGGATCTGCGGGTCAGCGCGGCCTGGCTGGTGCTGGACCCCGCGGGCTGCCTGGTTCTGCTGCTGCTCAGTCTGCTGTTCTGCGTGGTATCGTTCTACATCGTGGGCTACCTGCGCTATCGGCAGGAGCGCTCGAACCGCATCTTCTGCATGTGCATCCTGGCGTTCCTCGGCACGCTCAGCCTGGTGATCTGGTCCAACCACCTCGGCCTGATGTGGGTGGGCATTGAGGCAACCGCCCTGTGTACGGCACCGCTGATCTACTTCAACCGCACCCCGCGCTCCATCGAGGCAACCTGGAAGTACATGCTGATCGGTTCGGTCGGCATCGCCCTGGCACTGCTGGGCTCGTTCTTCCTGGCCTACGCCTCGCTGCACTCAGGCATGGCCCCGTCGCTGGTCTACAGCGAACTGCTCACCGCGGCGCCGCAACTCTCCAAGCCCTGGCTGCACGCGGCGTTTGTGCTGATGCTCGTCGGCTATGGCACGAAGATGGGCCTGGCACCGATGCACACCTGGAAGCCCGATGCCTACGGCGAGGCGCCGGCCGCCGTGGGGGCGCTGCTGGCCGGCGGCGTCACCAGTTGCGCCTTCCTCTGCATCCTGCGTATCTACCATCTCTGCGTCGCGGCTGGCGAAGGGGCCTACGCGTCCCGACTGCTGGTCTTCATGGGGCTCCTCTCGATGCTGGTTGCCGGCATTCTCATGGTCGGCCAACTCGACTTCAAGCGCCTCCTGGCCTACTCCAGCGTCGAGCACATGGGAATCCTCGTCCTCGGGCTCGGCATCGGTGGCGGCGCCGTCTACGGCAGCCTCCTGCACCTGTTCTGCAACGGACTGACCAAGGGCGTCCTGTTCATGGCCGCCGGGAACATCCACCGCGCCTATAACAGCACCACCACCGACACCGTCCGCGGCGCCCTGCGACGGGTGCCGATCTCCGGCGGCCTGATGCTGGCCGGACTCCTGGCAATCACCGGCTCGCCACCCTTCGGACCCTTCATCAGCGAGTTCACCATCCTCTGTGCCGCCTTCGACCAAGCGCACTTCTGGGCGGGCGGGCTGTTCCTGCTCTTCCTTTTCATCGTCTTCATTGGCATGGGGGCCACGATCCTGCTGATGGTGCAGGGCAAGGCCCCCGTCGATGCTCCGCGCACAGCCTATCGCGACGGGATGCTGACCGTCCTGCCATCACTGTTGCTCCTGGCTGCGGTTCTGCTGCTGGGGCTCACGATCCCGGAGTTCCTCAACTCCCGGTTGCTCGCCGCGGCCCACTTCCTCGAGGCCACGCCATGACCACCCAAGACGCCAACCCGGCTCCTCTGCGTAACGGCCAGGCCCTGGCGCTGACGCGTCTCCCGCAGCTCAGCCTGGCCGATTTCCGACGGGTCCTGCTCACCGCCGTGGCCGAAGGTCGACGTGTCGTCGCCTACTTTGGCGCTGCCAGCGGCGTGGCGGGGACGGTGGACCTGTATCTCATCATGGCTGACGACTCCCGCAACCGGCTCAATGCCGTGCGCACTGCGGTGACTGGCGCCGAGTTCCCTTCCCTGACCTCGGAATGCCCGCAGGTACACCTCTTCGAGCGCGAGATCGCGGAGCAGTTCGGGCTGCGGCCGCAGGGCCACCCTTGGCTCAAACCCGTGCGCTACCGTCCCTCGTGGCAGCCGCCGCGTGACGCCTGGGGCCGCGCCCCGGGAGAACCCATCCTGCCCGGGGTCGGCGACTTCTACCGCGTCGACGGGCAAGACGTCCACGAGGTCGCCGTCGGTCCGGTGCATGCGGGCATCATCGAGCCCGGCCATTTCCGTTTCCAGTGCCACGGCGAGCATGTCTTCCATCTCGAGATCGCGCTCGGCTACCAACACCGGGGCGTCGAAGAAGCCCTGCCCGGCAGCCCGACCGGCCGGGCGCTGCACCTCGCCGAGACCCTCGCTGGCGATACCAGTGTCGGCCACGCCTCGGCCTACTGCCAGGTCATCGAGGCGCTGGGCGATATCCAGGCGCCGGTTCGGGGGCAGACCCTGCGCGGTATCGCCCTCGAACTCGAACGCCTGGCCAACCACATCGGCGACCTTGGGGCCCTGGCGAACGACGTCGGCTTCCTGCCCACGTCCGCCTACTGCGGTCGCATCCGTGGTGACGCCCTGAACCTGACGGCCCTGCTCTGCGGCAACCGCTTCGGCCGCGGCTTGCTGCGCCCCGGCGGGGTCCGTTTCGACGTCGATGCCGAGCGCCTCGCTACCCTGCGCCAACGCCTGGACGCCCTGGAAAGCGATGCCGCCAGTGCCATCAACCTGCTCTGGGAAACCCCTTCGGTGCTGGCGCGCTTCGAGGGTAAGGGCATCCTGACCAAGGAGGTCTGCCACACCCTGGGCATCGTCGGCCTGCCGGCGCGAGCCGCGGGCATCGGCCAGGACGCCCGGCGCGACCAGCCGGCGGGGATCTTCCGCTTCGTCCATATCCCGGTCTCAACGTGGAGCACGGGAGACGTCTTCGCGCGGGCCTACGTGCGCTGGCTGGAGGTGCAACAGTCCATCGTCTTCATCCGGGACCAACTCGGGGCTCTTCCCGGTGGCCCCGTCCAGGGAGGCGTGGGCGCGCTCAAACCCCAGCACCTCGCCGTGGCTCTGGTCGAGGGCTGGCGCGGCGAACTCTGCCATGTCGCCATCACCGACGGTAACGGCGCCCTGAGCCGCTACAAAGTCGTGGACCCGTCCTTCCACAACTGGACCGGACTCGCCTACGCCTTGCGCGACCAGCAGATCTCCGATTTCCCGCTCTGCAACAAGAGCTTCAACCTCTCCTACTGCGGACACGACCTGTAACCCCCAACGGGGCGCGGAAGAAGACGCCATGCTCAAGATTGCCCTGGCTCGCCTGCACCAAGGTCACCGGACCCGGCCCTTCCCCAACGGCCCGCCTCCAGAGTTGCCGGATCGCTACCGCGGCCGCCTGCGCTTCGACCGCAGCCGCTGCCCGACCGACTGCCGGACCTGCGTCAGCGCCTGCCCGGTGGACGCCATCCGCCTGCCCGGTCCGGCAGCCGCCACCGTCGACCTCGGCCGCTGCCTGTTCTGCACGGACTGCGCCGATGCCTGTCCGCAACAGGCCATCTCGCACTCACGGGACTACCAGCAGGCCGTGCGGCGGCGCCAGGATCTGGTCGTTGGCCGCGACCAGGAACTGGCCCTGGCCGAACCGCTGGCGCTCGAGCTCAAACGCCTCCTGGGCCGCTCCCTCAAACTGCGCCAGGTCAGCGCCGGCGGCTGTAACGCCTGCGAGGCCGACACCAACGTGCTGAACACCCTGGTCTTCGACCTGGCGCGCTTCGGCATCCAATTCGTGGCCTCCCCGCGCCACGCCGATGGCGTCCTGGTGACCGGCCCGGTCTCCACCAACATGCGCGCCGCGCTGCTGGATACGTACACGGCGGTCCCGGCCCCGAAGATCGTCATCGTCGTCGGCGCCTGCGCCATCTCCGGAGGCCCCTACCTGGACCGCCCCGAGACCTGCAACGGGGTCGGCGATCTCCTCCCTGTCGACCTCTACGTCCCCGGCTGCCCGCCCCATCCTTACACCATCCTCGATGGTCTGCTGCGGCTCTTGGGACGCGCCGGCTGACGCGGCGCGGGGCTCGCGGTTCACCTGCCAGCATGTCCGTCCCGCCCCCGCAAGCCGGGTTCTCCGCAACCCGGCCGCGGGATACGGAGATCCCGCGTTCCACCGGGCCGATGGCCCGGCTGGAGGGTCCGTCCGGTCCGCCCGTTCACCGCCCCAGGCGGCCCAGACGCGGGGTCGCGACGGTGAACTCGAGGCGTTCGCCGGCGCGACCGTGGTACCCCCCCCAGCCTACCCGCAACTCCACAAGCTGGGCGCGGTCCAGCACGCCATCGCCAGCCTTGTTCCAGGCCACTGGCGCCAGCCGGTCCCAAGGCACCCAGGCGCACTGGTGGCCCGACTCGTTCAGAGCAAACCCCAACGGTGCCAGAAACTCGCCCCCATCCGCCTCGACGGCGAATAGGTAAGCCGGCGCGCCAATGTCCTGCCCGGCGGGGACATCCATGTCGATCACGATGAAGTCCGCCTGCGACCCGTCCACCGCCGGACTGAAGCGCAAGCGCAGGAACAGGAAGGTGTCGACGTCACTCTTGCGGACCTCTCCCATCACGCGCCAGCCCGGCTGACCATCGGCGAGATGGGCCGTGACCACCGGCTCAGCGGCCACAAATTCGCCCGGGGTTGGTTCGACATCGCGGGTAGGAAGGATGGCCGCCGCCTCGGCTTGGACCGTCCCCCCAACCGCCGCCAGGAGCTGCCGCTCCCGCGCCTGCGGCCAGCGCAACACGACGGCGTCATAGGCATCCAGGTCGACGTCGACCTCGGGGCCGGGCAACGTGGTCCGGGCCCCCGTGCCGGGATCCCAGGCCTCGCCGGCACCGCTGGCAGCAATCGTAACCTGGCCACGGAACGGCAGCGGGCTGTCGTTGATCAGCAAGTAGACGTCGGCCCCATCAATCCGCCGGTGCGTAGCCCGCAGCGGCGCCTTGGCGGGCACGCGCACATCAGGTTCCAGGAGCCGGTCCAGCAGACCCGGCAACAGCGACTCCATGCCGGCCGGCAGGAAGGCACCCGTGCCTCCCGCCACCGTCTGGACCGTGGGCGCTGCGGCTGTGCCGAACCACTGCTGCCCAGCCGCTACCACCGCGGGCGCCGGGAACTCGCGCTCGCTGTTGGCCGGTCGCAGGGCCAGGCCGATGACCACGCCGCCGGCGCGATGGAAGGCCGTGATCTTGTCCCAGGCTGCCGTCGGCAGCGTTTCGACGCCCGGCAAAACCAGCACCTTCCAGCGCAGCTTGCCATGTACCAGTGTGCCGCCTTCCAGCGTGGCCTCCGCCAACGCCTGCGCATCAACAATCGTGACCTCACGACCGGCGCCGTACAAGGCTTCGAGCGCACCCAGGTAGGCCTGCTCGATGCGCATGGCGGTCGGATTGCGGGTGGCCTGGTGCGGGGCGGGGTCGTAGTATGGCCAGAGGCTCTCGACCGGGTAGACGACGGCCACATCGGCCACCTGGTAACCGCCGCGCAGCGCGGTGCAGCAGCGTCCGACGTACTCGTTCAGCCGCATCAGTTCCGCGCCCGTCAGGCCGGCAAAGGAGTAGTAGCTGGTGATGGTGTTGATGCCGCTGACCACCTGCCGGTTGATGGTGCCGCGGATTTCGGCCAGAGTCACCTCCTGCGGCGGCCGCGTGTCGCCGGCCGGGCGATAGCGCTGCACATGGTCGGAGGTCTCGGACATGGTCAGGGTGCGACCCTCGAGTTCGGCCGCGCTCGCCGCGAGCCGGGCGCTGATCCAGGGCACCTGCGGCGGCAGGCTGGTCAGGCAGTCGATGCTGGGCGCATCCAGGTCGCGCAGGCAGGCGAAGAGGCTGCCATAGAACGGGACATGCATCCGCAACCCCTCTTCCCACAGGAAGTGGCCGCCAGAGGGCACGTTGTGCGCCCGACACCAGGCGCGGACGGGCTGCGTAAAACTCGCCCGCACCACCTCCGTCACCGTTTGCCAGAAGTCATAGCGGACCTGCCGTGCCCGCGGGCTGTCGGCGAACGCCAGCGCCGCCAACTCGGGCTCCAGCGGGTAGCCGCGCCGCCGCGCAAACTCCGGCGCCAGGTTCGCCGACCACGGCAGTACGGCATAGGGCATCGGCGCCAAAAAGGCGCTCATCAGCGAAGGCTCGTCGGTGAACGTCGCCTGGAAGATGGACCCCAGGTCGGCCCCGAGTTCGCGGGCATAGGCGTCGTGAGTCAGCGCCAAGTAGCGTGCGGTAGGTTCCGGCAACAGCAGATTGGTGTAGGGCTGGTGCCGAAATACGTTCATGGCGGCGTGGGTACCGTCGTAGATGCGGTCGCGCGTCATCAGCACCACCTGCCAGCGGCCAGGCGGCGGCGTCCAGCGCAACTCGCCGGCATGGATCATCCAGGTCAGCGGCACCGCCGCCGCGGACGCCGGACCGGTCGGGTAGGCCGTCGCCAGCAGCAGGGCGCCGGGAGGGACTTTCAGCGTCACGGGCCCCTCGGTGCGAACGCTGGCCACCAGCAGTCCTTCGGGCTCCCACTCGGGGTGCCCCTCAAGAACCTGCCCGCCGGCGGTGCCGGACGGATAGCCTTTCTCGTCATAGAGCCAGAGCGCCATCCGCAGTTCGCGTGCTCTGGCGACCACGCGGCGCAACTGCTCCCAGGCCTCAGGGTTGCGCAGGTAGTCGTCACCCCAGGCCACGTTGGTGGCGACGCCGCCGAAGCCCTGGGCGCGCAGGGTCTCCAGCAGGCCGATATCGGCCCCCGGCCCCGCTGGCCAGGCGTGCGTGATCTTCAGGATCCGCGCCGAGCCGGGCGGATCCAGGAAGCGCTCGGCGAATGGACGGTCCTCGGCAGGCAGTGCTTTCACACTCATCTCCTTCTCGGGCAGGAGCGACAACTGCGGCCCGACGATACCCCCCGGGCCGCCTTGGTCCCGGACCTGGATGGCAAGCGTATTCACCTCACCGTAGCGCACCACGGCAGGCGGTACCAGGTAACGCCGTAGCGCCGCCGAAGGCACGGGCAGCCCCGGTCCCGTTTCCCCTACGAGCTGGCCGTTGACGAAGGCGCGATCCACATCGTCCACTGCACCCAGTTGCAGCACCAGCACCTCCCCTTGCCACGCCGCCGGAATGACCACACTGCGCCGGTACCAGGCGACGCCATCGTAGTCCGACCAAGGCATGGTACCCTTGGGCGCAGGCGGCTGCCCGGGCCGAGGCTCAGTCACGCCCTGTGCCTCCCAAACCCCGGGCGCACGCAGTTCCCGCCAGTCCGAGTCATTGAAGGCCGGATGCTGCCAGCCCGCGGCCGCGCCAACCTCCTGGGGGTCGGTGGCAAAACGCCAGGGGCCCTCGAGATTCCCCAGGAATGCCTCCAGCGTGGTGACCTCGCCAGCCTGTGCCGAGGCCCAGGCAAGGGTCACGGCCAGCACGGCCAGGCGGAGGATGGAGTGACGGCAGCGGCCATGGGCAGAAGCCATTGCGGCTCACTTTCGTTGGCGGTTACGGGCGGGGCGGCGGGTCCGTCGGGGTGGTCACGATGTCGTCGTAGCTGCCGTAGTAGGGCGCATTACAGTCAATCCAGGCCGCCAGCGCCTGCCAGTCAGCCAGGGGCAGCTTGACCTTGCCGTGGCCGTCCTTGAGCAGCTTCATCAGCGGGCTGACCGCCGAGCCGACAGCGTAGGGCGCCAGCGGCAGCTTGGCGCCGGCGTATCCCCCCACGGTGACCTGCTTGACGTGGGGCTGCAGCGCCAGGAAGGAGTCGCTGACACAATGCTGCGGTCCCTCGTCGCCATCGGCCGGCGCCGGCGCCGTAACCTGCCGTAACCCGCGCAGATCGAAGGCTTTGCCCGGGGTCGTCAGGCCATCATGGCAGGCGATGCAGTGACGGTCCAGGACCGGCTGCACCACGCGCGGGAAACGCAGCGGTCCTGCACCCCAGGGCGGCGGTTCGATGGCCCGCGGCGGCTCGTCCGCGGCCAGGGGCCGCCGTCCCCGCAGAGCGGCCGTCGCCGGCGACTCGTGGCAACCGACGCAGCCCTGGGTCTCACCCGGCAGGAGGTTGACGTAGTTGCGCATGCGCCGCACCTCCAGGAAGTCCTCGTCCAGCGCTTCGAGGAAGATCAAGCGGTTGGCCGGGACCTCGAAAAACGCCGAGCCGTCCGCCGCCACCGGCACGATGCCGAGCACGCCGCGCATATCCCAGCCGCTGCCCACGCCGGCGTCGCAGCGGTGCGGGTTGGTATGCCGTGTCTTGACATAGCTCTCGCAGACCCGCAGCCAGCGCACCGTGCCCCGCGGCACGCCCTCCAGGCCGAGGTTGACATCCTGCACCAGGAGGCGCCCCGGCGCGTTGGGCGCGTCGTCTGGACGAACCTCCGGCAGGCGCCGCGGCTGCGCCCGCGGCCGCAGCGGCTGCGGCGCGTAACAGGAAAAGCCCGCCCCGCGAAATACCAGTTCGCGCAGGCCGGCGGCGTGGAAGAGGTAGAGGCCATAGCCGTCGCGGGCAGCGTCGTTGGTCTCGTGGCTGTAACTGACCAGAAAGAGCCGTGCGCTGAGCGGCCAGGGCGAGGCATACCAGCCCGTGGCGTTCTGGGTGTTGGAGATGGGGGCGATGTCGGGTTCCGCCTTGAGCGTGCGTTCGTCCAGCCCGAAGGCCTCCGGGTAGCCGATCTCCGGGGTCAGGTTGACGAGGCCAGCCGGCCCGCCGCGGTTCTGGTTGAGATCGGCGATCATGAGCGGCCCGGCGCAGGTGTTGTGATGGGCCGCGCCGACCGCCACCACCTGCCGTGTGCCCGCGATCTGGCGGGCCTCCTGCAGGGCAACCGGCCCGCGCGAGAAGGCATACCAGTCGCCGTAGGCGAGTTGGGCGCGCGTACCATCGGGGTTCACGACCCAGAGGGGCTGGATGAGGTTGTAGCACTTCATCACATAGTCCCAGCGAGTGTAGAGGATACGGCCGTCGTCGAGCATGGCCGGATAGAACTCGGTGTCCTGAGGCTCGGTGATGGGACGGACGTCGCTGCCGTCGGCATTCATCACATAGAGGCCGAAGACCAGGGCCCAGTCGCCGCACTGGACCATGCGTCCTGCGCGGGAGGAGGTGAAGCAGATACGGCCATCGGGGAGGTAGCAGGGCTCGGTATCCTCGGCCGTGTCGTCATCGGTGAGGCGGCGCAGGTCGGAGCCGTCGACACCGATCTCGTAGAGGTCGTACATCTGGCAGGCGCCACCGCGATACGCCGTGCTGTTGGCCGGGTCCTGCGGATCGTACTGCGCATGGCCGCCGGAAACCGGGTAGCCCGTGGGCGGCTGGCGTGGACGAGCCAGGGGAAAGACGATGCGGGTGGCATCGAATGACAGGTCCGGCCGGCCGACCCCGGCCGCCCGCGCCAGCTCCTCGGGCAGGAGTTCGCGCAGGGCGCCATCCGGCCCCAGGCCCTCGAGGATGCAGAGGTTGGCTCCCGGTATCTGCGCCTCACCGACCCGATGTGCACACTGATGGTCGATGTACGGCCACTGACGCTTCACAAACAGTACCCGGTCGACGCTCGCAGCCGGGTCCGCAAACAACAGATCACGCACGGCCCAGCGCGCCTCGCGGTAAAGCTGCAGCGCCGCGGCGGGGACCGGCGGCGCGTTACCGCCGAGGCGCAGATGGCGCGCCAGCAGCGCCTCCGGCAGGCCGGCCTCGGCAACCGGTTCCGACGACCACAGTTCGATGCCAGAGACGACCGCATTCGGTCCCTCCAGCACGCGCACACCAATGTCCACGGCGCCATCTGCCACGGCCGCGGCGGGGAGGTCAGACCACCGCTCCACGATCACCCCGGTGCTGAGCTCAACGCTGCCCAGACCGACCCCGTCCACCTGCAGCTCGAGCTGGCGCCGCGCATCCGTCCCATACAGGGTCAGGAGACGATAGCGGGCCTGTGGCGCCAGGCCGTCGAAGCGGTAGAGCACCTGCTGCGGGTCCCAGGCCACCGTGGGCAGACTGGTGACCGTGCCGGGGCGCACCTGGCGCATCGGGAACGTGTAGTCCTGCGCCCGCACCCGGCCGGTGTCGAGGGGCGCGCCCACGCCGCAGACCGCGGCCCGCACCAGGTACAGGCCGTCGGGACCGCGTAGTGCGGCCGCGGGATCCGGCCTGGGCAGGCTGGCGTATAGCTCACGGGTACGGACCTCGATGGCGTCCAGTCGTTCACGGCAGGCACGAACCGCCTCCTCGCCGTCCGTGCGCCCCCGCTCAGCCAGCAGCCGCCGACCGCGACCCAGCAGGCCGGCGATGGACTCCGCGGACCCGGCCGGACAGCCACGCACCGACTCCTCGCGCTCCCAGTCCGCCTCGACCGCTGTGCGGGCAGCGGCAGACAAGGGCGGCGCCGCAGCCAGCGGCTGGGGCACCCCGCCGAGCACAAGCAGCGCCAGGACAAGCCGCGCCGCGGTCCGGCGTACGCCATCGAACGAGAGGGAGATCTCCCAGAACGAGACGCTGCTGACCATGACCTCGGCGAAACGGGCCATGAACTCAACCACAGTCAGTGTCTTGAGCATGCCCGCACTCTCCACTGCAACGCCTCACAGCCGCCGGCAAACCATAGGCCGCCAGGGTCATCGTGTCAACGTGTCGGGAAGCCTCACCCGTTCTGACGCATACCGCTGGCGTTGGGCGGCTTGGCGACATCGCCTCAGCCCGGCAGGACCCAGTAGGTTCTGGGCAGGTTGCCGGTGTACAGGTTGTAAATCAGTCCCATAATGATCACCAGCAACCCCGCCAGGACATCGCCGGCGATCAGGCCGAACATCAGGGGCTTGAGCTTCTGGTAGGCCTGCACGCCCCCGTAACGGGTCACCATGGTCTTCAGAAAACACCCGCCCAGGAAGGACCAGGCCATCATGTAGCCGGCGTACCCCGGCCAGACCAGGAAGAGGACCGGATGCAGGGGCCAATGCGCGAAGCGCAGACGCCCCGCGGTGAACAGGACAACCCCCGCCATGGCGATGCCGAACGAGATCAGGAAGTAGTGGTCGGGGTTCATGTCGGCAAAACGCGCCCACCCGTGCACCGTTTCCGCCTGCACCAGCGTGTCCTGGGCCAGCAGGCGGGTGCGGGCCCGCACCGCGCCCTCCGCGGCCCACACCGGCACCATCTGCGTGCCAAAGCCGTCCTCCCAGTTGACCCCGCGATCGTAGGCGAAGTAGAGGGTCATCGGAACCGCCACAACCAGCCCGACAAAGACCGCGGCGAGGGCGAGCACGGTGGTGCGGCCGAGCTTCAGCCGCCCGTCATCGATGAGCTTGACGGTATTTACCATGTAGGGCATAAAGGTCTCCCGCGGGTCGATCAGGAGCATACAGGTGAGGATGAACATGATCATCAGCGCCCGCGGTCCGAGCGACTGGTCGCCGACCAGGCCAAGGATGAAGACGCAGGGGTAAAGGTAGGGCGCAATGAAGAAGAGGCCGGTTTCGGCAATGATGCGGCCCATCACGGTGAAGATCACGATGGTCAGCACTCCGTAGAGCAGCGCCAGTTGCCAATCCAGCCCCAGCAGGGCGATTTCACCGACAAACACGGCGAAGCCGAGCAGGAACACGCGCATGCCCCACACGGCGCTGCTGCCGACCTCCTCCGTCGAGGCTCGCCCGCAGGCCCGCTTGAGCACATGCCCGTAGAAGTGCCGACCGGTGTAGAGCATGGCGCCGAAGAAGCCGATATAGCCGCCATAGACCAGGCCTTGTTCGATGCGCGGCGAGAAGCGCGTCCCGCCCTCGACGGAGATGCCGTAGCCGGCCAGGATGCCGGCGACGTACTTGAACACGAAGGGCCCCAGCCCCACGGCCAGCGAGACGTCGGTGGCGAGCAGATAGGCGATGGCGACGGCACTGAAGTAGAACTGTGGACTGATCAGGGTCCACCCGCCGCCACGCATGAAGGTCGGGAACAGCTCAGCCAGGGACCAAAAGGGGAAAGAGCGCCGGATCTCGACCAGGGTCTCGGGGTAGTAGACACAGAGGTAGTTATTGAGGTGACAGACCACCACCAGGGTCATGGCGATCCAGAAACTGCGCCGGCGGAAGACCGGACTCGGCGAGCCATCCGCCGCGGGCAACATGGCCTGGGTGAACTGCACCAGCGGGTACGGTAGATGCTCATGCTGGCTCCATTGCCGATGCAGGACCAGCGACAGCCCCGTGAGCGCAACCCACAGGATACCGAACAGCGGCAGCCAGAAGAGCAGCGTGGAACGCCAGGCGTGCCAGGGCACGTCGCGCAGCGAGATCGGCTGGCCGCCCAGACGGAGCCCCTGCACGAAACCGATCAAGGCGTTGCCGTCGTCCGCGGTCGGATCTGCCAGCATGCGCTTCGGCACGTAGTCGATGGCGTTGTGCGACTGGCCGGCAGCGTCCTTCCAGGACCAACCCGGCTGGGTCTTGGCGTAGTGGTGCGGCAGCATCGCCGCCTTGGGCAGGATGCGCAACATGCTCGAGTAGGGCACGCAGCAGGCCGGCAGCGCCAGCGCCACCACCACCACCAGCTCACGGGCGCTGAAGGGCCGGAACCACGACCAGCGATCCGCGCTCAACCGCCCCAGCCAACGCAACAGCGGGTTGACCAGGAACAGCACCACCAGCAAGCCGCCGTAGACGCTCGTCGGCATGTGGTTGCCCACGAACATGGTCTGGCGCAGCACACCATCGTTGAAGTAAGTGTAGCCGCAGATGAACGCCGCCCCGAGCAGGCCCAAGGCGACAGCGCGTATAGTCATGCCCCGCTCCGTTCAGGCACAGATAGCGCGCCTAACATAGTGCCCCCGCAGGAGCCCACCAGTGCGGCACGGAAGAGTGTGACGGCCGCGGCGCCCGGCCAGCCAAAGCCGACCCGACGGGCGGTGGTCCCAGGGCCGCGGCGCCCGGCCAGCCAGAGCCGACCCGACGGGCGGTGGTCCCAGGAGGAGCCCCTCACTGCCCTGCCCCGACCGGCGTGGCCCAACGCGCGAACTCCGCTCCCAGGGCGGCGGGGACGCTGCCCCCAACCAGCAGCAACACGCGGTAGCGGAAGGTGATCTGCCCGCCAGTCGGGACGGTCAGGTCGCCCGCCCGCGCTGGCGCTCCCTCGAAGTCATGCTGCCCAAAGGGATTGGCGGCAAACAGGCCGTAGTCACGCACATGCCACCAGGTCGGGTAGCGCGGGTTCTGCGGATGGTCGAACATGGCCACGGTGAAGGTCTTCCCGTCAACGGGTCCGCTGTAGGCACACCAGGCCGCCCGCTTGCCCCAGGCGGCGCCATCGACGCGGCCCGCGCTGTCGAGAATGTGGCCCGCGCCGGGTTTTCCTTGGGGCTGAACGACGCGCATCTGCTCGTTCAGGCGCAACGCCATGCTGCCTTCCTTGGTATCCCCCAGGACGACCGCGCTGCCGCCGGCCTTGAGCGTGATCTCCACGTCGATCTGCCGGCGCTCCGCGCTGCCACCGTAGAAGCGCAGCGTGCGCTCGTCGCTGCAGACCTCGGCGCCGGCCGCGGTGAGCCAGCGGTTGGCGCTGCGAATGACGCCGCCGGCGGCGCCGGAAGCGAGCTCAAGAAACCGGTCATGGACGATGCGGCCATGGCCGGGGGCTTCCGTCCAGAAGTCGGTACCGTTGACCTGGCCGTGCGTGAACCAGAGCGAGCGGTGGTGCGGATGGTCGTGCTCCTCGCCGGGCACATCCGCCATCGGGTAACTGCGCGTCAACGGCACCCCGCCGGGGCCCAACAGCGGGTAGCAGTAGGGCCGCGGCGTACCGGCAAAGACGTACTCCGTGAACAACTGCCCATCCAGCCGCACCACCACCCGGTCTGCCAGCGGCGTCACCGAGACCGCGGACTCGCCAGCCATGGTCCCGAGGGCCGCAGCGAGGCTGATGACCGTAACCCACAGGGCGTGTTTCCTGGCCATCGGCCACCTCCGACCGCAACCCCGGCACCACGCCCGTGGCACCGGGGTCGCACGCTAGGCTCAGACCCCGAGCCGGCACCAGCGCGCCAACTCGCCGGGCGTACGATTGGTCGTGGGCGTGTACCCCGGCAGCGGCATGAGGCGCTCGTGGATGGCATCCAGGATCCACACCGGTTGCGGGAAGTACTTCTCCTCCAACTCGGCGGCCGGACACACCCAGTTGCGCGAGCCGATGACCGCAGGCGGCGCATCGAGGTCGTCAAAGGCCAACTGCGTCAGATTCGCGGCGACGTTGTGCATCACATTGCCGCGCTCGACCGCATCGGAAATCAGCAGCACCTTACCGGTCTTCTTGACGCTGGCCACCAGCTTGTCGTAGTTCAGCGGGTTGACGCTGCGCAGATCGATGACCTCGGCATCCACGCCGTGTTCCGCCAGCAACTTCACGGCGTCGAGAGCGCGATAGAGGACCGGCCCGAGAGTGACGATGGTCACGTCCTTCCCCACCTTCTTCACGTCCGGGTCGCCCATCTCGATCTCGTAGTAGCCTGCCGGAACCCCGCCTTCGTGGAACAACTCGCCCTTGCCGTAGACCGTCTGACTCTCCAGGAAGATGACCGGATCCGAGCCCGCCAGAGCAGCGTTGAGCAGGCCCTTGGTGTCGTACGGCGTGACCGGATAGACCACCTTCAGCCCCGGGATGTGATTCACCAGCGCCGACCAGTCCTGCGAGTGCTGGGCGCCGTACTTGAAGCCCACCGAGATGCGCAGCACCACCGGCATCTTGAGCACGCCGCCGCTCATCGCCTGCCACTTGGAGAGCTGGTTGAAGACCTCATCACCGGCGCGGCCAAGGAAATCGCAGTACATCAACTCGGCGACGACGCGCCCGCCGCTCAGCGCATAGCCCACCGCCGCACCGACGATCGCCGCTTCGCTGATCGGGCTGTTGAACAGCCGGTGGTAGGGCAGCAGCTCGGTCAGCCCACGGTAGCAGGCGAAAGCCCCACCCCAGTCGCGATTCTCTTCGCCGAAGGCCACCATGGTCGGGTCAATGCTGAAGCGGTGTACCATCGCCTCGAAGACGGCGTCGCGGACATTGTATTGCTTCATCTCCGCAAAGGGCTTGCCGGTCTTGGGGTCGAGGGCGAAGCGCTCCTTCTTCTGGATGCGCTTGACCTGTTCATTCTCTTCGACCGGCTGCAGGAACTCCGGCGCCCGGTCATCGAACTTCTCGACCTTGCGGTTGGAGAAGGTAACGGTCTCGATGAAGGGCGATTCCATGGTCTCGTAGGGGCTGATGGCGGGGTCAATGGCCAGCTTGAACTGCTCGAAGACAAAGGCTTCGGTCTCGGCCTTGATGGCCTCCATCTCCGCCTCGCTGACGACATTGGCCTTGACCAGGCGCTGGCGGAAGGTCGGGATCGCATCGGCGTCGACGAAGCGCTGAATCTCCTCCAGCGAGCGATAACTGGAGGCGTCCGAGGGGCTGTGGCCGGCCACCCGGTAGGTCACCGTGTCCAGCAGCACCGGCCCGCGCCCCTCAGCCAGGACCTGTTTCTTGCGGCGCATGGCATCGGCCACCGCCAACGGGTTGTAGCCATTCACGCGCTCGGAGTGCATCTGCTCGGGGTTCACCCCAGCGCCGATGCGGGCCAGGAACTTGTAGCCCATGGTCTCCCCGCAGGTCTGGCCACCCATGCCGTACTGGTTGTCCATGCAGTTGACGATCAGCGGCAGGCCGCCGCCCAAGGCCTGGTCCCACAAGGTGCGATACTGGTCCATGCTCGCAAACGAAAGGCCTTCCCACACCGGCCCGCAGCCGAACGAGGCATCGCCGATGTTGCAGACCACGACGCCCTTCTTACGGTTGACGCGCTTGAACAGGGCCGCACCGGGGGCAACCGAACCGCTGCCGCCGACAATGGCGTTGTTGGGGAACACGCCGAAAGGGGTGAAGAAGGCGTGCATGGAGCCGCCCCAGCCCTTGTTGAAGCCGGTGACGCGCGCAAAGATCTCGGCGTAGGCCCCGTACACGAGGAAGCGCCGGGCCAGGGTCCTCACGTCGCCGCTGAAACCCTTCTCGACCACGGCCAGCGCGGCGCCGTCGAAGAAGCTCTTCATGATCCCCAGCAAGGCCTTCTCGTCGAGCTTACGGATCGCACTCAGGCCCTTGGCCAAGATCTCGCTGTGACTGCGGTGACTGCCGAAGATGGCATCGTCGGCATCCAGTTCCCAGGCTTGGCCGACGGCGGCGGCCTCCTGCCCGATGGAAAGGTGCGCCGGGCCGGCATGCTTGTAGGCCACGCCCTGGTACTCGCCGACCTTCTTGATGGCGTCGATGATGTTCTCAAAGGTCCGCAGCACCACCATGTCGTGGTAGATGGTCTTGAAGTCGTCGACGGAGTAGAGCTTGCGCTCTTCGGCGACGGTCATGCGGTACTGACACACGGGGATGGCGGTGAACTTAATCTGTCCGGGCTTGAACAGTTCCTCGGGGAAGATCTCGAGTTTCTTCGGCATGGCGTCACCTTTCGTGGTTTCTAACGGTACAGACGATCCGTTCGCAAAGCGTTGCTGCCGGCGGCCGCCGGCGGCGGCTCAGGCGTGCAGCACGGTTTCCTTCAGGGCCTCGCTCAGGGTCGGGTGCGGGAAGACGATCTGACGGACGTCGTCGACGCACAACTCGAGTTCCACCATGGCCGCGGCCGTGGCGATGAACTCGCCGCAGCAACCGCCGATCATGTGGACCCCGAGGACCTGGCCGTGGCGCTCGCTGACCAGCACCTTGACCGTGCCGCTCTTGCCGGCCTCCTCGACGATGAAGCGCCCGGCAATGGCCATCGGCATGACCGCCTTGCGGTAGGCGATGCCCTGCCGCTTCAACTCTTCCTCCGTCGCGCCCACCTGAGCCACCTCGGGGTGCGTGTAGATCACGCTGGGGATGGCGGAGAAGCGCATGCGGTCGGGGATACCGAACATGGTATTGACCGCCACGATGCCCTCGCGGGTGGCCGAGTGGGCCAGCAGCAGGCGGCCGGTGCAGTCGCCGCAGGCCCAGATGCCGGGCACATTGGTGCGCCCGCATTCGTCTACGCGGACGCCACGACGCTCCACCTCCACGCCCACCTCCTCCAGCCCGAACCCCTTGAGCACGGGCTGCCGGCCGGTCGCGTTCAGCACCTGCGTGCCGCTGACACTCTGGGCCTTGCCCTCGGCGTCGGTATAGTGAACCGTGTTGCCCTCGACCTGGGTGACCCGGCACGAGAGTTGAATGACCACCTTCTTCTTCTTCAGGTCCGCATGCAGCCGCTTGCCGATCTCTTCATCGAGCACCGGCGCAATGCGGTCCAGCATCTCCACCATGGTGACCGCGGTGCCCAGCTCGGCGAAGAAGCAGGCAAACTCAAGCCCGATGACGCCGGCACCGATGACCACCAGGCTCTCGGGGATCTGCTGCACCTCCAGAATACCCGTGGAATCGAGCACCGTCTTGGACTCGCGCAGCCCTGGGATCGGCGGCACCGCCGGCACACTGCCGGTGGCCAGCAGGATGTTGGCCGCCTCGATCTCGCGCTCGCCGGCCACCACCTTGCCGCGACCTGCCAGCCGCGCTTCCGCCTTGATCACCTCGACCCCGGCGCCCTTGAGCATGGCGCTGACCCCCTTGCACAGGGTGGCCACAACCTGCTTGCGGCGCTCCTGCACCGCCGGCATGTTGAAGACCGGAGCGCTGACCGTCACGCCGTAGCGCTCCGCCTCGCGACAGTCGCTGTAGGCACGGGCACTGCGCAACAGCGTCTTGGTCGGGATACAGCCGACATTCAGGCAGGTCCCACCCACCTCGCCCTTCTCGAAGAGCACCACCTTCTTACCGAGCTTCGCGGCATAGGCGGCCGCCTCGTAGCCGCCCGGCCCCGCACCGATGACTGCAAGATCGTACATGAACAACCTCCAGAAGATCAGACAGATCCGACGGATCGGACGGGTCACTCCGCCCGACCCGCCTCACCCCGCCACACACACCAGCTCGAAGTTCTCCAGGATCGCGGTCAGGGTCTGCAGGTAGCGCGCTCCCGGCGCGCCATCCACCACCCGGTGATCCAGGGTCAGGCTGAGCTGTATCATCTCACGGTACTCGATGGCGCCGCCAACCCGAACCGGCCGCAGCACCGTCGCGCCGACCCCGAGGATCGCGACCTGCGGGGCGTTGATCACCGGCGTGAAGGTGGTGATGCCGAAGGCGCCCAGGTTCGAGACGGTGAAGGTGCCACCCAGTAGGAAGTCGGGATTCAGGCTGCCCGCGGCCGCCTGTTTGGCCAGCTCCTTGGCCTTGGCGGCCATCTCGGCCAGACTCAGGCGCTGCGCGCCGGGCACCACCGGGACCATCAGACCACGCGGCGTATCGCAGGCGAACCCCATGTTGACCGCGCTGTGCTGCCGGACCACCGTGCCGTCAAACTCCGCATTCAGAGCCGGGTGTTGCCGCAGCGCCTTGACCGCGGCGTACATGACCATGTCGCCGATGTTCACATTGGCCAGGCCCAGCGCCTCACCCTGGGCCTTGATGCGCTGACGCAGCGCTAGAATGCCGCTGACGTCAGCCTCGGCGTTGAGGGTGTACTGCGCTAAGCCGCTGAGCGACTCGTGCAGGCGCTTGGCAATGATCTTGCGGATGTTGCTGAGCTTGACTTCGGTCACGGTGTCGCCCGCCGGCACAGCCGGGGCCGTCGGGACGGCGGCGGGCACGGCGGCCGTCGGGGCGGCGGTGACGGCGGCTTCGACAGGCGCCGACGCAGCGGCGGGTTTGCTCATGTCCTGGACGCGCACCGAGCCGCTGACACCCGTCCCCCCGGCCGGGACAGCCACGCCCTCCGCCGCCAGACGGGCCGCGGCCGGGGTGAGGTGCGGCGCACTCCGATACGCCTCGATGACATCCTGCTCCACGATGCGACCGCCAGCCCCACTGCCCTGGATCGGCGGCACCACAAACGGATGCTCTTTGACGAAACGGCGGGCCCGCGGACTCAGGGGCCCATTCTCGGCGGCCACGGCCACCACCGGCGCGGTGGCAGCAGCGGCGGCAGTGGCCACACCCTCGGCAACCGGGGCGGCCACGGGAGCGGGAGCTGCAGCCCCCGACGCACCGTCCGGACGGAACGACGTCACGTCCTCGCCAGCGGCCCCGATCACGCACAGGGTCTGCATCACCGGCACCAGATCCCCCGCCTTCCAGAACAGCGCCAAGACCGTACCCGTGGCAGGCGATTCGATCTCGAACGCCGCCTTATCCGTCTCGATGTCGGCCAAAATGTCGCCGGCTTTGACGCTGTCTCCCGCCTTAACACGCCACGTGGTCAGCAGGCACTCTTCCACCGAGTTACCCGCCTTCGGCATCACCATCGGGGTTGCCATTCTGCTGTCTCCTTGTGCCTGGGGCTGTTCCTGTCGGACCGGCGCGGCGACGGCGCCCTCACGGTCCCGCCAGAATGACCTCGACTCCGTGCCCCTCAAGGGCCTCGCGGAAGGAGTCGCCAATCTGATCCGTGATCAGGGTGTCAATGTCCTCGATACGACCGCTGCACGTGAAGGACGGGACGCCGATCTTCGTGTGGTCGGCCAGCAGGATAACCTGCGTCGCGCGCTTCATGATCTGCTCTTTGGTGAAGGCTTCGTTGGTGTCGGTGGTGGTCATGCCCTCAGCCACCGTCAGCCCGATGGTACCCATGAACGCCCTATTAACGTTGAGCGCCCGGATCACGTGCGCCGTCAAGGGCCCCACCAGGGTCCGCGCCAGCGCCCGGTACTCACCCCCCACCAGGATCAGGCGGTGCCCAGCCTCCATCAAGGCCGACGCCGCCATCAACGAGTTGGTCACGACGGTCAGGTCCCGGTGCGGCGGTAGCAGGCGCGCCAACATCAGCACCGTCGAACCGCCGTCCAGGTAGATCGTGTCGTGCTCCTCAACCAGCGCTAGCGCCGCCCGCGCAATGCGCTCCTTCGCCTCACGGTTCTCCGTCTCCTTGGCGGCAAATAAGGGCTCTACGCGCCGCGCCGGAGTCAGCGTCGCCCCCCCATGCACCCGCGTCAGCAGATGCCGCCTCTCCATGTCCGCCAGATCGCGACGCAGCGTGGCCATACTCACCGCCAGCGCCTCGGCCAACTCATGCACCGAACGCCCCTGCGTCCCGGTCAGCAACGCCAGGATGCGACTCTCACGCTCTGTGGGTAACATCCGCCCAACCATCGCCGGCAGCCTCACTGGTCAAAAAGCCGTCCCGTCGCCTCTCCGCTACCCTGGCTGATCCCCAAATATACCCTAAATCGCGCATATTCAATCAGCATCGCTCATTTTCGCGCATGGCCGACGCCGGGACGGGTGCAGCGGCGCCACTCAGGCGCAGGCGCAGGGCATCGTCGAGCCGCAGCGGGCGACCACGCTCGTAATCGAAGAGGACCTGGCCCGTCTTGGCCAGGGCGACGAGGGCTCCGGTCGCGACGTTGCTGACGCGATAGAGCACGTCGAAGCCCGACCCCGTGAAGTCGCCCGTGCCCACGGCGATCCGCAGGCAATCGCCGCGGAAGGCCTGGGCTTTGTAGACGATCGCCACGTCGGCCATGATGGAGGCATGCCCGCCGAGATCCATCTCGCTGTAACCCAGACTCGCCAGAAACTGCAGGCGGGCCTCATGGAGCAAACCCAGCAAGGCATCGTTGCCGAGGTGGTTGCCATAGTTCATGTCGCCCACCCGCAAGATGACCTCGGTCGCGAACGGCAGTTCCTCAGGTATCTCGAGACGAATCCGGGCCATAGACACCTCCACAGAGCATTGCCTCGGGGCGCCCTAGACTAGCGGTCTGCCGCCGCGCCGTCAACCGGCCGGCGCGGCCGTCCTCCCTGGCGCCGCCCTTGCTGGCCACGGATCAGCAGGGTACGGTAGGCGTAACGAGACAGGATACGCACTGCGATGGCACCGACAACAGCGCACGGATCCCTCACTCACCTCGGAGCCCTTCATGACCTCGCGCGAACGCATGCTGGTCGCCCTGAAGAACGGCCAACCGGACAGCGTACCGGTAGCCCCCGACACCTCGAACATGATCCCCTGCCGGCTGACGGGCAAGCCGTTCTGGGACATCTATCTCTGGCAGGACCCGCCGCTTTGGCAGGCCTATATCCACTGTGCTCAACACTTCGGTTTCGATGGCTGGTTGCCCTCCGTCCCGGTGACGCTGGATTACGAGGCCGCCGAGGCGGCCCGCCATCCCGCCTGGCGGGAAGCGATCGTGGCACGCACGCCTGAACTCATCGTCACCCGCCACCATGCCGAGGTTGACGGCCGGCAGCACTGGACCAGGACCGGCACCGTCTACTACCCGGACAACCCGCCCACCGGGGGCGTCGCACTGGCCAAGGTCGGCCTATCTGAAGCCGACCCGATCCAGTGGGAAGACGTCGTGCCCCGAACGAGCTACCCGGGCACCACCGCCCTCGCCAAAGCCCGCGAAATGATGGGAGAGAGCGGGATCATCGGCGCCTGCGTCTGGCTGCCCGGCCTGGGCCTGGCCCCGGAATCGCTGTACGAGTACTACGACAACCGGAAAGCCGTACTCGAACGCTGCGAGCAGACACGTCAGGCCATGGTGCGCCGCACCGAAGGACTGTGCAAGCTCGACATGGACCACATCCTGGTCGGCATCTCGGGGTTCATGATCAGCAACCCGCCCCCGATCTTCCGCGAACTCGCCCTCGCCACCCTCAAGGACATCACCAGCGTCTGCCGGAAGGCTGGCATGCCCAGCCAGATCCACTGCTGCGGCCCGGAATACGATCTGGTCAAGATCAGCGCCGAAGAGACGGACCTGGACAACATCAACCCGCTCGAGGTCCCGCCGATGGGCGACTGCGACCTGCGCCGCCTCAAGCGTGAGTTCGGCACCAAGCTCAGCCTGATGGGCAACCTGCACACCACGGAGGTGATGCTGCGCGGTACCCCCGAAGACGTCATCAAGGCCTCGAAACAGGCCATCGATGACGCCGCTGCCGGCGGCGGTTTCATCCTCTCCACCGGCGATCAGTGCGGCCGCGATACCCCCGACGCCAACATCTTTGCGATGATCGAGACGGCGCGCACCTACGGCCAGTACTGAGGCCGCGGCTGGACCCGAGACGCAGCGGTCGGCACCCACGGCCAGCCCTGGGGTTGAGTTGCCGCAGGGGAGGAATACAGTAGTCTGACACGCAAGCCCGGATCGCCCTGGACGACAGCAGGAGACGGAGATGGCTGCGGAAGCGGCACGGCAGGGACGGCTCTATACCTGGCAGGACTACCGGTCCTGGCCGGGAGAGGAGCGTTGGGAGCTGATCGGCGGGGAGCCGATTGCCATGTCGCCCAGCCCGACGGACCGGCACCAGTTGGTCTGCGGCGCGCTCTTCGTCGAGATGTCGCTGTACTTCCGCGGAAGGCCCTGTCGGGCCCTCATCTCTCCCATGGACGTGAAGCTCTCGGATCTGGACGTGGTGCAGCCTGATATCTTGGTGGTCTGTGACCCTAAACAGCTCAGGGGCACGCACATCGAGGGTCCGCCGACAGTGGTGGTTGAGGTGCTCTCTCCCTCCTCCGAACTCCATGACCGGGGCCGGAAGATGGAATTGTACGCCCGTTGCGGCGTGCTGGAGTACTGGCTCGTGCTCCCCTACCCATCCGGCGTCGAAGTCCTACTGCTCGACCACGGCGGCTACCGGATCCACAAGCTCTACCGCCGGCCGGACACCCTCGCCAGCCCCAGCTTCCCCGATCTGCGGATCCCCCTCCAGGACGTGTTCGACGTCCCCATTGCGCCAGCGGAGGTGATCCTCGAGGTCAAGGAGGGCCCGCCTCCGTACTCGCCTGGCTGGCAGCCCAAGGCTACCCGGCCGAGCGTCCCGAGTCCGGCCTAGGACAGCGGTCACAGCCGATCACAGGGCGCGGCGCCGCGCGGCCAACTCGACCAGGCCGATCAGCTCCGCCGGCTCCATGGCCTGCGCCGAGGGGCTGCTTAGGCAGTGCAGGTCGATGTTGTAGGGATGGTTGCCGTCGCCGAAACTAAGTGAAACCGCGCCCCGGCAGCGGCCAGGCCAGGCATCCTGGAGATCCATCCGCACTCTCGCCAGGCAAGACAAACGGTCGTCGGGTCCTGCGGACGGCCGGTCCTGCCGGGGACGCCGCCGTATGGGCTTACTTGCGGCCCTTTGCCAGGCCGTTCTTCGTGAGGTACGTGTAGCTCTGCGCTACGGCGTCGAACATGTCGATGTCACAGTGATCGAGCTCGACGATCACCCAGCGCAGCACCTTCTCATTGCAGGCCTTGATCACTGCCGGGATGTCCATCTTACCCGTGCCCAGTGGCATCATGGCCTTGTCCTTCTGCAGCGGCCCGTCCTTGACGTGCAGCAAGGGGATACGGTCGGCAAACTTCTTCGTCATCGCGGCCGGGTCGTTGGCGCCGTGGTTGGCAGACCAATAGGCGTCCATCTCGAAGGCCACGTAGGGCCCGCAGTCCTGGGTGTACCAGTCGTACGCCAGACGCCCCTCGACCGGGGCGAACTCCCAGTAGTGGTTGTGCTGGAAGAGAGTGATCCCAGCGCGCTGCAGCTTCTCGGCCATCCCGGCGACCATCTCGGCGGTCTGGCGAATGTGCTCGCGGGTGTCGAACTGCGCTGGACCGTAGCCACAGCAGGCCAGGTCGATGCCGAGGATGCCCGCCGCGTCAATGACCTCCTGCAGATTGTCTGGGTTGGCGCCCGGCCCGTGGCTCGAGCAGATCTTCATGCCGAGGTCCTCGACAATCCTCCGGAACTCGGCCGGAGAGAGACCATGGAAGCCGGCCGGTTCGACCCCCGCGTAGCCCAAAGCGGCCACCTTCTTGAGGACACCGACGACGTCCGCCGCGGCGGCGTCCCGGAGCGTGTACAACTGCAGTGCAATGGGTTTCATCGAGCAACTCCTTCGTGATGCGGTGCGGCTGCAACCAAACCCGCCGGACCGGACGCCGGCGCCTCAGCAGCCCTAACATGGTCCACCCCGCCGGCCTTGTCCATCGCCGGCAACCGCCTTACGCCGGTCAAGCCGCCAGAGCCCAGGACTACCGCCCGACTGTGCTACGCCGTCAGCGCGCCACACCCCTGCGCGTCGAGTTCCAGCACCGCGGCGAGGATTAGTTGGGTACTGCGTTTGAGGTTCTCGAGATTCACCCGCTCCGGACGGTCGCCCGGAAGATGGTACTCGGCATCGGCATAGGGCCAGGAACCCAGGTTCATCACGGTGGTACGGAAGCCAGCATTGATGAACATCCCATCGTCGTCGTTGATGTGTTGCTTGTAGGCTACGCTGACCTCCAGGCCAATGCCGTGGCTGCGGTTACAGCGTTCCACGAGCTGGGCGAGCGGCCGGCCCTCGTCGGTACTGTAGCCGACCACATGGGTCAGTCGGCCGGCCGCCATGTCGGCGTCCGACTTGCCGTCCAGCGAATCCAGGTTCAGGACGGCGATGATGCGGTCACCGCGGGCAGCGGCCGCCTCGGCGGCGAAGCGGCTGGTCCAGGGCGTGTGTTCCTCATTGCAGAGGAGGATGCGGATCGTCCGCTGGGTCGGGCAGGCGGCGAGAATGCGCGCGAGTTCGAGATTGGCCACGGTGCCGACACCGTTGTCGTGGGCCCCGGGGGAGTCGATCCAGCTCATCGAATCCTTGTGGGCGATGAGCTGGATGATCTCGTCCGGAGATGCACTCCCCGGCTTCTCAGCCTCCAGGTTGCAGGCCTCGTACCAGGGATCCTCGGGGGCCGGTGCCGAGTACCAATGATGCAGTGGCTTGGTGCAGTCACAGCGGAAGGGCTGCACGCGGTACGGGGTCCGTCTGACCTCCCAACCAGCGCCCTGCAACTGCGCTTGCAGATAGGCATCAGCCTCATCCAGCGACGCGAGGCTCTGGCCCGGCCGGGTGTAGTTCACCTTGCGAAAGGGCAGCGGACTCCCCGCCAGATGAAAGAGGTCGCGACGCAGGCGCTCGAGAGAGACGGCCTTGAGCAGATCTTGAAGCATAGTCGGAACTCCGTGGAAGGTGGGCGGCAATCCCGTGGCGTCATCCGCCGACGCCCCTCAATGTGGACCGCCGCACGCGCGCCTGCCAACCCGGGTGGCCTGCTTTCGGCAGCCTCGGCCGTGCCGGCTTACGCCTTTTTGCGGGGCGAGCACTTGCAACCGTTGCGCATACCGGTTATACATGTAGCTCAACGGAGCCGACGTGCAGCGTGCCGTCGGTAAGGGACTCAACGGGTCAAGTGAGCAGAGAAAGGGCGAGATCATGGCGGACGAAGCGAAGGGCTCCCAGTGCGGCGGCGGCGACTCGATGAAGACAGTGCAGGCTCTCGGGGTGATATTGATCGTCATCCTGGGCATCTTCATGGTGACCTCGCTCAACAAGGTCAAAGCCGAACTGATCAAGATGAACCAGCAGATCGACGTGCTGGTCACGACCACCGCCCAGAACACCCTCGGCGGCTACCAGGCCGTCAACGAGGACGGCAAGCTCCAGTGGAAGTTCGCCCCCGTCCCGATGATGGAAATGGCCCCGGGCGGCATGAGCGGCCCCATGAGCGGCAGCATGGGCACCGGTGCGGCACCGAAGAGCAAGTGATCGCCTAGGCTCCTATCGTCAACGCCCGGCCACCGCGGCCGGGCGTTCGCTTTACCCCGTGTCCCCAATTCGCGTTTTCCCCCGCCGACAGCTTGAAACAACGGTCATCCGCCGATTAAGTAAGGGCGTACGCAGCCGATGTGTGCGTTTTCCGTCGGCAGGGCTACAGCGGTCGGCGTGGTTAACGAAAGGGCGACACCATGGCAGGCGTAGTGAAGGCAGCTCCGCAGAGCGGTGGAGACTCGATGAAGTCGGCGCAAGCGCTCGGGGTCATCCTGATCGTCATCCTCGGCGTCTTCATGGTGACCACCCTCAACAAAGTCACGGCTGAGTTGACGAAGATGAACCAGCAGGTCAGTGTGCTGGTTACGACCACCGCCCAGAACACCCTCGGCGCCTACCAGGCCGTCAATGAGGACGGCGACTTCCAGTGGAAGTTTGCCCCTGTCCCCGCGGCCGTCATGTCGGGGTGCGGAATGGGCGGCGCTTCCTGCCCGTCAGGTGTAGGCGGCGCCTGTTCCAGCAGCGCCAGCGGCGGCTCATGCAGTGCCGGCGCCGCGAGCCCGGCCGCCCCGGCTGCCGCAGGCGCCAAGTAGCGCCACTTCTCGCCGTGAATACGCAGGATACCAATGCCCGGCCGCCCGGCCGGGCGTTGCTGTTTGCTTCCGGTGCCAGGCCTCCCCTCAGCCATCCAGGAAGCCCCGCACGGCCGCCAGCAGCGCCTCGGGATCGGCATAGCTGTCAACGCGGACCGGTAGGCTGGCCCGAAACCACTCTCCATAGCGCTTCGAGACGATGCGGCGGTCAGCGATAATGACGACGCCACGGTCGCTCCGGTGGCGGATCAGCCTCCCGAAGCCTTGCCGGAAGCGGATCACGGCGCCCGGGAGACTGTACTGCATGAAGGCGTTTCCCCCCTTGGCCTCAATGGCTTCGCAACGGGCGGCAACGACGGGATCGGTATGTACGGCGAACGGCAGGCGAGCCAGTACCAGGCACGAGAGGTTCTCGCCCACCACATCCACCCCTTCCCAGAACGACTGGGCCCCGAGCAGCACCGTGGACGGGTCCGCCTTGAGCCGTCGCAACATGCTCTCGCGCGAGCCTGAGAGGCCCTGCGACAGCACCTGGATCCCCGCTCCAGCCAGATGGCCGCGCAACCACCCGGAGCAGCGCTGCAGCGTCTCGTGACTGGTGAAGAGCACCAGCCCCCGCCCGCCGGTCTGCCGGAACAGGTCCGACAGGAAGCCCGACAACTCGGCGGCAAAGTCACGACCGGGTTCATCAGGCTCCGGCAGGAAGGTCGGAACCAGCACCTGGCACTGGCGGGCATAGTCGAAGACCGTGCCCAGGGTCAGACTATCGACGCGTTCGGGCTCGGCCAGACCGATGCCCAGACGCTGGCGGACAAACTCCGTGCCGCCATGCACGGTCAGAGTGGCGGACGTGAAGACGATGCTGTCGCGGACGCTGTAGAGGCGTTCTTGCAGCAGCGGACCGACCTCGATCGGCGCCCCCCAGGCCTGGGCGCCACCAAGAGCGGGAGGAGCAGACTCGATCCAGCATACCCAGCCCGGATCCAAGGCCCCAAGAACCGCCTCCAGGTCGCGGCCAAACTCCCCCAGCCACAGCGCCGCGGCCCGCAACTCGCGATCAAACTCGGCCAGCGCGGCCGGCGCGGGGTCCCCCAGGCGAACCAGGCAGTCGGCCAACGCCGTCGCCTGGCGTGCCACCTGAGTCAGGGTGTCGCCCAGGCGCAACCGCGCCGCGTCGACCACATCCCACGCTGCCGACGGCGTTCGGTCGGCCGGGTCAAGGCGCCGGACCGGCGCCTCACCCCGGTTGCGCAGCAGTGCCGCAAGCGCCTGGAAGAAGGGCTGCAACTCCGCCTCGGCGACCTGAATGGCCCGCACTGCCGTCGCGACCACGGCGAGCACCTCGGCACGCAACTCAACCGGCAACCGACGAGCTCTGGACACCTCGCGCTGCAGAGACGGCAGCAGGCCACGACTCCGCCGGCGCGGCCCACCCCGAAACAGCCGCGTAAGCAGCGCGCGCGCCCGACGCAGGCTGACCTCACGCGACATGGCGCTGGTCACGGCGTCTTCCAGGTTGTGCGCCTCGTCGAGAATCAGTTGCCGATGCGGCGGCAGCACGGGACTCGCTAACGGGTTGGACATCTCGCTGAACACCACGGCATGGTTGGCCACGACGATGTCGGCGGTCAAAGCCAGGCGCCGCGCCCGTTGCAGGAAGCAGCGCCGACGGTGCTCGCACTCTGCGTCGCGGCACTCCTCGGCGACCGAGGTGACCCGCGCCGCCAGCTCGCGCAGGTGCGGCCGATCACCCACGATACTCTCGGTGATGTCACCGCTCGCCGTGCGCGCCGCCCAGACCAGGACGCTCGCCAAAGGCAGACGATCAGCCCGCTCAAGCTCTGTGTCCGCATGGCTCAGGAGGTAGTGTACCCGGCGCAGGCAGAGGTAGTTGCGCCGCCCCTTGATCATCGCGTAACGGACATCCGCCTGCAACGCCCGCACCAGCACGGGCAGATCCTTCTCCAACAGTTGCGACTGCAGGTTCTTGGTGTTGGTACTGACGACGACTGGGGATTCATTGATGACGGCCCAAAGGATGGCCGGAACCAGGTAGGCCACGCTCTTGCCCACCCCCGTGCCCGCCTCCACCAGCAAGTGGTGCTTGGTGTTGAAAGCCTCTACCACCGCGCGCGCCATCCGCACCTGCTCATCCCGATACTCGTACTGCCCCACCCCGGCAGCCAAGGGTCCCTCAGGGTCCAGCAGCGCGCTCACGGCGTCCGCATCGAGGGTGCGCACCGGCGCCTCCGCCGGTGGCGCCGGCCGCCGCGGCAAGGACCGGTCGACAAAAAGTTCGGCCAGGGAACGGGAGTCCGCCGCCGCCCTCTCGGCCGCAGCTCGAAAAAGCTCCCGCAAGGGGTCCTGCCGGAGCCCGCGCAGCAGTCGGGCCAGACCCTGCAGCAGCGGCTGTGGCAAGTCCGACACCGCGGCCTGCAGGCGTAGCCATAGATGGGCAGTCACCTCGGCGCGAGAACCCGCACGGCCAGCGTACGCAACCGGCAACCCCAGGGCCTGCTGCAGGGCCTCCAGCGCGTGACTGGGCTGCTCGGGGAAACACACACCGGCCAGACTGAGCGTGTCGATCAGGACCCGGTCGAAAGGGTAGCGCCGCAACGCCGCCACCAGGCCGGCGGCGTGGTGCGTTACACACGGCGCCCCCGGCGGCAGGAAGGCCAGCAGATCCCCGAGGACGGCGGCCGCCGGGCGGGCAGACACGAGCATGGCCGCGGTGATGCCGCTCGCGCGCGCTACGGCCGGGGAAAGCTCGGACTCCGGACCGATAAGCTCGCTGAAGCGCCGGCTCACGGCACCCTCCGTGAGCACCACCGCCGCGATCTCGACCAACCGCGCGGATGCGGGCCGGCCGCTGGAGGCCAGCCAGCCCAGGACCGCCACCGGTCCGACCTCCGACGCGACGGGCGCTGTGCTGGCGGTGCGGTCCATGCTCAGGGGCCTAGTCGGCGCTGCGCCCACTGCGCCAGCACCTCGCGGCGGATCTTCGCGTTGTGCCGGATGTCGACCGGGAAAGCCCGGTGGAAGAGCACACTCCGAATGGTGCGGGTCAGGTCGTTTGCCGCCCCCGCGCTCAGCAAGCGCGTCGCGAACGCCTCCCGTCGGCGGCCCGTGCTCGGGAAAGCCCCGGCTTCCGGCTCGATGACCATGATTGGACGCTGGTTCGTACGGTCGGGGCCAACCCCCACGAGGGCCGAACGGCGCACCCCCCCAACCGCGTTGAAGACCGCCTCGCAACGGACGCTGTACAAGGTGCCATGCGCGGTCTGCACACGGTGCGCCAGGCGACCGCAGAACCAGAGCCGGCCGCGTTCATCGAGGTAACCCACGTCACCCATCCGGTGCCAGACCGTATCGCCATCTGCAATCTTGGCGCGTCGTGTCGCCTCCGGCAACCGGTGGTATTGCGCTGTCACCACCGGGCCCTTGACCACCACCTCGCCAATCTGACCCGCCGGCAACACCCATTCCTCCCGCCAGTGCGCCAGTGCTTCGTCGGAGATGCGGATAATGCGCACGGTGTTCTCCGCCAGCGGCCGGCCGACGCACATGCCCGCGCCCTGACGCGTCGCGGCGGCGGTCTCGGCCAGCATCTCGCGACCGCTGAAGGTCGTGACCGGCAGCGCTTCCGTGGCCCCGTAGGGAGTGTAGGTCTGCGCCCCCGGCGGCAACACCTGCTCCAGCAGCGTCGCATGCACCGCCGCCGGCACCGGCGCGCCGGCCATGATCACCCGCTTCAGGGTCGGCAGACGTTGCCCGCGCTGAGCACAGTCGCGCCCAACCCGAGCCCACAGCGACGGCGAGCCAAAGGAGTAGGTTACGCCATGCTGCAAGACCGGCTCGACGATGCGCCGCGGATCGACCTGCGCTGGCCGCGATGGGTCCATGTCGGGAATGACCGCCGTGGCCCCAAGCGCCGTGCTGAACAAGCCGAAGAGAGGAAAACAGGGCAGGTCGACGTCGCCGGGACCGATCCCATACTCGCGCCGCAACAGCTCGACCTGAGTGACGAAGATGCGGTGGGTGTAGGCCACGCCCTTCGCCGGTCCGGTACTGCCGGTGGTGAAGAGCACGGCGGCGGGCGCCTCGGGCTCCACGGCCGCGGTCGGGAAGGCCTCCGCTAGCGCTCCGTCGTCGGCAGCGAGCCGCGTGGCCCCCGGAAACGGCAGACGCCCCAGGACGGCCTTGAGCCGAACGCTGCGGAAACGCGCTGGAAACAGCACCCGCAGAACATGCGCGGCAGGGATTCCCAGGAAGGCCTCCGGAGCCGACTGCCGCACGCAGCCCATGAAACTCAGCCAGCCCATGCCGGGATCGATGAAGACGGGAACGGCGCCGATCTTGAAGAGCGCGAAGGTCAGCGCGTAGAACGACAACCCCGGCTTGACCATCAGCAGCGTCAGCATACCCCGCCCAACGCCAAGCCGACGCAGGGCGTGGGCCTGCCGGTCGCAGGCCGCATCGAGTTCAGCAAAGGTCCACCCCGTCCACGCGCTGCTACCGGTCCCACCGCGGCGGCACGGGACCTGTAGCGCCGACCGTGACGGAGACGCCAGCGCCCACTCGGGCAGGAAGTGCGCGATGTTATGACCGACGGCGGGTGCCATACTGTTCTCGGGGGCTGCCGGCACTACCCCCAACCTGGCGACGGCCGCTAGCGGCGTCCACAGAAACCGCGGCCGTCGCGACTACTCGGTGGTACGTCGGAACGCTGGCGGCCCAACTGAAGCTGACGCTGCGGGTACTGCGGTCAGACGCTGGACGAAAACACGGTCGGCAGGGAGCAGGTCCAACCCACCCAACTCGGCGATGGTGAACCACCGCACCTGCTGACCCTCGCGGCCGATGGGCACGGCTTCAGGAGCCACGCGACACTCCATGAAGTGCAGGCAGAGGGCCGGAGGTGGGTCAACCTGCTCGACCGTGTCCGCCAGCACCGCGGCGAGAACCTCCAACCCAAGCTCCTCGGCAAGCTCGCGCCGAATGCAGTCGGCCAGACTCTCACCCGCTAAAACTTTGCCGCCGGGGAACTCCCACTTCCCAGCCAACCGGCTCCCTGGGGGCCGCGTGGCGAGGAGAAAAAGTGTTCCCCGGCGGATGACTGCAGCACACACGTCCAGCAAGCGGGTTACTTCCGCGTGCCGACGACAAACTGCGCCCGACGATTCTTGGCGTGTTGCGTCTCGCCGGTGGCGCCTGCCACCGCCGGACGCTCTTCGCCATAGCTCACCGTCTCCAGACGCCCGGCCTCGATGCCGAGGCTGATCAGGTGATCGCGCACCACCAGGGCACGATTCTCACCCAAGGCACGGTTATACTCGTCGCTGCCACGGTCGTCGCAGTGACCCTCGACCACAGCGATGTAGTCGGCGTGCTCACGTAGGTGACCGGCCAGCGCTTCAAGCTTGGGCATCTCCGCATTGTCCAGAGCGGCACTGTCAAAACCGAAATACACGACCACCTGCGCCCACGGCTCGTTGATGGCGTTGATGTTGGTGCCGGCGCCGCCGCCACCGCCCAAGGGCGAATCCATGCCGGCCCACTTGCCGTCAGCGCCAGCTCCACCAGCACCAGCCCCAAAGGCCCCCGCGCCATCACCGCCGGCACCATCAAGCGGATTGAACGCACCCGCGACCCCTTCGCCACCGCCACCCGGCGGGTTCCGCAACCCGCTCAGGTCCAGCTTGGGCTTGCGGGAGCAACCCGTCAGACCCGCCACCACAAGCACTGCCGCCAGCACGACCGAGCAGACTCTCTTACTCATGCTTGTTCACCCTCGTCCTTCGTTCGGCTTACCCGAATGGCCACACGACTATCTTAAAATGTATCGGTTGAACCCTGTGGTTACAACCCCTCAGCGCCACGGATTACACCGCAACGCGTTGTCCCGAACGGACCGGCCTGGCCGAACCTTCACGTCGGCCGCGCGGCGCCAGGAGACGGGATCAGACCCTCACGCGAGATGTGCTCGGCAAACCAGGTGGCGATGTTCCGAGCTCCGACCTCGTTGTGCTGGTACCAGTTACCCATCCACTTGCGCGCACTTTTGGCACCATTCACCTCGAAACGAGCGCGCACGTCAAACACGGGAATGGCGTACCGGCTGCAGCATTGGTGCGCGACACGCAAGGTCTGATCCAGCGCGGCGATCTGCGCATTGGCCCAGGCGCCGTGCCCACGAGTCTCCGAGGGCCGCATCGCTTCGCCGCTGCCTTCCTCGGTCGGGAAGATCGGGTTCGGCGTCCAGTACAACGCCTTTCCGGACAGGCGTTTCAGACACTCCGCAAAACGCTCGAACGCAGCCATCATCTCCTCGGTGGAGAGCTCGGCGCGCCAGGCCTGGTCCTCACGGTGGTGGTAGAGCCTGGCGTCGGCCAGTGAGAACGAGAAAAGCACCAGGTGCGGTTGGAACGGCACGACGTCGCGCGGAAAACGCACCACGCCCTGAGCGGTGGTGCAGAACGCGATCCCCGCGTTGAGCACGGCCACCTGGTCCGCACCATACTGCTCACCCAGACGCTGCTGCAGGAGGGCCGGCCAACTCAGCTCCTCATCGTCCAGCGAGTAGGTCAACTCGTCGCCGATGCAGACAATGCGTACCGCGGCCCTCTCCAACCGCTCCAGGATCTCATGGCCCATCCGCGACGGCCGTTCCCTGATCAACTCGTCCTCATGCCAGCGTCCGGCGCTGGGCACCCGGATGATGAGATGATGCTCAAGCCGTTCGGGTTCGCGGGTCCGGCCCAGGGCCAGCAGTTGCTCCACACAGGACGCACACTTGCTGGGCTTCTTGAAGGTACCCAACTCGCACATCAACTGCTCGTATCCCGACCAGGGAATGTCCTGGTGGCAGTGCTCGCAGGACAGTGTGATCGAGGTGTGCTCGGACAGGAAGGCCTCGCATTCCTTACAGCGCCTTCCCGGGGCCTCGATCCGGCCGGCCAACTCATCCCGCAACTGGTCCCCAGCGCTGTAGGTCCACGTGCGGATACACCCCGGCAGGACGCACTTGATCTCGCGGTCCTGGAGCACCTTGAGGCGCTCCTGGCAGTGCTCGCAGGTACGCGCCGGCGGGCGCTGCAATCCCTTCAGCTTCATCCGGAGTTGCAGGGTACGACTGTAGGTCCACGTGTTGCGGCAGCCCCGGTTGCGGCAGGGCACCTCCTGGTCCACGGCCGTGCGGCAGAAGGCAAAGCAATCTGGGCAGAAGCGCTCGGGAAGCGCGGCGTTCTCGCCCTCGCTCAGGCGGCGCTCAAGCTGCTCGTAAGCGGTATAGGTCCAGGTGTTGCTGCAGTCTTTGGACTTACAGGGCACCTGCTGATCCTGCAAGCCCTGGAAGGCCTTGTAGCAGGAATCGCACATCTTGCGCACCGGCTTATCGACCGCCTTGCCGCTGAGGATATGCTCAAGTTGCTGGAAGCGGTTCCAGCTCCAACTGTTGGTGCAACCGCGCAGACGGCACGGCACCGCCGCGTCCTGCAACCCATTGAGCTTGGTGAAACAATCACCGCAGAGCCGCCGCGGCGGCTTCTCGGGGTCGCCAACCAGGCGCTCGCGAGCATACCAGGTCCACGTGCTCTGGCAGCCCTTCATACGGCAGGGAACCTGCAGATCGCCCATCTCGCGCAGCGCCTGCACGCAATCCCTACAGAGGCTGCTCGGCGGGGTGGAACCACGCCCCTGCCGCGCCGCCTCAAGCTGCTGGAAGCGATTCCATGGAAATGTCTTAGCACACTCTGGACGGGAACATTTTACCTCTTTATCGACGAGGGTCTGAAACAACTCGAAACACTCGTCGCACATCCGCTCTGGACGGGGGGTCTTGCCGCGCGCCACATTGCGCAGGGCATCTTCGCCCGAGAGACGCCAGACGTTATTGCAGCCGCGAATGCGACAGCCCAGATCCTTATCTGGAAACAACTCGCCGAGACTGCCCAATGACCTGATCAAGCCGAATCTCCTGAAGGGCTCTGTACCCGGGAGCGACGGACTGCGGAGGTGGCCTAGCGCTTCGGGGCACGCACGCAACGATATTCATTGCGCCGGCTATGTCAACGTGGACAGGGGGGTTTTTTGCTGTCGCCCGGCGTTACGTCAGCCCCACCCGTGGGCCGCAACCCCCGGCCCGGCGACCCGCGCCGGCGCTCTGGCAGAGCCGCCGAAGGCAGGTACATTGCTGCAGTGAATGGAGGACCGTCTCGGCAGCCCGGCTGGGTGCCGGTGCGGCGCCGTATACGCCGGCCACCGCGCCCCGCCAGGTGGCCCAACGCTGCGTGAGGTCGTCATGTCAGAGCACATCACCTACACCCGCGCCATCCCTCTCCGTCATGACGTCGACGTCTTCGTCGCCGGCGGCGGGCCCGCCGGCGTGGCCGCCGCTCTGACGGCGGCGCGCCAGGGCCGTAGCGTCTTCCTGGCCGAAGCGCACACCTGCTTCGGCGGTATGGGCACGGCCGCCATGGTGCCGGTCTTCATGACCTTCTCCGACGGGGTGAACTTCCTGGCCGCTGGCATCGGCCGTGAGGTCCTCGCGGCGCTGACCGCCGCGAAAGGAGCGCACAGCCCCCTGCCCGCCAATGCCATCCCGGCGGAGTTACTCAAGCGCGTCTACGACCGCCTGCTGGTCGCGGCGGGCGTGCAGTTTTCCTTCCAGACCACCGTGCTCGACGTGGTCGCTACCGCAGGCCACCTGGAACAGGCGGTCTGCTGGGGCAAGAGTGGCCTGTTTGCGGTCCGCGCCCGGATGTTCATCGATGGCACCGGCGACGGTGACCTGGCCGCCTGGGCGGGCGCCCCCTTTGAGAAGGGCGATGCCGACGGCAACCTGATGCCGGGCACCCTCTGCAGCCTGTGGGCAGACGTCGACGTGGCGGCCTGGCGGGCGGCGGGAGTGAACGTCCAGGAGTTGCTCTACAAGGCCTTTAAGGACGGGCATTTCACGGTCAACGACCCGCATCATCCCGGCATGTGGCCGGTCGGTCGGCACGTCACCGGCGGCAATATCGGCCACGCCTTCGGCCTGGATTCGACCGATGAGCGTTCGCTCACCCGGCATTTCGTCGAGGCGCGGGCGCGGTTGCCTGAGTTCGAGAGTTTCTACCGGAGCTATGTCCCCGGTTTTGCCAACCTCGAACTGGTGGGATCGGGAGCACTGATGGGCGTGCGTGAGAGCCGCCGCATCCTGGGCGACTACGTCCTGAACGTCGAGGACTTCAGGACCCGGGCCGTTTTCGCCGATGAGATCGGACGCTACTGCTACCCGGTTGACATCCACCCCTCGCGACCCGATCCTGAACACTACGCGCGTTTCGAGAAAGAGTTCCGCGAGACCCTGCGCTACGAGCCGGGCGAGAGTTACGGCATCCCCTACCGGGTGCTGACGCCGCGCGGGCTCGACAACCTGCTGGTCGCCGGGCGCTGCGTCAGTACCGACCGCGCCATCCAGGGTTCGCTCCGCGTCATGCCGGGCTGCTACATCACCGGTCAGGCCGCGGGTATGGCCGCCGCCCTCGCCGTCGAGGGTAAGACCGACAGCCGCGGCTTCCCGGTCCGCAATCTCCTTCTGCGCCTGCAGGAAAGCGGCGCCTTCCTGCCAAACCTGGGCTGAACACCGAACCCGTACGTTCTCCACATAAGGAACCCCGACATGACGACCCGACGCACGACCGCCTGTATCACCCTGGCGCTGTTCTCGGCTGGCGCGCTCCTCCGAGCCGACGTCAAGCTGCCTGCCATCTTCGGTAGCCATATGGTCCTGCAGCAGGGCGAGCCCATCGCGGTCTGGGGCCAGGCGGACGCAGACGAGGCGGTCACCGTCAAACTGGGCGCCAGTACGGCGCAGGCGACCGCGGACGGCCAGGGGAACTGGCGGGTTGCCCTGCCCGCGGCGGCGGTGGCACGGGACCTGACCATGACCGTGACCGGCAAGAACACCCTGACCTTCGAGGACGTGGCGGTCGGCGAGGTCTGGCTGTGCTCCGGGCAGTCCAACATGGAGATGGGTGTCACCATGTGCCTGGACGTGGAGAAGGAGGTCGCCGCCGCCAACGACCCTGACCTGCGCCTGATCGACGTCCCCAAAGTGACCACGGCGGCGCCGCAGAAGGACTTCACCGGAGCCTGGGTGCGCTGCACGTCGGAGACGGTGGCCAAGCACGGCACCTGGGGCGGCTTCAGTGCCTGCGCCTACTACTTCGGCCGCGAGCTGCGGCGTACCTTGAACGTGCCCGTCGGCCTCATCGACTCCTCCTGGGGCGGCTCCCGCATCGAGCCCTGGGCGCCACCGGAAGGCTTCCGTCAGATCACCACCCTGTCGGACCTCAGTCGGCGCGTCGAGATCGGTACCCTCGGCACGGCGGCGCACCGGAAGGCCGCCGGCGACTACCTGACCGCCACCGCCGCCTGGATCGACGCCGCCCAGAAGGCCCTGCAGCAGGAGACCGTCATCGGTGCCCCGCCGGCGATGCCGGGGGAGCTGGCGCCCCTGGCCGGCTACGGGGACCCCACGGCCATGTACAACGCCATGATCGCCCCGCTGGTGCCCTACGGCATCAAGGGCGCCATCTGGTACCAGGGCGAGTCCAATCACGGCGAGGGGATGGCCTATGTCGAGAAGACCAAGGCGCTGGTACAAGGGTGGCGCAGTGTCTGGAACAAGCCTGACCTGCCCTACTATTACGTGCAGATCGCGCCCTGGCCCTACGGCGAGGAGGATCCCACCATCCTGGCTACGTTCTGGGAAGCCCAGGCCGCCATCGAGAAGGCCATCCCGCACACTGGCATGGCCGTCATCCACGACGTCGGTGATGTCAATGACATCCACCCCAAGAACAAGCAGGAGGTCGGCCGCCGCCTCGCCTTACTCGCCCTGCACGACACCTATGGGAAGCAGGACCTCGTCTGCCGGGGACCGCTGTTCCGCGCCATGACGGTCGAGCCGGGTAAGCTGCGCGTCACCTTCGACCAGGCCGAGGGCGGGCTCAAGACCCGCGACGGCAAAGCGCCGGACCGCTTCGAGATCATCGGCGAGAACGGCCTCTTCGTCGCCGCCGATGCCGTCATCGACGGCGCCGCGGTCGTGCTCTCGGCGCCCGCCGTCAAGACCCCCGTCGCCATGCGCTTTGCCTGGGATAAGCTGACCAGCCCGAATCTGACCAACCAGGCTGGCCTGCCGGCCACGGCTTGCCGCGCCGGCGAGATCCCCGTCCGCGCCGACCTCGATGCCCATGTGCCCGAAGCCAAGGACTACGCCCTGCTCTACAGCCTCGACCTGCCGGATATCACCTACGCGAATGACCGCGTCGTCTACCCCATCGACCGCCGCCAGGAACTCGCCGGCGCCTTCGACCGCGTGGCCTACTTCCTCGTGGTGCGCAAGGGCGACGGCAAACCGCAGTTCGTCTTCGTCAGCATGGCCGCCTTCAGTCCTGACCTCGACCAGCTCGGCGTGCCCGCCTTCGGCACCAAGGCGCGCTTCCAGCAGGCGGTCAGTGCCATGCAGGTCCGCAGCAATGTTGCGGGGATCGTCACCGGCGACAACCTGGCCGGATTCATCGAGTTCTGGCCCTCCAACTACGGCCCAGAGAATGGCACCAACGTCGAGGGCGCGTCCGCCAGCGCCTATGACTTCGGCGACCGCATCGCCGACGAAGCGCCAGACGGCTATAGCTCCATGCAGGTCCATAATCCGGCCGCCAAACAGACGCTCTTTGCCTACAACAACTGGAAGTCGAAGGGCGGCGGCGACATCGGCATCGGCAATGCCGCCGGCCCGCATCCCGACTGGACCTTTACGAAGAGCGCTGGCAGCTACTCGAGCGCCAGGCTGCAGGTCCTCGTCCACCCAACGCCGAAGTGAGTCTGAACGGCCCTGAGGGTATCCGCCGCCAGTCGGCGGTGGGGGAGTCGGCAACATGCACAGCAGGCGTTCGACACTGGCCCTACGGCTGGGCCTGACGGCCTTGTGGGTCGCCCTCGGCGGTGGACTGCGGTCCGCCGCCGCCGACCGCTCGGGGATCGCACCGGGTTGGCTGCCGCCGGAAGAGGCCACGGCGTTCTTCCCGGATGACGCTTTCACGCTGCATACGCCCGGCCACAAGCAGGCCTATCTGCGGACGTCGTTCGAACTGACGGGAGTCCCGCAGCGGGCAGTCCTGGCCGTCCGCGGCTGGCACACCGTCGCCGTGCTGCTGAACGGCAGCCTGGTCGCGGAGACCTACGGCAGTGCCTCGGAAACCGTACCAGCCTTCGCCGCGGTCACGGCGCAACTCAAGACCGGCAGCAACACCCTCGACCTGCGCGTCTGGTCGGAATGGACGCCGACGGTCTACCTGCAACTGCGCCTCGAAGCCGCTGACGGCAGCTTCACCGATGTGATCAGCGATGCCTCCTGGGAGTGGTCTCCGGCCGCGGCGACGGGCTGGCCGCGGGGACCAGCTCCGAACAGCGGCTGGCAGTCTGCCGTGGTGCTCGACGACTACTATGGCAAGCTCGGCCAGGCCACCAAGTGGGTCAAGGAGTTCGCCCTCCTGCCGCGCGCGCTGCTGCAACAGCGCTTGCAGCCCTACAACGACCGGCTGCGCGCCGCCTGGCCCCAGGACCGCGACCTCAGAAAGCCCGAGTTCCGCGGCCCCTATCGGCAGCCGGCCTACGCCGCGCAGTACGGCGCGACGCTGCGTATCGACCCCACCAACGGCCAGATGCGCGACGCCACCGGCCAGGTGCGCCATTTCTTCTTCAACATCTACCAGCAGACCCGCAACGGCGCCTCGGCCTTGGAGTGGGTCGACTTCGACTTCGCGCGGCTCGAGGACGACCTGGACCTGATGGAAGCCAGCGCCGTGCACCCGTACCTGCGCTTCCTCGGCTGGCAGCAGTTGCTCGACGCCGCGGGCAACTGGCGCCGCTGCGACCGGCAGCCGGCCGGGAAAGACCTGCCCCGCTTCACCTGGAACTACGAAATCCTCGACTACTTCCTCGACCGCTGCCAGGCGCATGGGCGCTTCGTGGCCGTGGAGGGCGACTTCTTCTGGTCGGCGAGCTGGGACACGCTGCCCTCCCCCTACCACACGCGCTACTACCTCTACCCTGAGGTCGCCGAGGCCAGTGCCCTGGCCCACCGCAAGATGCTGGCACGCTACGCCGACTGCACGGCCATCGCCGGCTTTATGATCGGCGAGGAGGACGTCATTATGGATCTGGATCTGGAGAACGGGCACCTGCGCCGCGGCTTCCAGACCTACCTGCGCGAGCGCTACGGCACCCTGGAGAACCTGGCGCAGGCCTGGCGCCGCAGCTATGACTACGCGGATCACTCGGGCTGGAAGGTCGTCCAGCGCCGGCCCGAGCACTGGGGCCAGGCCGGCGCGGCGGAGGACGTGCTGCTGCCGCGTTTCCCACTCGTTGACAAAGCCTGGGCCCAGGATTGGTCCCAGATCGATCTCCCCAGGTGGCCGAAACTGCGCTGGCCAGCCGCGCCCGAGGCGGAGTTGCCGGCGCACATGAGCTTCCCCGGCGACCCGGTCGACACCGATGACGACCCCGTCTGGATCGACTACAACGCCTACCGCGAGGACGGGCTCTACCTGCAGTTCGTCAGTCGCTGGGCGGAGATCGTGCGTGAGGCCGTCCCGCGACACTGGCTGTTCCACAGCAACGCGGAAGACTACACCTCGCAGTGGCACTTCCTGCACTTCCAGCGGCGCGCCGAACTGCCCTTCACGGTGATCGGCGTCGGCAACCACGACTCGGGCAAGGGCCTGGACGAGATCCCGCCGTGGTACCGGGTGCGCAAGCTCGTCAGCATCATCGCCGCCTACCGGCCCTACGCGCTGGCCCCGGGCAGCCCGGCCATGGCCATCTCCAGCGGCGAGGGCGAAGGCGGCAGGCCCGGCGACGAGCAAGGGATTCTGGACTACTACCGCGGACAGAGTTTTGAGATGGTCGGCCATGGCGCCGCTTTCGAGATGTCTTACGCCTGGGCCCACCTCGCCGGCGGCGCCCAATCCCCGGATGGCAGCGCGCGACAGACCAAGGCCCTGGAATGGATGGGCGGCTTCTACCGCGCCGTGGACGGGGTTAGCTTCTCCCTGCCGCGGGAGGTGCCCATCCTGATCGTCCGCAACAACGCCCTGCAGCGCTCCAACCGCAGCGGCCGGGACTACGGCAACGCCCTGGGGCTGGTCAGTTTCCTCGCGCAACTCAACCTGGAGTTCGATACGGTCATGGACTTGGACCTCGTCTACGGCCGCCAGGACCGCAAAGTGGACCTCGGCTCCTACCGCGTGATCTTCCTGCCGGGCCTGGAGAGCGACTACCCCGAGGCCACCTGGCAGGCCCTCGACGCCTGGCTCACCGACCCCGCCTATCAAGGCCAGCGTACCCTGGTCGTCGGCTATGCTGGCCAACGGACGCCCTATCTGGCCCCGACCGCTGCCTTCCACCCGGTTCTGGCGGGCTGGCTCGGCACCAACGACTATGCCGGCAGAACCCTCTTGCGCGGCAGCAACGCCTTGACCTGGCAGGCCCGCAATGGCCGTCCCGGGAAGACCACCATCAAGATCAACTTCGGCGAGCGCGGGGACATCACCCCGCTGGGGCTGTTCGCTGCGGGTGAGCCCGTGCTGGCACTGCCCGATGGTCGCGCCCTGGGCGTCGCACTGAGCTACCGCGGCAACACCGTCTACGCCTTCGGCTTCCCCCTGGGTTTGGCTTTCGACAACCTCTGGGGCCTGCCCTATGGTCGCGGCGATGGCACCCCGGCGACGCAGGAACCCGAGGACGTGATGGCAACGCTCTATGAGGATCTCCTCGACGCGGCCGGACTGGCGCGGCCCGTCCGCGCCCCGCATAACGTCCGGGTGGCCTGCAGCGATGACCTGAGCGTCATCCTGGTGCGCGAACTGGCCGGCCGCGAAACCACCGACCTCGCATCCCTGATACTTCCCGCCGGCGCGCAGTACGCCGGCTGCGAACTCGTGCCCCAGGCCGACGGGCGAACGCTCCTGCGCGCCACGCTGCCGGCCTACGGCGGGCTGTACTTCAAACGGCGGCAACCATGACCGCACCGGCGCCAGGCACGCCACCCATGCCAGCCAGCATCCCCATCCCGCGCCTCGACGGCGGCTACACCCGCGTCTACCGGCCCGCCGGCGACCACTACCACGGGACGCCGACGCCCGAACTGACACCCGGGACCTGGTACCCTGACTGGGTCCCCAATGACCACGGCTTCGTCTGCGACACGGATGGCCGGTGGCATGTCTTCGGCATCACCCACCCCCTGACGGGCTCCTCCCTGGAACGCGTTCACGACGGCGAGGTACAGTCCTTCCACGCGCGTGCCCCTCGCGGCAGCCTGGCGGCCGCGTTGCGGGCAGACGCCTGGGAGGACCTGCCCAAGGTCCTGTTGCCGCGCGACCGGCCCGGCGAGATCCCGGAACAGCACGCCCCCGCCATCGTCCGTCGTGACGGCACGTACTGGATGATCTACGGCCCCAGCCCGCTGCGCCTGGCCACCTCCAGCGACCTCCACTCCTGGACCCCGGCCGGGGCGCTGTTCAGCGAGGCGACCGGTGCCCGCGATCCCGGCATCCTGCTATGGAACAACCTCTATCACATGGTCTTCTGTAGCCTCAACCAGGTCCGCCTGCGGACCTCGCCTGACCTCCGGCACTGGAGCACGGCAGAGACCCTTCTGACCCTGCCGCCACCCATCGCGCCGGAATCGCCCTTCCTGGTCCTGCGTGAAGGCATCTTCTACCTCTTCGTGTGTGGCTGGGACGGAGTCTGGGACCAGCGCGATCTGCAGGGGGCCTACCAGCATCGCACCTACGTCTACGCCGCGGCGGACCTGCATGCGTTCGGCAGCGGGCCGCCGCTCACCGAACTGGAGGCCCACGCCCCGGAGGTCATCGCGGGCGAGGACGGCCAGTGGTACCTCTCCAGCGCCGAGTGGCCAGAGCGCGGCATCAGCCTGGCCAAGCTGGCGTGGGAGACCACCCCATGAAGACCATGGACACCACACGCCTCGGGCGGACCGAACTGCACGTGACCCGCACCGCGTTCGGCGTCCTGCCTTTGCAGCGCACCCCGCCCGACGAAGCAATCCGCATCCTGCAACGGGCCTACGACGCGGGAATCACGCTTTACGACACGGCGCGGGCCTACACGGACAGCGAAGCGAAGCTGGGGCAGGCCCTCGGTACGGTCCGCACCCGCATCACCATCGCCACCAAGTCCGGCGCCACCACGCGCAGCGGCCTCCTGGCGGACCTCGAAACCAGCCTGCAGGCTCTGCGTACGGACTACGTCGACCTATTGCAGCTCCACAACCCGAAGGCCCTTCCGGACCCCGCAGACCCACAGTCCTCCTACGCCGGCGCCTTGGAAGCGCGCGCCAAGGGCATGGTGCGGTACATCGGCATGACCAACCACAGCCGCGAACTGGCCGCGCAGGCGGTGGCCTCGGGCCTCTACGACACGCTGCAGTTCCCCCTCTGCATGCTGTCGTCCGTCGCCGACCTGGCGTTGGTAGACCAGTGCCGCGCCGCGGACGTGGGCCTCATCGCCATGAAGCCGCTGTCGGGGGGACTGATCACCAACGTTCATGCCGCCTTTGCCTTCCTCTGGCAGTACACGAACGTGGTGCCGATCTGGGGCATCCAGCGCCTGTCCGAACTGGACGAACTCCTGGGCTTGAGCGCGGCGCCACCGCCTTTGGACGAGGCGTTGCGGGCCGCCATCAGCCACGACCGTGCCGAACTCAGCGGTGCCTTCTGCCGCGGCTGCGGGTACTGCCTCCCCTGCCCGGCCGATATCCCCATACCGATGGCGGCACGCATGTCGCTGCTGCTGCGACGCATGCCCTCCGAGCAGTTCCTGAACGAGGCGTGGAGCGCGAAGATGGAACGCATCGCGGCCTGCACCGGCTGCGGGCACTGCCGCGCCCACTGCCCCTACGAACTCGACACCCCGGAACTGCTCAAGCGTAATCTGGCCGACTACCGCGAGTTCAGCTTGCGCTCGCAACCGGGCCAGCAAGCCGCTCCAGCGCCCGGCGTCTCAGCCCAGCGTTAAGCGTTGACGCAGGTCGACGAGGTTCCTGTTGCCGCCCTTCCCCGGCGGGCCGCATGTCCTGGCCGAGACGCTGCGAAGAGCCGTCGCGGAGCCTTAGTAAGTTCCGGTTCGTGCGGCAGAGTATGGACGGAATGGGAGAATGCAGCATGACGGACCAGAGACCGATCCACGAGCGTGAGCACAGTGACCGGGTGCAGCCAACCGCGGCCGGAGGCAGCGCTCACTGGTCGGACGTGGTACTGGTCGAGTCGCCGGAGCCGATCGTCAGTTACCGCACCGGCTGGGTGGTCTACGAGGAGTCGCTGAGTCAAGGCGTGTTCGCCGGACGCGGCTGGAATGGCGCCGGCCTGGTGAACGACTACGATGGTCGCCTCGCGCCCACCGAGCATCCGACGCCGACCGCGTTCTGGCTGGAGATCGATGGGCAGCTCCTGGCCACGGACTGGCAGTGGGGCGGCTGCGAGACTCAGGCCGAGCCCACCGGAACCCATACGGTCATCACCCTGCGGCAGAAGCAGCGGCCGATCACGGTCAAGGTACATACGAAACTCGACGGGACCGCCATCCTGACCCGCTGGCTGGAGGTGACCAACACCGGCGAGCGTCCGGCGGCCCTGGCGGCGGCCTACTCCTGGAGCGGGGTGCTGCAGAAGACCAAGCGCTGGGCCGCGCACCTGGGAGCGACCGGCCGGCCCTTGTACTCGCTGGGTTACTTCGGCAATCCGCACTGGGGCATGGAGGGCGATTTCCACTGGCATGACCTGCCTGCCGCCCGCACCGCCATCGACGGCCGCTACCGCCGTGACCGGCACCGGCAGCCGTTCTTCGTGCTCCGCAACAACGCCACCGGCGAGCACTTCATCGGCCACCTCGCCTGGACGGGCGGCTACAGCTTCGAGTTCGACCTGGATGCCGAGTTGGGCCCGGGCGGCGACGACGCCCGCCTGGCCTTCCGGGGCGGACCCGACGCGCCGGCGCCGCAACGCCTGCTCGCTCCCGGCGAGACCGTCGCCACGCCCGAACTGCACCTCGGACTGACCTTCGGCGACTTCGATACCGCGATCCAGGCCATGCATGAGCACCTGCGGCGAAGCGTCTTCATGCCGCAACCGCGCGGACGCGGCGGCTGGATCGAGTCCGGCATCGGTCCCGAGGTCGAGATCACCGCGGAGCAGGTGACCCACGCCATCGATGCCGCCGCCGCCGTGGGCGCCGAGGTCTTCTTCGTGGACGCAAGCTGGTACGCGCGCCCCAAGGGCAACTGGTGGAGTACGGTCGGCGACTGGGAGGTCAACCGCGAACGCTTCCCCCAGGGACTCGCGCCATTCCGCGAACAGGCGCACGCACGGGGCATGCTCTGGGGACTCTGGATGGACGCCGAGCGCCTCGGCAGCGAAAGCCGCACGGCCAAGGAACACCCCGACTGGCTGGCGCCAGCCTACGACGGCGAACGGCGGCTCGGGGGACTCCTGGACCTGACCCGGCCCGAGGTGGCACAGTGGATGGAGGAAGCCATCGCGCGCGTGATCGCGGAGAATGAACTCGACTTCTTCCGCCTGGACCACAACACCCATCCCGGTCCCGGGATCCGCACCGAACGGGACGGCTACGTCGAGAATGGCTACTGGCGCTACTACGAAACCCTCTACGGCATCTACGACCGGCTGCGCGCACGTTTCCCTGACGTGATCTTCGAGAACTGCGCCGGGGGCGGCGGCCGCTCTGACATCGGTATGGTACGCCGCTTCAGCCATACCTGGGTCACGGACTGGCAGATCGCGCCGCGCTCCTTCAGCATCACCAACGGCATGACCATGGCCTTACCGCCGGAGTATGTGGACCGGCTCCTCGGTGGCCAGAGCGGGCACACTACCGCCGAGTTCGACTTCCAGGCGCGCCTGCTGCTGTTCGTGCGTCCGACGTTTGGGTTCCTCAAGCCCCTCGGCGCCGCCTGGAACCCACTGCTGCTGGCGCGCGCCCAGCGTTGGGCCCGCCTCTACGGCAGTTTCGTGCGACCCTTCATGAGCACCGGTCGCATCTACCACCACACCCCCGAGGTCGTGGGCCCCGATCCGACGGGCTGGGGAGTCTTGGAGTTGGCAGCGGCCGACCGCAGGCGCGGCATCTGCGGGCTGTTCCAGCTCGCCGCTCCCACTCAGCCGGAGTACCTGCTGCGCCTGCGTGGGCTCGATGTCTCAAAGCGCTACCGCGTCACCTGGGACAACGCCGGACACGTGTGCACCGTGGACGGCTTTACGCTGATGAAGCAGGGCCTCACGGTCCGCCTCGAGGGCGCACTGACCTCGGAGCTACTGCTCTTTGAGGTCGCGGACGCGCCGGATGTCGGGCCCGTGCGGCCCCCGGCCGACGCCTAGATCAGACGGCCAACCACGGGGGATCAGAGTCGATGTGTTCCACCTGGCAGAGCGTCGCGCTCCTGTCTGCCTCCACCGTCGCCGCCGCGGCAGCCGCGAAGATAACGGTGGGTGATGCCTATGCGTACAGTTCCGACCAAGGCGCGTGCTGGACCATTGGCACGGCCTTCGTTGAGGTGGGCCTGGAATGCCGGGACGGGGCGTTCCTGCTCACCCGTTGCCAGAACAAGCTGACGGATCCCCCGACCGAGTACGTCTCCCGGCAAGAGGCCATCAGCCCCCTGCTGGCGTCCATCGACCCTGCCGACGAAAGTCTCCGCGTGCCGGTCAAGGCGGGGCAGATGCTCGGCGGCGACGCCGATCTGGAGGGGCTACGCATCCGCGCGAAGGGCCCCGAAGCCCTCGCCACCGCAGACCGCGACTGGCGGCTGACTGCGGCTGAGGCCGTAGCGGTCCAGGCCGGCGGCCGCCCGGCCGTGCAACTGAACCTGACCGTGACCCGCGCCGCCCTGCGCATCCGCTTCCATATCCTGGCTTACCCACGCACACCGATCCTGCGGCTGTGGTCGGACCTCGAGAACACGGGCACACACCCGGCCCCGATCGGAGCCGCGGACCCCTTCTCCATCGTCCTCCATGACGATTCCGAAGAGACGTTTGTAAATTACTGGATGGTAGGTGGTAACAATAAGCTTGACGCCGGCGAACTGCGCCACGCTCCGGTCGGCGCCTCCTACCGCCACAGCCTCGGCGGCCACGCCACGCAGGAGTTCCTGCCCTGGACCTGCCTGATGCGCCCCGGCGGCGCCCGCGACGGCTGGTTCTCTACCCTGGACTACCTCAGCACCTGGCAACTCGCCGTGAGCCGCGCGAGCGCGGGGCCAACCCGGGTGAGTTGGGAGATACCGGAACTGCCGGGAAAGGTCCTTGATCCCGGCGCCCCCTTCCAGACCCCCCTCGTTACCCTGGGGGTCTTCAGGGATGGCCTGGACGGCATGGCGAGCCGGGTCTACGACTGGCAGTACGAGTACCTCTGGGATTACACCAATGCGGCCTTCCTGGCGCGCCCGATGTGGGCCGTCGGCTGGTTCTTCTGCTCGCGGAATCTGCAGGAGCAGTTCGCCGCCCGCTTAGCCGGTCTGGACATGGACGCCGACCTGATGCGCACGCTGGGGTTTGACATGCTCTGGGACGATGCCGGCTGGTCGAAGCACCCGAAGTGGCCAATCGACGACTCGTACTCCGTGGTCTTCACCCACAGCTACGAGGGTCCCGACTACGCCCAGACCCTCCGTTACCTGGACAAGATGGACATGACCTGGCTGCTCTGGTTCTGCGGCAACCCGCCGCAGGGAGTCCTGGACGGCAAAGTCGGCGCCTGGGGCAACTTCCAGTGGCGCACCGACGCCGTCTCCATCGGCGATGCCGCTGCCGACCGCGCCTGGCGCGACCTCATCCGGAACTTCCTGACCGCCAACCCGCGCTCCTCGTTCCACACCTGCAGCGGCGGTGGCACCTACGCGCACACCTTCGAGATCCAGCGCCACGCCGACGTCAACTACCTCTCGGACCTCGGCCGCGGTGACATCACCAATCACTACTTCTCGTACCTGGACCTCCCCGACAAGTGGGTCGACATCATCGAAACCATCAAGGGGGGCAACCGCTACAAGCCCGAGACCTCGCGCCAACTGCTGACCACGGTTCCGTTCTGGTATGTCCAGGCGAGCGTCGCCGATCAGGCCCTGATCCGCCGCGACATCGACCTCTATCACTACCTGCTGCGCGAGGGCGTCGCCGGTCGCTGGAGCTATATGTTCCACCCCACCGTCAAGGGCGATCAGGAGTACTACTACTCCCAGCGTACCAGCCATGACCGGACCAAGGCGCTGATCATCCTCAAACACCGAGCCGAGGGCGAGGTGACGATTTACCCCAGCGGGCTCCTCCCCGAGCACCCCTACGTGGTCGGATTCGACTCGGTCCTCGAGACGAGCACCCGGACCGGGGCCGACCTGGCCGCCCAGGGCATCGTGATCAGGAACCAGGCCGCCGGCGAACTGGTCTACCTCGGCTTGCCCGACCGTCCCGGCTCGGGCCGCGACCGCGTCGCACCAACCGCCCCGGGACGAGTGCTGGCCCGCCGCGAAACCAACATCGGCCACAGTGGCGTGGGCCTCTACTGGTCGCCCGGCACCGACAATAACTGGATCAGCTTCTACGAGGTCCGCCGCGGCGCAGAGACCATCGCCAAGACGGCCACCGGGACCTACTGCTTCGACCACTCTCCAGGCTGGGACGTAACCGCGGTGTACGCGGTGCGGACAGTCGATGGTGACGGCCATGTGAGCCCGTGGACGGTCGCTGAACCGCTGCCCGGCAGCGCGGCGTCGTTCGCCGCCCTCGGCGGGCTCTTTGCCGAGAGCGGTCGCGACGGTTGGGGCGCGGAAACCTCGACCGCTGGCCAGACCTTCGCCCCCATGGCTTGGGTGCCGCCCGCCAAGAGCCCAGCCGGCGACCTGGGCGGAACCCCGAATCAGCCGGGCGGCGTGGAAGGATACTGGGAAGGGCCCAGCCAAACCCGCGTCGGCCGAGGCTGGCAGCAAGCCGCGCCAGACGCCGAGTGCATCCGGACCTGGACCGCACCCGCGGCCGGCACGGTCCGCGTCACCGGTCGCGCCATGAGGGAGTACTACCGCCAGGCCCTGGGCGGCCCCCTGCAGGTGCGGATCCTCCACAATGCCGAACAAGCCTGGCCCGCCAGCGACTGGGCCACGGTGCCGCTCAACGACCTGGTGGGAGCGGTCCACGATCTGACCCTCGATCTGGCGGCCGGCGACACCCTCCGCTTCGTGCTCGGCCGGGGCACAGCGCCCAGCGCCGACATCATCGCCTGGATGCCCCGCCTGACGTACGTGGACAACTCCCCTGCCGCCCCTGCGGGTGGCACCGTCGTGCGTATCCTCTGCGGCGCCCGGCGGCCGTACACCGACAGGAATGGCAACACCTGGTCAGCAGACCGTCTCTACAGCGGCGGCAAGGCGATGTCCAGTAAGTCCGCCGTCGCGGCGGCGACGCCGACCCTTGCCGACCAAGCCCTCTACCAGCACGGCCGTACCGGCAACGACTTCGCCTATTCGATCCCGCTGCCGCCGGGGCTGTACAGCCTCCGGCTGAAACTCGCCGAGCCGCTCTTCGAGCACGCCTTCGAACGCCCCTTCAATCTCAGCATCAACGGCCGGCAGGTCCTCACCAACCTCGACGTCTGCCACGCCGCACGCGGTCCCCATCGCGCCTACGAACAGGCCTTCCGAAATCTGGTCCCCGACGCCAACGGGCGGCTGGTCCTGCGCTTCACCGGCGGCTGGGAGCCCGCGGCGACGTCGGACCAGGCCATGGTCCAGGCCATCGAGGTCCTGCCGGAGGCGAAGACGGCCCTCCGCATCAACTGCGGTTCCGCGATCGACTTCATCGACTGGAACAGCCAGGTCTGGCGCGCCGACACCTACGCCGACAGCGGGCAGACCCTGCAGAGCAGCGCGGCGCTGACCCAGGCCGCACCGACTCTCTACGACCAGGCACTCTACCAGACGGCACGCAGCGGCATGTACCTTACATATCGGCTGCCGGCCGCCCCGGGCCTCTACACGGTGCACCTCAAGTTCGCGGAGCTATGGCTGACGGAGCCCGGCCTGCGTCCGCTCAACATCGCGATCGGTGGGCGCCTCGTCCGCTCCCGCTGGGACCCCGCTGCCGCGGCCGGACAACGGGCGATGGCAGCCGACGTCCGCGTCGAGGAGGTCGCACCGGACAAAGATGGGATCATCGAGATCCGGATCAGCGCCAGCGGCGCACAGGCTGCCATCCTGCAGGCCATCGAGATCGAGTAGCAGAAGCGCCCACACCGGACCACGGCGGCGGGGGTCAGTGAGATCGATGACCGGGCGGAGGTCATCATCGAAGGCGGTGACGAAGGACTCGCCCGACCTGTAGTCGAGCCGCGCCACCTCGTTGAGTTTCCACAGGGTTCACCTCACCCCAGCGGGGCGAGCGTCCGCACTTCAGCCCCCGCTTGGGCCAACTCTCAGTCGGGCCGCCGTTCGTCTGCGTGCAGACCGCCGCCCCATGGCCCCCCCCTACTTCAGCACCTCCGGCCCGGCGAGGGTGATGACGCGGACGTCCTCGGGGGCCAGGGTCAGCGGGCCGCCGCGCAGCCCGTCCGGGAGCTTATCCAAGTTCAGGGCGTCCTGGTCCACGCTGATCCCGACGGTGGCGGGTTCGGGACTGTCGTTGAACACGGTCAGGTAGAGCGCTGTGCCCGGCCGGCCAAAGCGCTCGACGTAGACACTTGGAATGCTGCTGCGCGCGTGGGTGACCGGCTCCCAACCGGCGGCGCTCAGAGCCTGGATCGCGGGAAGAAAACGGCGAAACAGCGGCCGGTCGCGGTTGTAGAGATCAGGCCGTCCCCAGTAGGGATTGTCGGCGGCATTGTGACTGAAGAAGCCAGGGAAGACGGCGTAGGCCAGGCAACGCTTGAAGTAGAGCTCCACCCACTCCGGCTTGAACTCATCGTAGACGGTGTTGAGCAGCAACAGGTACGGGCGCTGGCCGCAGAGGGCGCGACGGTAGTTCATGACACTGTCCGGATTCGGGGTGTAGGCGCCCGCCGTGGCCCAGTTGGTCTCCGTCCCCAGCACATCCAGCCAGGCGGCGCCCCAGGGGAAGCGGTCAGGGGTGCTGTTGGCAAACATCATCTTGCCGCGCGCCCACTGCCGCTGAGCGACCTCGCGAGTGAACTCAACCGTGTTGAAGATGCCCAGCTGGCAGACCTGCCCGTCGCGGTCGAAGACCAGCGGGGTCTCGGCCGCCGCCAGATGCTCGGGCCGATAGTTGCGCAGATCGGCCGCCATCTCATAGGAGTCGATGTAGACCCCATCCAGAGCCGGGGGCGGACCGGCCGCGGCCTTCTCGGGCTCGAACCCGGGCTGGACGATCAGGTTCTGCGTCGTGCCGGCGCTCGCCAGGAGGACATCGTCGAACCAGACCGTGCCTTCGTGCGGCGCCCGGAACAGCACGTGGCAGGTCAACGAGTGGACGGGCTTGGCCGGCTCGACGCGCAGCTCGAGCGGCGCCCAGTCGTGACTGCCCGTGGCCGCCATGGCTACGAAGCCCCAGCCCGGCGTGCCGTCGCGGTAGGTCAGGTCGACGTAGAGCGCGTAGTTGTTATCCGCAGTGCCGGTAACCGCCTCGGCACGCGTCCAGACGCGGGCGTCAAGCGGGACCGCGGTCTGCTGATTGAGCACCACCGTCTGGCTGGCCCCGGTGCTGAGCCCGCCGGCTGAGCGCGCCATCCGGGCGGCCGCGGAGCCGTCCCGGCCCGCGCCGGGCACGATCTCGTAGCCCTTCTCCCAGGGACGCCAGGCCGCCGTGTGCAACCCGGCACGCTGCTCGGCCAACTCGATGGTCTCCCACTTCTGCTCGAACTGCGTGACCGGATCGGCCGCCGTGCGCCGCAAGCGCGGGCTGGGGTTCAGCAGGTACAGAGCACCGTCACACCAGGGCGCTTTGACGATCCCGCCCGACCAGTCGCCACCGGCCTCGATGACCACCGACGAGGCCGCCGCCTGCATCTGCCGGTTTCCGGCCGCCGCCTGCTCCCGCACGTAGGCCAGGGCGCGCTCGTTCGTGCGCTCCATCTCCGGCGGCATGGCGACCCACAGGCTCATCGGCTCGACATAGACGAAACTGTCGATCCCATGCGCCTCGTCAAAGGCCGGATTCGGCGCGCCTTCCTGGAACTGGAAAGCGAAGTCGGCGAACCCTTCGATGGTCGCGATATCCGTGAACGGCATCCACGTCCCTTCGCGTGCATTGCGCTTAACGAAGCAGTCCGGGAACAAGCGGTAGTAACGCTCCAGCGCCGAGCGGAAGCCCCAGGCCGGATCGCACGAATAGAGCACCACACTGACGGCGGCCCGACTGGGGAAGCTCCGCGTGACGGGTGACAGGCCGAGGTCAACCGCGGCGTACAACTCGCCGGCGGCGGGCTCATAGCCGAAACGTGCCAACCGCGGGACGTCCAGCGGCACCCCGATGGCCACGGCCCGCGCCGCACCGCCGATGCAGGCCAAGGGGTAACGCGAGGCCATGCCGTTGGCACCGGCCTGAACCGCCACCCAGTTGCGGTAGCTCTGGCCGCTGGCGATCTCGCGGTTCGTGCGCTGGTCGTCATGCCAGCGCCAGCCGTTGGCCGCGACGCGGTGCGCGCAGACCACGGTCAGAGCCCGGTCCTGGCCGCTGCCGTCGCGCACCTCCGCGTCCACGCGCAGACCCTCCGGCAGACGCATCACCCGGGCGTGAACCGTGAGCTGAAGCTCGGCAATGGGGCCCTCCAGCACGAGTTCTCCGGCCGCCGCCGGCAGACTCTGGAACTCGGGTTCCACAAAGCCCGAGCCGGCCGCAACATCGCGGACGAACAGGGACAAGCCCAGATCCGCCAGGCCCGGCGGCGCCCACTCGGCAGCGGCCACCGCCGCGGTCACGGGCACCCCGTCGTACTGCTGCGCCCCATCCGGGGTGGCCTGCTCCCACAGCCGAACCGCGTCGAACCACGCCGTCCCCGTCCGCTGGCGGAAGATGCAGTGCACCAGCACCGTGCGCACCGGCTTCGCCGGCACGATCTGGACCGTCCGTTTCTGCCAGTCATGCGTCCCCGCCTTGAAGGGGGCAAGCTGGCCCCACAACGGGGTCCCATCCGTGTACTCGAGATCGAGGTAGAGCGAGTAGTCGCCGTTGCTGCCGCCGCTGACGTTCTCCGCCCGGCTCCAGCACTCCGCCAGGATGGGTGCCGCCACGGCCTGGTTCAGGCGCACCTCGTAGGTCAGCCCACGGTGCTCGGTCGCCGTCGCATTCCGGCAGCGGACGCTGGCCGCGCCGGCCTGTCGGACTTCGCGGTCGACCTCGTAGCCCAGTTCCCACGGGGTCCAGCCCTCGAGACGCCCGTCGACCACCGTCTCCATGCCACCGTTACCCACGCGCTGCTCCTGACTGAGCGCGTCGGCGGCCAGCGCCTGCTTGACCACCCGCGCCGCCAACGGCAAGGCGGCCAGCAGCAGGAACACGGCAAGACGACAGTGCAGTGATCTCATGCTCTACGACTCCGCTCCAAGTGCCAACGCAACGGGCCTGCCGCTGACCTCACCGACCTGACCGTAACCCCCCTTCCCCGCCGCAGCAAGGCGCCCTGCCGGCAGCACAGGGCGGTTTCAAGATCCGTAGCGCGGCATCTCCGGTAGGGCGCGCGGTCCTGCCGGACGGCAGACCGGGGGCCGCGCGGCGTACTGGGATAAGCGCCCGCCACGAAGCTGGAAGCGGTTCCTTTGTAACACCGAGCCACAGCGTTGCTGCAACGGTCAGATGCTCGGACACGAAGGGTTCCTGCTCAGTCGGCAGCAACGGGATGGCAGCGGCAGCGCAGCGCGGGGCGTTCGAGTGGGTCAAGGCCAAGGTCCTGCCAGACCGTCAGCGCAAGGCCAAAGAGGGAGTTGGCGACGAGGGCGGGATGCGTGCGCACCACAAGGCATTCCTCGCCCCGTGGTGGCAATTGTCCTTCGGCCGTCCAGAGATGCTGTCCGTCAGCAAGCCTCTGCCGTGGTTCGTCACCAAGTGCGGCAAGCTAACCGAGCGATTCCGCTACAGCGCCGAATCCGTCTTCGACACCTTCCCCTGGCCGCAGTTTGGAGAGGCGGCGGGCCGCCGCCGCGCGCCCGAGCCGGGCGCATCTCCAGGTGCGGCGGCCGCCGCGGGCGGCGCCGCCGCTTTGGACTGCGGTGGCTTGACACCGCTTGGTGATGGCAACGCCAGCACCGCCGCCGCTGCCAGCGGCTCCGGAAGCGGCGTCTCCGCCGTGGCCATCGCGCGGATCGAGGCAGGCGCGCCGGTCACCGCGCCCGGCCTCCCGAACCCGGCCCGACTGATCACGCCCGACGGCATCCGGCCGCCCAGCCTGGAGGGCGCGCCATGATCGCTGCACGCAACCGGGCCGCGTTCGCGCCGGTCTGATAGCCGCACCTTCGGCGCTGAGGCCGCGGCGCTTGGGGCCGTCGATAGCATGGGGGCGATAGATGCGAACCGCACTGTTCAGCACGGGCCAGTTCGACCAGATGGCCGACGAGGTGGTTGCCGTCCTGGCCGAGGTCGGCTACTCGGCGCTCGTGAACGGCCATGGCCTGAGCTTCGCCGGCAATGGCAACCTGGACAACGGCAGCCTGGTCAGCCCCGAGCAGTGCCTGCTTGACCTCGACCTCACCGAGGGGCTGCTGGCGCTGTGGACGGCACCGGTGGTCCCCGCCCCAGGCGACGCGCTCGCCCGCCTGCGCGAGCTCGAGCGCGTCCTGCAGCGGGCGCGGGCAGCGTTGGGGTGAGGCGGCTGTCTGACCCGACGGTCGGCGGTCCCGGAGCGACGGTCACCCCAGCGTCACCCCCGGCGCCGGCACGGGCCGGGTACCCCCGGGATGGGTCAGGCGGGCGACCAGGCGCCCGCCGGCATCGCGTTGCCAGGCGATGTCGATCGGGCCCTGCGGCGTGGGAATGCGTCCGGAGGTCCCGGCGGCGAGCTGCGCGTCAGGGTCGACGGAGAAGGTGCGGAAGCCCGGCTCCAGCGGCCGGATGCCGAGCAACCAGGCGCCGAAGGCGAAGATCGGCAGCGTGGACCAGCCGTGGCAGAGGCTGCCCGCCTCGTCGAAGTCCCAACTGCCCTTGCGCGTCTCCCAGAAGCTGGTGGCGCCCTGCAGCAGCATCTCCGCCCAGTTCCCCCGGATGCGTTCCAGGGCGATCGTACGGCACTCGGGATCGGGGGCGACGGCCTGCAGGGTGTACAGCGACTGGCTGAGCGTGGCCGGAACCAGCCCATGGTCGGGCGCCAGCAGACGCCGGCGCAGCCGGCCGGCCTGAGCCGGGTCGGTGACCACGCCAGCACATAGGGCCAGGGCCTGGCACAGCTCGGACGCCACCGGCTGCGCCGGCTGACCGGGGCCGGCAAATGCCGTGTAGATCCCCTCGTCCGGCCGCCAGAAGCCGCGCTGGAAAGCCGGCCGCAGGGCGGCCGCCGTCTGCCGCCAACGCGCTGCCGCCGCCGTCACCCCGCCGCGCTCCGCCAGCGTGGCGCCCGCCTCCAGAGCCAGGATGAAGTAGGCATTCAGCAATGCGTCAAAACGGCACTCGGTCAGGACCGCGAAGCCGCTGCCGTCGGCGGCACAGCCATCGACCCCCGGCATCCAGTCGTAGAAGTGCCAGTAGCGCTTGCCCGTGGGCACCGGCAGAAGCCCATCCTGCATCTGTGCCGTCCAGCCGTCCAGCATCCGGGTGGCCGCGGGTAGGGCGGCGACGGCCGCCGCCGTGTCGCCGCTGTGCTGCAGGTGGTGCTCGAGGGCCATGACCCAGGCCATGCAGAACGAGGGGATCGTGATCGGGATGCTGGCCGGAGCGCAAAGCTCCAGCCAGCCATCGGGCTGCAAGCTCTCGCCGAGCAAGTGGAAGGAAAAAGCGGGGAAAGCGTACTCCCCGAGGGCGTAGTAGCCGCACAGCGCCTGGATCAGGGAGTCGTTGGCATAGAGCCCCTGTTCACGCCAGGGACTGTCCTCGTAGTGCTCGTGCATGCACAGTTGCAGGGTCCGGGCGCCGACCTCGAACATGCGCCGATCCAGGCGGTCGGGCGACACGAAGGAGCCGAGGATCTGCGACGGCCAGACCACGGGCCGGAGTCCGGCGTAGTGCAGGGCGAACCCGGTCAGATCGCCATGCACATGAAGTTGCAGGTAGCGACCGCCGGCGCGCACCGCCCAATGCGTAAAGGTCTGCCGACCGGCGCTGCAAAGGTAGCGCGAAGCAAAATGCCGACCGCCGACTTCGGCCCGCACTCGTAGACTTGTAAGTTGTTCTCCATAAGCAACATCCACTATCGTACCGGTAACCGCCGTCAGCTCCCATTCGAGGAACCCGGTCTCCTCGCGGCCGAGGTCGATCACCACGTAGACGCCGTCGGCGCCAACCGCCGCATTCGGCCGCACCCGCAGGCTGCTGCCCGCCGGACCGGGATCCAGCCCCAGCGGCGCCGCGCCGGGCGCCTCGAAGAGCTCGCGCGGCGTGCGGCTGGACAGGAAGTCGCGCTGCATGCGGGCCGCCACGCTGGAATCCCCCTCTGGGGTCGGCGCCAGCCGGAAGACGCCCTGGGCAACGATGCTGGCGGGGGCGCGATCGAGCACTCGCCAGTGCGCGATCGGCAACCGCGCCAGGCGGCGGGCTCCGGCAGCCGGCTGGGCGTCCGCCGCCGTCACGCGCCGCCAGGCCGCGCTGGGGGCGTAGTCCGGCGCCTGCCAGGCGTCGGCCTGGGCGGCGTCATACTCAAAGGTGAACGGGAGCTGGAAGTCGATGCGCGGCACCGCCGCCCCCTGGCGGTAGCCGGGGCTTACCCGCGTCAAAACCTCGCCGACCCCGCTGCGGGCTACGACCTGCCCTGCGGCGTTCGCCAGGGCGTAGATGACCCCGGGACGCTCGCTGGGGATGTAGGAGAAATGCTTGCAGCCACAGCAATTGGCCGACACCGCCAGCACATTGCGCCCAGGCCGCAGCCAACGCGCCACCGCATAGCGGTCGTAGTAGCCGTGGTCAGGGAAGCCGGTGTACTGCCCGGTACCGACAAGCTCGCCATTCAACCAGACGGTATACTGGGAATCCGCGGCGATGTCCAGCCAGGTCTCGCCGGCCGGCCCGGCGTCCAGGGAAAACTCCTGCCGGAACTCCGCATAGCGGTTGACGTCCGTCGTCGCTTCCGCGGGCCAGATCCAAAAGGCGTTATGCATCATCCCGTCTCCCATGGCTTGTCCGGCCTGGCGATGCAGGCAGCGTCTACCTCCGGAACGTAGCACACTTCCAGGCTCAATCGACCTCCGGCACTCGGCAAATGTCGGCACCACCTCCAAGGCTGGAGGGCGAGCACAGGGGCGGTTTGGCCGACCCGGCGCGCTGCCGGTCTGGCGTCCTGCTGGCCAGCAGGACTGCGGCGGCGGTTCGGCCGCTGTTGGCGGTCTGCCCTTGCCCTCCACACCTCGGCATCGACCCGTGACCTGGAGGGCGAGCACAGGGGCGGTTTGGCCGACCCGGCGCGCTGCCGGTCTGGCGTCCTGCTGGCCAGCAGGACTGCGGCGGCGGTTCGGCCGCTGTTGGCGGTCTGCCCTTGCCCTCC
>CAILUI010000409.1 GCA_903837355.1 uncultured Victivallales bacterium
CCCCTATGGAGGTCCCATGAACGGAACGCGCCAGCCCAGAAACAGGGCCGTGCGGAAACGCGGTACCGTTTGGTCCTTGGGGCCTCGGAACGTGCGGCCAGCGAACGTCGGTGTAGTAGCGGGCCGTCGCTACTACAGCCCCGGATTGGGGAGATGGGCCAGTAGGGATCCCATTGGGGAGAAGGGCGGGGCCAACGTACACGGCTTTGCGCGAAATGCGCCCGGCCAGTGGTTCGACAGCCTTGGTCTATGGCCCTGGGATGGTTGCTGCAACGGGGATGCGTACAACCGGCTGACGCACTGCTGCCGGAATGGCAAGGTACTGGGAAGGGCTGACCAACCTACCGGCGTATATCTCTGCGCGAAGCCGCCGCTACCGCCCGGTCTCTACTTCCACATGTGGGTTGCTGTTGAGGGCGGCCACTCCGTCGGGTTCTACCCTTCGGGTCTTCCCGGCGTCACCACGGGGGCGATCCATAGCCCCGATCCAGCCATGTCCCATCCTGATGCAGTGTGCAAGGAGATCAAGCTTTCGCCGTGCAAGTATGACTTCGAGGCATTCCGGCGCTCTGTAGAAGCCTGGTCCCCGATGGACCCAGCACCATTCCCATACGTTCCGTTTCTGATGGACTGCATTTGGTTTCAGGGTCTCGTCATCGACACGGCGAAAGAGATCGCCAAGTGGCAGTAGAAAGGGGTATCATCCATGCCGATCGTTGTGGAGTGGATTCTCTTACTTGCGGGCGTCCTGGCCCTGCCCGTACCGATCCTCGCGGTGGTCATGTGCACAAGCCTAGAGCCTCAGCCGCTGTTCCGAAGGCTGGCAGCCTCGCGCGTACTTCGGCACTGGGTCGCCGTGCTGGTCGTCACCTGCTCTGCCGTTGTGGGAGCGTGGGTGTCGGCGGCGGTCTATGCGAAGTACCATGTCTCTGCTGTCGTCACCCCCTCGCAATCGCGGGCGGCGCACTAACCAGAATGTGCTGAAGTCGTATGGCCGTTGGGATGGGGTCTCCCCTCCAACGGCAGTGGGGCTGCACTCAGCCTCTGAAGCCGCTCTGCCGTCTCTGCAGTTACCTCCTGTGCCTGGTCACCCCCGCCGCGATCGCCTTCCCATCACTACCTTACTCCCCGGCGTCGCTACACCCTTCAGCCGGGGAGATATCCCATGCCCGCGACCTCGATGCGCTGGTGCCCGAGCTGCGAGGAGTGGTTCACCCCGGACCGCTACAACGCCTGGCACCAGCACTACTGCAGCAAGCCCTCGTGCCGCGCGGCCAGCCACTATGCCAGCAGCGCCGAATGGCGCCGGAAGAACCCGGGTTACTTCCGCGGCGAGGCGCACTGCATGCGGGTGCGCTCCTGGCGGGCCGACCATCCCGGCTACTGGCGCGGGCAACGCCGGCGACCTGCGCCTGCCGCGACCCCTGCGTTACAGGATACAGGATTTCATTGGGGAGCAGCTCGAACGGGTGTACCAGTGTGGCAGACAGCGCTGGGGTGTCCCCCGAAACGCACGGGGCCCGCCCTGAGCGCCGAGGAGCCGCACCATGGACCATCCTGCCGACCGCCGCGGCGACCTGCCGCCCCCGGGACGGGTCAGCCCTCACATGCTGCCGCCGCAGTTGCACCAGCGAACTGGTGCGCGGCAACGCCAGCCTCCACCACATCAGCCGCATGCTCGGGCACGAGCGGCTCGACACCCTCAGACACTATGTTCGCCTGAGCATCGCCGACATCCAGAAGACCCACCGGCAGACCCATCCCAGGGAGAGGGACGAGAAGAGCCGGGAGGAGGGTGACCCTCAGCCGCAACCGCAGTGAGGAAGTACGAAACCCGGCGGTTGCAGGACCGTCTGTAACGGCCTACACTACCCCGACCCAAGCCGGATCCGGAGGACCCAGCCTGTGACCAAGCCCAGCAAGGCCAGAGCCGACGCCGACGGCGGCTGGAAGGACATCATCGAGGACTTCACCGAGGAGTTCTTCGAGTTCTACTTCCCCGAAGTTCATGCCGCCATTGATTTCAGCGAACCGGTGAGGTTCCTCGACAAGGAACTGCGCGAGATCGTCACCGAGTCTGAAGTGGCCGGGCGCGAAGCTGACAAGCTCATCGAGGTCCGACTCAGGGCTGGCGGCTCCGAGTGGATCCTGGTGCATGTCGAGGTGCAGGGCTATCCCGATCCGGGATTCGCCGAGAGGATGTTCATCTACCATTACCGAGTGTACGACCGGTACCGACGCGACATCGTCAGTCTTGCCGTACTGACCGATGCCGACCCGGGCTTCAGGCCGACCGGGTTCCGCAGAAGCCTGCTTGGATGCGAGGTGACGTTCACCTTCCCGGCGGCCAAGGTGATCGACTACGATACGGACCAGCTCGATACGTCCAACAGTCCGTTCGCACTGGTCACCCGTATCCATCTGGAGTACCTGGCTGCCGGCAGCAGTGGTCAGAAACGCTTTGACGCGCGGGTCGCACTCACGCGCCGGCTCTACCAGCACGGATTCAGCCGCGAGCAGGTCATCCGCCTGTACCGGTTCCTGGGGTACCTCATGCGACTTCCGAGCGATCTCGCGCTAAAGTACAGGAAAGAGCTTGAGTCCATCGAAGGAGAACTCAGCATGCCGTATATCACTGATACAGAACAGTTGGCCAGGCGCGAGGGACGCGCCGAAGGACGTACCGCAGGGCTTACCGAAGGGCAGCTTCAGGGCTTGCGCGAAGCGGTGCTCGACGCCCTTGAGGCGCGTTTCGGCGAGGTCCCCTATCCGACGCGGGAGGCTGTCAACCACGTTGGCAACGACGCGGCACTCAGGAAGCTGCACCGCCTGGCGGTCACCGCCAAGAGCCTGGATGCGTTCAGCGTCTGACTCCGGCGGTATCCGCCTCCGCAGGCTCGTTACCGGCCCGGTTCATCTCCGTGTGGGATGATCCGGGCCTTGTGTTTCTGCTGGCCGTTGTACTTCCCCCCGTCCCACCTATGACGCCGAGACCTACCCGCTTGCGGACCCCGGGCGACGGCCTATCTTCATGGCATGGAAGGGACTCGACACTCGACAACCCCGGCAGGCCTGCGGACGCGTTGCCCCCTGGTCCATAGGACGCCGGAACTTGCGGCCCGCGAACGCAGGTGTAGTAGCGGGGTATCGGTACTATGCCCCAGCACTCGGGAGGTGGGTGTCAAGGGATCCGATTGGGGAGAAGGGTGGAGTGGCACTCCACACTTTTGCTGGCAACTCGTGCATTGCGCGAACAGATGCATTGGGTCTCCAAGTGGGTCCACCACCACCACTTCCACCGCCGGAGTCTGGCGGCGGCCCATTCGGACCTCCTTGCCCGTGGCAGCCGCCGCCCCCTCCATCCCTGGCTTGTCCGCCCGGCCGCAAGTGTCGGCACACGATGCCATTTGGGAAATGCGAGTACCGAACGTCCGAGCAGGCGGCCGTTCCGGTCCCGAACGGATGCGGTTCCGCTGGCGGCCCAAGCTTCCCCGGCGGCCCAGCGGGCCTATGGGACTTCAGACCAGCATGCAATGTCCACGACGTCTGCTATGGCACATGTGGATCGGCCAAGGGAGCCTGCGACTCGGCGTTCCACGCGCGGATGTCGAGCATCTGCGACAGCTTTGTTCTCGCCCCCCTCTTATTCGCAGCCTGCCACGCCCAAGCAGACCTGTTCTACTTTGCCGTTGCGGCCCTTGGTCGAGGCCCGTACGAGAGCGCCCAGGATTCCTTCTGCAAGTGGAGGCCATGTTGTCCGTGACTCGCGGGGGGGGACCTGGCATCTGCCGTGTGCGCCGGCTGCGAATGGGGTCTGCCCGATGGCAGGCCGTCAGGGGTGATCCGGATGGCCTCTGGGCCGGGAACGCGCAGGCGCGAAGATGACAATGGGGGCAGACAAGATGACCACAACTGCCGCGCGAACCCTCGTATGCCTTTCCATCCTGTTGCTTGCCATGGCAGGATGCGGAAGGAACTCGATCATGGGCCCTTCTGGCCGGCCTTCAGTGCTCAGCAGACCGTGGACATCAATGGAGGTATCTTACCGCGTGCGGGTGTCGGAGAAGGGCACCGAGCAACGGACTTTCCGGATCGATGACGTTGCCGCGCTCGAGGCGGGACGGTCCAAGGTGGCCACGGGCGAAGTTGGGCCGAACAACCTCGGGGTGTCTGGGCAGATCACGATTCAGACGACGGACGGGGAGAAGTGGCTTGGCGCGCTGGTGTTCGAGGATAGGTTTGATCTCTGCCTGGCGTCGGATCCATACTACTCATACACCGTCCTGCTGCGTACCAACGCGTTCTACGAATGGCTGCGGCGACTGTGTCTGTCCCACCTGCGACAGGAGCATGCGCACGCGCAGATCGAGCACGTCATCTTGAGGACAAACCTGGACATCCAGGCGTATGATGTGCTTACAGATCCCTGATATGCCGCGGTTCCCGCAGGCGAGCCGGCATGGCCGGCTATGACGGGTCCCGCCCTTCGGGGCTAGTAGACGCGACGGCGCGCCACTCTGCTTCCGAAGCTGCTCTGACGTTTGTCCGGGGAAAGCCCCAAGTCTCCCTGTCGGCGGCACTGAAGAGCTTTTTGGCCCAGACCATGTGACCGTCGGCCGCCGACGTTCGTCGGTGTCGATCGGCCACGACGCTGAGATGCTGTCAACCTAGGTTTTCTGCGTCCGCGCCGTTGCGTAACCAGCAGAATGGTAGTACCCTAGAAGGTGTGAGGCGTTGCCGATTGCGCGCCAGAGCCGCATCTTTGGGCTCACCGGCAGCACCGCGCGGGTTCTGCGTCCAGAATCCACCAGCAGTTCGGCAGAATCCAGGTCCAGGCAAACGCCATCATCTCGCTGGACCGCAGCCTCTAGCGACGCAGGATTTCAGAATTCCGTTGTTTCCGAGATGGTAGGGAAGCGCGGGAAATGGCTGCCGTCGTAAGTGTACTACACCTGTAGGGCCGTCTGGCGAATCCCTCTGCTGCGTCGCCCCATCTGGCTGCCCGGACGAGGCCTTGAGACAACCCTTCTGCTCCGGTGCGTGTGCACGGCCCCCCATACGCGGTTGGGGCTTCGGCTCGGAGGCATCGTAGCGTGATGCCCCGCACGCGGTGCTATATTCCCACCCGTATGAGAGACCTGCCGATACTGCTTAATGAGATGGTGGCTGCGGGTGTCATCGAGACCTATGC
>CAILUI010000410.1 GCA_903837355.1 uncultured Victivallales bacterium
GATCTGGACTGCCTGCCCGGTAGGTTCGGTGCTGATCGCCATAGTGACAAGCACCATAGCAGGCAACCACAAAATATCCAGAACTACAATGCAACTTATTCTACTGCAGTATATTCCATATTATTATAAAACCACCCTGGCTGGCGGCGTGGGTGGTGTTGGGTTCGGTACGGGTTACCAGACGAGGATACAGCCTGTCTCCGGCACCCAACCCTCGGCGGTGGCGGTACGCACGCGCACCCAGTGGGCGGTGACGGCGGTCGGTGTGACGACGGTACCGGGGGGCAGTACGGGGGTCAGTTCTTCGGCTACCGCGGCGGGCGCTGCGCGTAGCGGAATCGCCTGGGTGAGGCGGGCGGTGGCCCCGACGCGATAGGTTCCCGTGTACTGGGCGGCGGCAAACCAGAGACAGACGCCGGCGGTGACGGCGCCGCTGGCCAGGGCGGGCCAGGTGGGTCGGCGGCACCAGCGCAGGAGCCCACCAACGAGGCTGCTCAGGCCGATCAGGAGGCCCGCCAGAAACACCCACTCGTCCGGCCTGAGGCGGTCACGGATGGGGTGAGTCCATGTCGCCGCCGCCGCCGCGTCCGGGGTTGGCAGTTGGGTCCGCAGCCAGGCGAGGCCGTCACGCGAATCCTGGCGCCGCGGGCTGTAGCGGACGGCGCGTTCGTAGAGGGCCAGCGCTTCGATGCGGCGGCCGCTGAACCAGCAGGCATTGGCGAGGTTCATCAGGAGTTCCGGTGACTCGCGGCCGGGCTGGCGGAGGCGCGTCAGGGCGGTACAGGCTTGGGCGAAGTCACGTTGCCGGAAGGCCTCTGCGGCGATCTGTGGGAGCGCCGCTTCGGGTGGGAGGGCGGCCCGCGCCTGGCAGCCCAGGAAGGCCAGCACGCCCAGGCAGCGCAGTTGGCGCAGGAGGGCCGCCAGGCGCCGTGGGTCGGCGGCCGCGCTGGCGGAAAAGCGGCGAGTTTCCAGGTCGCGGAGTTCGTCAGCGAGGTCCGGGTGGGTGGAGCGCAGCGCCGCCTCGATCTCGGCCGCGCTGGCGCCGGCGGGAAGTCCCCGCCAGACGCGCAGGTCGCAGTGGATGGCGGGCAGCTCGTCGGCGTGGGTCAGGGGCGCTCGGCGCAGGCGCTTCAGGGCGGCTTTCCGGAGCCCTTCCGGGCCGCGCTGGCGGTCGCGGCGCCGCGCGGCCGCAGCCAGGAGCAGTCCCGCGAGGGCTCCGAGCCCGGCAGCGTTGAGTCCGGCGAGCAGGCCGCCAGCGGGGGGTGCGGGTGACCGCGGCAGCGGGTGGAAGCGCAGTATGACCGGCGGCGGGAGCGCCGCTCCCGCCTGGGGGGGCGGATCCGGGAGGACGCAGAGGGCCAGTTCGAGCCGGTGGCCGGTGTAGTGCGCCTGGTCGAGGGTCGAGAAGCTGAGCCGAACAGGTTCCATGGGGATGCGGGTGGGGATGACTGTCCAGCGCACGTGTAGAAGGTCTCCGTCGGGTCCGCGGTCGACCGTGGGTTTGAGGACGTCCAGGTCCGGGTGGGACAGCGTGGGTGGCTGGAACAGGGTTGCCGAGCCGTGGCCCTTCAGGCGCAGGTCGAGGGTGAGCGGCTCGCGCATGGCTACGGGCGCCCGCGCCGTCGTCAGGGTCGCACTCCAGACTCCCAGGAGGCCGCAGAAGGGCGGCAGGTTGGGGGGCGCCTGCGGCCAGGGCGCGACGGCGATAGGAGGCAGGGCCAGCGTGGGTGCGAGGCGGCGTGAGCGGCAGGGCGAGTAGAGATGCGCAAGGTAGCGAGACGGGGCGGGGAAGACCGCGCCGGTGGGTAGCTCGGCGGGGAGGAGGGGCAGGTTGGCCGTGCAGGTCACCCGCCCGCTGAGGTCCCCCGGCTGGAGCGGGATGAGCTTGCCCTCCCAGGCCACGCCGGTTTCCGTGTAAGCCATGGCGTCCCACTGCAGCAACGCCCCGGCGACCTCAGCGCTGGGGGTGGGGTCTGGCTCAGCCAGGTCGCTGAGCCGCCACTGCAGGCGGACGCGGACGGGCTGTCCGGGCATGATGCCGGCGGCTGACTCCAGGAGCGTGAAGGTGGGCGACGGGGTGGTGTCGGCCGCGACCGGCACCGCGCCGCGGCTCGCCGCGAGGACGAGCAGCAGGCCGAGGACCACGGCGCCGCGCCGGAGCCGGTCCGCGGCCATGGCGCCGTGGCAACTGCCCTGGTTGACTCGACCTCGCACTCCGGCATCCTCCCGCGGGCGGACCGACTGCGACGGGGATTGCTCATGCCCATGGCAGGAGCTCCGCCGGACCTATTGCGTCGCACCACAGCATACCCTGCTCCCGGCAATGCAGCAATGCCAGGCGGCGCGTCTCTTGGGGTTGACAGGGGGCGGTGCAGAGGGTATCTCATGGCTTATGCAGGTTCGGCGTTTCATGGTGGATCAGGTACCCGCGGAGGGCACGGAGGTCGCGCTGTCGGCGGGCGAGGCCCTGCACGCTGGCAAGGTGCTGCGTCTGCGCCTGGGGGAGCGCGTGGATGTGCTGGACGGCGCCGGGGTCCGGGCCGAGGCGGTGCTGTCGCAGGCCGGGGTCGGCCGCCGCTTCGAGGGTATGGCCTGTCGCATTCTCCGCCGGGAGTCCTGCCCGGAACCGCCGCTGAATCTGCGCCTGTACATGGCGCCACCGCGGGCCCGACTGATGGGCGATGCGGTGCGCGCGGCGACGGAGCTTGGGGTGCGGCGACTGACGCCGATTCTGTGCCGTTTTGGCGTCGCACGGCCTGATGCGGGGGCGCTGGACGGCTGGCGGCAGGACGTGCTCGCCGCCGTCAAACAGTCGGGGAATCCCTTCCTGCCGGTCCTGGATGCGCCGACGGGCTTCGCTGAGGCCTTGCGCGACGCGGCCGAACCGGGGGTGTTCGGCGCGGTGCCACGGGGTGGCGCTGGTGGCGGCGGCAGAGTTTGCTTTGCGGGCCGGTGCCTGGGTGTCTGGATCGGGCCGGAAGGCGGCTTCACCGCCGAGGAGGAGGAGGCGCTGCTCGCCAAAGGCATCGCGCCCATGGCGGTCGGGCCGTGGATTCTGCGCGTCGAGACGGCCGTGCCGGCTCTGCTGGGGCGTCTGTGGGGGGAGCTGGCGCATGCATGATGTCGCGGTTCGTGTCGGTGCGGCCGACTGGCGGGAGTGGCTGCTCTGCCTGGCCGACACGCGCGGCCTGCGGCAGCTTGAGCTACCGGCGGCGCTGTTGGACCCGGACCTGCCGGACGCGCTGCGTCTGCTCGACCACCTTGGGCTAGCGGTTCTCCATGTCGCGGACGCCATTCCGGCCAACCTCAGCCGTTACGCCAGCGAGTCGGGCCTGGCCGGAGACGAGGCCGGGCTGGCAGCCTTGGTGCGCTTTGCTCGGGCGCGGCTCCGCGACCGGGTGCCCTTCGCCAGCCTGGACCTGGGTCTGGACCGGCTCCACGACGAGGGTGTAGAGCCGGGACTGCGCCGCCGCACACGCTTCCTGCGGGCGCTCCTGAGTGGTTTGGAGACCTCCACTGTGGTCCTGGCCGTGCGGGTGCGTCTGCCGCGCCCCTTTGCCGGCAGTCACGAGTGGGAGTGGGCGGGGAATCTGCTGCACGAAGTCGGCGCTGCGCGCGTCGGTCTGGCGCTGGACGTGGTGCTGTCGGACGTGCCGGACGATTTCGCCGTGGAGGCGTTGCTGCGGGAGTGTGCGGCGCCCTTGGCGGTGGTTCGTCTGCACTTCCGATGGCGCTGGGGGGAGAGTCCGCCGGCGGCGGTTTGGGAGCGCTGGTGCAGGGCTCTGCGCCATCACCCTGGCCGTCTGGGGGTGGTATTCTGCCCCCAGGCGCCGCCACTGGCGACCGCCGCCGCCCTGCTGGCCGACATCCAGGGCTGGGCCGAGGCGCTTGGTGGCGCCTATCCGCAGGTCAGGCCTGCAGCCGCAGCACCGCCAGGACCGCCGCCGCCTGCGCGAAATCGGGGATGATCAGCGCGGCGCCAGCGCGGATCAGGCGGGCGCGCTTGGCCGGGTTCAGATCGAAACGACGCACCTCATCGCTGGCCACGCCGAAGGCCAGGCCGCCACGGCGCCGAGTCTCGCGCATCTCGACCGGGCCATCGCCGAAGGTCACCAGACGGCCATGGATATCGCCGATGTCGGCCATGATGCGTTCGAGGACTTCGCGCTTGGCGTCTTTGGTGACATCGCCGACGGCGCCGTAGATGCCGCCGCTGAAGAGCTGTGCGTAGCCGAGGGCTGCGGCCTCGGCGCGGACATCGTCCTGGTCGGTGCCGCTGGCCAGGCAGCAGACGATCCCGGCCCGGTTGAGCGCCTCGACGAAGGGCACGGCGTTCTTGAGGGTGAAATCGGCGGCGTCGAGTTCGCCGCGGCGGAGGCGTGCGAGCCGCTGCTCGATGCGTTGGGCCAAGGCCTGGGTGTAGATGGCCTTGTAGCCGTGCATGTCGAGGATCTGCTCGGCCGGGACCATGCCAAGCTCGCGCACGATCTCGACCAGGCCCTGCATCTGCACGAGCGTCTGGATGCCGGTGGTCTGGTCGATGAACTGGCGGACGCGGTCAGCGACGCGGCGGTAGAGGGCCTCGTCGGCCGTACTGAAGCGCGCGCCCATGGCGGCCCGGATCATCAGTGGCTCCATGACCTCCTCCCAGCCCTGGCGCAGCGTCGACACCGTGCCATCATGGTCGAAGACGGCGTAGCGCAGGGCGAGGTCGGTCGGCGGCGCCTCCAGGACCTCGATCTGGGTGCCCGCGATGTACTGGGCTTGCCGTGGGTCGTCGGCGACTTCCGGGCGGTGGATGTACTGGGGGTCGAGGCCGACGTCGAGGATCTCGGCGGGTGAGGCGGTACCGGTCTGGCGCAGTTTGGTGACGGTGACCCGGGCGGCGAAGTTACCCACCTCTGCGGCTTCGGCGGGTGAGGCGCCCGCCGCCGCCGCGGCGGCCAGGCCCGAGAGGAAGCTGTCGCCGCCGCCGACGGGGTCCACCGGCCCGAGCACCTGCAGGCCGGGGGCCGTCAGCGTGCCTGCGGCCGCGCCGAGCACACAGCCGCGGGCGCCGCGGGTGACCACGACCGGCCGCTGCCGGCGGGCATACAGGCGCTCTGCCGCTTGCTCGGCGTCAACCTTCAGCACCAGGTCGCCGCCCGCCGTAGGCAGGCCGCAGAGCGCCACGGCCTCGGCGGCGTTGACCTTAAGCCAGGCCTCCGGGTAACCGTGCGGGAGGTGCCGGCCGTCGAAGATGAAGGTGGCCTGCGGATGGCGCTGCATCAGGGCGCGGAGCCGATCCTGCAGGTAGGGCGTGTGGATGCCGGCGGCGACCTGTTCGTTGACCACGACCACGTCGAGCTCGGGCAGGGCCCGCTCGAGGTTAGCCAGGAGTTGGTCCACCGCGGCCGGGGGCAGGTGGTTGAAGTTACCCATATCGTGGCGGGGTTCCTCGTCCTCGCCGATATAGGGCTTGCAGTAGCAGAGCGTCTGCCAGGCGTCAGCGTCGGTCAGCATCAGCGTGCCAGAGACGTCGACGCCGCGGGCGCGGAGAAGCTCGAGCAGGCAGACGCCGAAGGGGTCACTGCCGACGACTGCAAAGGCGTGGACGTGGCCGACGCCGATGGCACGGAGATTGGCGACCACGTTGCCGGCGCCGCCGAGGCTGTAGTGCTGGCGGCGGACGGGGCGGGTCATCTTACCGGTTTCCAGCGAGCGCTCGCTGGACTGCAGGTCGAGCATCCAGTAGACATCCAGGCAGAAGTCGCCGATGACGCCGACGCGGGCCTTGCCCATGCCGGCGAGGATGAGGCGGAGGCGTTCGGGGCTGATCATGCCGTTGTTCATGGGGCGATGCTCTCTGGTGTGGGGCTGGGCGCAGCCTGGAGCTAGCGGTCGACCAAGGCCTGGATGGCGCGGGTTCTGGCGGCGTCGTAGTCGCCGGTGGCGAGGCACTCCTGCACGAGTCGCGCGTGGACCTCCGGCCGGCGCTCGCGCAGCAGGCTCAGCAGCCGGAAGTCCTCAGACGCCTCGCCGCTGGCCTCGGCGCCGCGGGTGATCACGGGTCCCTGCGGTCCGGGGAATAGCGTCAGGTAATCCCCCTCGGGCTGGTCGTTGTCGTCCCAGGGCTGGCCGCGGGTCTGGTAGATCGAGTAGTAGGCCCAGCCGTTGAAGCCGTGGCGGATGGCCAGCCAGGCCAGGTAGCGCGGGTAGTTGATCAGGCGGTACTCGGTGTTCGACCTGGCCTTGCTACCGAGGACGTCGTAGAGGGCGTTGTAGGGTCGGGGAGCCGTGTAGAGCGTGTAGGAGTTGGGCTGGCCATCCAGGTTGAGGAAGCCGGGCACGGAGATGTCGATGCACTGGGCATACCAGTCCTGCATCGGCGGGAACATCGTGGCGTCATCCTCGACCACCTTGTCCGGCAGCCCCAGCCAGCCGCAGGGGTTGGCGTAGATCATCACCTTCGGGTCGGCTTCCTTGCAGGTTCGGGCCATCTCCCCAAACAGCGCCAGGCACTTGGGGTTGGGTTCATCGCCGGACTCGATGAACCACTGCTCGTAGCCCAGGCCCAGCGTGCGTGCTTTCGCCACGTGCGCCGCGACGATGCCTTTGAGTTCGGCGCGCATGGCCGGGGTGAAGTCGGCGACGCCGAACTTCGCATCCATGTGCCCTGCCGCCCACAGCTTGTGGCCATAGTCGCCCATGCCCCAGATCTTGAACAGGGTCTGCGGGTTGAGCTTGTAGAGCGCCGCCGCGCCGCTTCCCGGCTCCGGCCAGCCATCGACGACGGTCATGCCCAGTTCATGGCGAACGCGGGCCTCACGGTCAACCCAGTCCAGCGGCCGGAACGGCGCCGTGTTGGTCTCGTTGGTCCAGTAGTTGACCCAGACCTTCGGGGAGGGCAGGGTCACGTCCGCCACCTCGACCGTGAGCGTCACCGCGACGTCTGCGGCGCCACTGAGCACCGCCGTATAGGTGCCTGGCGGGCAGTTGTCGGTGCGCAGTTTCACCCACAGCAGCGCCGTGCCGGCGGGGGGCAACCTGACGGTCGGAAAGTCCATGATCTGGGCGGCGTTGAGGCAGTAGCGGCGCAGCAGGTCCCGGCCGGGTTTGTTGCGAGCGGAGATCAGCGCGTAGGGCGTGGGGCCGAAGGCTTTGGAGGTCTGGATGGCGAAGGCATGCAGTTCGCCGCTGAGGCCGGGGGCCTTGTTGCCCCTGGCGTCGACAAAGGCCGACACCTCCAGTTTCAGCGTCCGCACCTCGGTGCGGCTGGTGTTGGTCAGATAGGCCGCGAGCGGTTCGGCTTCATTGCGGCAGACGACGGCGGTCAGCGGCTGGTTGATCTGCGCGCGCTCGGGGAGGACAGGGCCGGTTGCCAGCGCTTGCCAGGGCGCCGCCGGTGACCAGACCGCCGGGCGCTGCGCGGCGTTGCCCGCTTCCAGCTCGCCGAGCCAGCGCGCATAGTCAGCGTCGGTGACGCGGGTGGCCGGGAGCCCGGGCACGCCGGTGGTGGTCGCCAGGTCGAGGGTGCTGCGCATTCCCGCCTGGGCGTAGTCTGGCTCGGAGCGTTCGGCGCTGCCCCACACCCAGACCTCGGTGAGGGTGAGGGTGCCTTCGGCGTCGGCCCGCAGGCGCAGGTAGCGCCCGCTGCCCGTGAGCGGCAAGCGCCGCAGCGCCGTGGGTGCGCTGCGCCTTTCGGTGGCATCGTAGACCGTGCTCCAGGCCGCCTGGTCGGCCGAGACCTCCACCTGGAAGCGGACCGGCTTGAGCTCGCTGAGCAGATCCAGTTCGGTGAACGTGCAGGTGCGCCCAAAGTCGAAGACGATGGCCGTCGGCATCTGCAGGACGGGCCCCTCCGGCCGCGCGTACCAGCCGGAGTCGACGCCGTCGAAGAGGCGCCGGCCGGCGAAGGCCGGGTCGTCGTCGGGTCCATCCGCCTTGCCCGTTGGCGCGGTCTCATAGCGATAGGTGACGCCCGTGGCCAGGCTCTCCCCCCAGTAGTCGGCATTGGGCGTCAACAGCAGGCCCTGCGGCGGCTCCGCGCGGGTGCCGTCCAACCAGGCGACCTGGGGTTGTGCGGCCAGATGCGAAACGGCAAGCCAGAAGAAGATCAGGATCAGACTGCGGTTCATGCCGACTCCCCGACGTAGGCTGTGGCTCCGCTGTGCAAGGCCGAGCAGCAGGACGATCTTGTGCATGGTCAGCGCTCACCCCGCGCCGCACCGACGATTCCGGGCTAGATTACGGTTTTTGTCACGGTGGCCGGCAAGCAGCCGGTCGCGACGGCTTAAGCACCATGATACAGAAGTGCCCCCACTGCAAACAGGACGTCGTCTTCAGCCGGGATATCTGCCCGGCCTGTGGTCACGGCGCCCGCGACGAGGAGCGCGAGCAGGCCACCTACATGGGTGACGAGGCCCGCCTCGGCCTGGCGCCGCTGTATACCGAGGAGATGGAGACCCGGATGAACGCCGTGCAGCGTCGCGGCCGCATCCAGACGGGCCTCATCATCGGCTTGCTGCTGGCGCCGTTGGTGACGCTGAACACGGTGGGCCTGTACTGGCTGCGGATCAGCTTCCAAGGGCTGCTGGCGCTGGCCGTGTCGGCCTGGTTGTGCTGGAAGCTGTGGAACGGCAATCGCCTCGCCCGCCACGCGCTGTGGATCGCCGCGGCCGGCACCGGCGTCGCCGGCATCGTGACCGTGGCGGTCGAGCGTTCGGCCCTCGACCCGGTGCGCTTCCTGGCCTATCTCGTGTTCGGCGCGGTGTACGTCTGGTGCGCCTGGATCCTGTGGCGCTCGACGGACCTGCCCGAATGGCTGACCTACCAGCGGCAGCGCCGCCGCGAACAGTGGTGGTAAGCGGTGGTTGAA
>CAILUI010000411.1 GCA_903837355.1 uncultured Victivallales bacterium
CTCGTCCCCGTTGACCGCAGCGGCGAGGGCAGGCTGAAGATCGGTATAGGCATCAGCCCACGACGTGCCGTTGCCGGCGCCAACAGCATTCGGGCGAACGAACACGATACGGGCAGCGGTGATGGCGATGCCGGCTCCCTGCTGTGGGGTGCCCCTCTCGCCTTCGCGGGTCACAGCACTGCCGTCTGCCGTCAAGGTGCGGCCGGGACCATCCAGGGCCTCATGGGGCGCGACTGTAGCGGCAGGTTGGGTGCCATGGGTTGCCGACACAGCTTCTGTTGGGTCTTGGGGCTGTGGGCTCGGTGCGGAGTGCGCCGCTGAACTGGCGGCGTGCGAGTTCAGAACGCGATGGAGGGTAGTGGCCCCCGCGGCCAAGAACAGCACCAGGCCGACCGCAAGCGCGGCCCATACCGTCCGTCCACGTGGCAGCCAGGGTGACCCGGATGGGCGTCTACCCGTGGAGGCATCAAGGGCACGCCGCAACGCAGCGGAGTAGGCGCCCGCATCGGCGGGCCGGCGGGACGGGTCCTTGCTCAGAGCGCGCAGGATGACCTGCTCGACGGCGGGCGGCAGGTCGAGGACGAAGCTGGAGGGTGCCGCTGGCCGTGCTTCGCGGATGGAGCGCAGGATCTCGGGCAGGGGGCATTCGACTTCGTAGGGCATGTGACCGGTGAGCAGTTCGTAGGTCACCACGCCGAGCGCATAGACATCGGCGGCCGCGGTCAACTCTCGCGCGGGCACTCCCGCCGCCTGTTCGGGAGACAGATACGCCGGGGTACCGGCAATGCCGCCGCAACTCAAGCGGGGGCCGTCGATCTGCGGCTCCAGCGCCGTCGCCAACCCGAAATCCAGCAACCGCACCTCACCGTGGCGGTCCACCAGGATATTGCCCGGCTTCAGGTCGCGGTGCAGCATGCCCCCATGATGCAGGACCTCGACGATGTCGGCGGCCCGCACTGCCAGGCTGACTCGAGCGTGCCAGTCCAGCCGCTGTGAGACGGCATGATCGATCAGCGATTCGGCGTCTTCCAGGAACGGCATCACGAAGTAGAGCCAGCCGTCTTGTTCGCCGGCGTCGAAGACGGGGACAATGCCGGGGTGATCCAAGTTCGCCGCCAGCCGGATTTCACGCAGGAAACGTTCCTTCTGCGCTGCGGAGGCACGCGTACCGGCGCGCAGGACCTTGATGGCCACCTCGCGGTCCGGCATGCGCTGCCGCGCCCGGCAAACCATCCCCATGCCGCCGCAGGCAAAGGGACGTACGTCGTCGTAGGGCCCCAGACGGACCGGTGGCGCCAGAGCGTCGGCGAATGGCAAGGGCAGCGTGCCACCCTCCAACTGAAGCGTCCCTGCCTCCGTCGTATCCATGGGTAACACTATACCGTCACCAGTTCCGCGTTCCCCCCAGCCTGGCAGGCAGCGACCGGGTCTCCGTTGACGCTGCTACTCCAGCCGCCGCTCGGTAAGATCTCCGCGGGTTGCGGATACCAGACGGGCCGCGTAGTCATCACTCCCAGCTCAGGAAGACCACTACCGCGTCGCCCATCTGCACAACGCTGCCGTCCAGCAGACGGACCGACGTGACGCGCCGGCCGTCTACCGCTGTACCGTTGGTCGAATCCAAGTCAACCATGTGCCAGGAGCCGTCCTCAGCGCGGTCGAGACGCGCGTGCTGGCCAGACACACCGCGGTGCGGCAGTCGCATCCCGGTATCCGGCGCCGTACCCACTACCAGTCCTGCCTCCAGCAACGTCCAAGTGATCCTGCCCGGTAGGGTCGCATCCCCCAGGTAGACGCCTGGGCTTGGCGGTCTGACGCACGACTCCAGCAG
>CAILUI010000412.1 GCA_903837355.1 uncultured Victivallales bacterium
ACTGACCCGCCAATGGGTGGACCTGGAACTGGAGCTATCCAGGCTCACGCAGAGACTGGCTGCCGGCGATCAGGGCCAGCCTTGACGCTGGCACTTGCGGATATTCCGCCAAAACGGCTCCGCCGGGGTGGGGAATATCCGTCAGAAGGTAATGGCCAACGGCAGGCGCTGCAAGACGGGACAGGGAGCCAGGTTGGCGCCGCGGGACCTTTGGATATACTGTATATACTATGAAGACAACGACCGTGTTCCAGAGTGGCCATTCGCAGGCGGTCCGGATGCCGAAAGAGTTCCGGTTCGCGGTGCGCACGGTCACGATTCGCAGGGAAGGTGAAGCAGTGATCCTGGAGCCCGTACGGGCGCGCGGTTGGCCAGAGGGCTTCTTCGCCAGCGCCAGGATCGCTGACCCGAGCTTCCAGCGGCCAGCGCAGGGCGACCTGCCCCCGGCGCGTGCTCTTGATGCTGATCCGTGAGGCGCTTGCCGATGACCTATCTCCTTGACTCCTGCCTCTGCATCGATGTCCTCCGCAATGTGCCCACCGTGATCGGCCGCGTCTCCACGGTGTCCCCCGACGAGTGCGTCGTCTCCGCGATCACCGTCTTTGAACTGCTGAGCGGCGTGCGGCTCTGCCGGGACCCCGAGCGCGAGGGGCGGAAGGTGGCGGCGCTGCTGGCCATGGTTCACCAGGCCCCGTTCGATGCCGCCGCCGCGGCTCAGGCCGCCCTGGTCCGCGGGCAACTTGAGAGGCTGGGGACGCCGCTGGGGCCCTACGATACGCTCCTGGCGGGACACGCGCTGGCACTGGGCGTCACCCTCGTCACCGCCAATGTCACCGAGTTCCAGCGCGTCACCGGCCTGCGCTGGGAGAACTGGCGCGAGTGCCCTTACCGATGACATGCAGGCTCGCCGTGGCGGCGTCAAGCAACCGTTCCGCTCGAGAGCGAGGTACAGCGCCTGTGCCACGCGGAAGTGGTTCCCGGTGTGCGTCGAAGTGAAGAGGTCGTAGCTCAGTCCGAGTTGGCCGGCAAGGTCGATAAGACCGCGGTGGTAGCGCTGGCAGATGGCCTCGGGCGACAGCCCTTCGGCCTCGGCGCGGACCGTGACCGGCGGGCCGGTCGCGGGGAAAGGCCTGAAGGCCTCACTACGAGCCTGGATTCTGGCCGGGCGGAATGGGGTTCGTAGTGACGCCTTGAGGCGTTCCTGGGCGGACCGTGACCGGCGGGCCGGTCGCGGGGAAAGGCAGGCCCCTCTTGCGCCCCTCTTGCGTTGTCCTGCTTTTGTGATACGTTCTGTTAGACAAGAGCCAAGCCCCCTACAGGAGACGACGATGGAGACGGCCACGGTACGCGAGGTTCAGCACAACCTGGCCAGCATCCTGCGCCGCGTTGAGGCGGGTGCCGAGGTGCTGATCCAGCGGCGGCGCAAGCCGGTCGCGCGCCTCGTTCCCGCCGAAGGGCACGGCGAGCAGGCGGCTGACTGGTCGACGCACGCCGCCGAACTGGCACGGGTCTTCGGCGGCAGGACCGTGTCGGGGATGCCCATGGAGCAGGTCGTGTCCGAAGCGCGGGGAGAGCGGTAGCCGATGACCTATTACGACACGGGCGTCCTGGTCAAGCTCTACGTGCCCGAGCTGGGTAGCCAGGGCGTGCTGCGCTTTGTGAGCGAACGCGGGATGGCGATCCAGGTCAACGACCTCCAGTATGGCGAGGCCACTAACGCCTTTGCCCTGAAGGCGTTCAGACAGGAGATATCGACGGCGGAACGGCTGGCCCTGCGGGCGAAATGGGAAGGGGATTTCAGCGCCGGTCGGTTGCGCCAACGCAGCCTGGCCTGGCCGGAAGTGTTCCAGCAGGGCAACATGCTGACGGAGGCCCACTCGCTACAGATCGGCTGCCGGACCCTCGATATCCTGCACGTGGCGGCGGCGCTGGTCCTGCATGCCACCGAGTTCGTGACTCTTGACGATCGACAACGCCGGCTGGCCCTGGCGGCCGGCCTGAACACCGTCAGTCTCAGTCCGCTCGAGTAGAGTCGTCGCCTGCCCGCGCTAACTCACTGCGTGGTCCGTAGTGCGGGCACTCTGAAGTGGGCGCCGGCACCGCTGATCCCCCAGGCGTCGTCGCGGCGGTCGTACAGGCGCCCGGAGAGGCAGGTGGCGCCCTCGGCGCAGGCGACGAAGCAGGTGCCGTCGAGGATGATCTGCAGCCGCACGGGCTTACCTGGCGTCAACGCCAGGGGGCGCCAGGGGCGTTCGCCGCCCTGGTCCGCACCGGCCGGGGTCGGGAAGCGGTTGAAGGTCAGCCGCTGCGCCACGGGGTCGATCTCCAGCCGGAACCCGGCGGACAGGTCGCGGCTGGCGCCGACGAGGAGGGCGGCGGGTGTGGCCCCCACGCTCACCTCCAGATCGATCAGACAGCGTGCCGGCAGTATGCCCACCGGCAGGGGCGCTGCGGCACCTGTGGTCACGAAGCCGCCGTCCGCGGCCTGCGCCCAGCCCGGCGGCAGCACGCCGGGCGAGGGCTGGAGCCGCACAGCGGCGCCAAGGGCGTCGATTACCTCAGCCGGGATGCGGGTGGCCAGGCGACCATCGGGCCGGCGCGCCAGCTCGTAGTAGAGCAGATTGCCGCCCCAGCCGCTGGCCCCGTCGTCGCTCTCGCCCGCGCGCGCCGCCAGCCAGCCAAAGAGCAGCCGCCTCTTGCCACTGGCGGCGGTCTTGGCGGCGTAGAACAGCCCGCCGTCGAAGAGGTTCTCCGCGGGCGCCGTCCATGGCCCCTCGGGGCGCTCGGCCTGCAGGTAACGCGTGGCCCAGCCGGGGTTGCCGCGACCGCTGGAACAGAGCAGGTACCAGGTGCCGTCCAGTTCGAACAGATCGGAGCACTCCGTGCCGTGGATGCCTGAGGCCGGGGGAAACTCCGCAAACGGCGCTTCGACGGTCCAGGTGCGCAGATCGCGACTGACCGCGAGACCGAGCGCGGGCCGGCCGTTGTACACCGCCGTGATCAGCATCCCGTAGTCCTGCCCGCCCGGCCGCTGGAACACGAAGGGGTCGCGCCAGTCGCTCAGGGCGTAACCGCGATCCAGCGCCGGCCCCAGCTCGAAGCCAGGGTCCTTGCTCCAGGCGCGCAGGTCGGGGCTGGTGGCGTGCTGCACGACCTGGGTGGGGGTCGCAGTCCCCGCGAAGTTCGGGTTGTGCCCGGTGTAGAAGGCGTGGTAGATGCCGTCGCGTTCGACGACAGACCCGGTCCAGACGTTCAGGTCACGGGCTTCGACCGAATCGCCAGTGCGGATCGCGATGCCCCAGTCCTCATACGTGGTGAGGTCCGCGGAGACGACCTCGGCCCAACTGTGCCCGCTGCCAGCGTCGGGGCCACCGCCGGTCAGGTAGAAGATGTGGAAGCGCCCGTGCTGGGCAAAGGGGATGATGTCGGCCAGGAAGCCCTGGCGGGGCTGGAAGAGGAAGAGCGCGGCAGCGGCCGGACGCAGGGCCGGCAGCACGCGACCCGCAGGACGCTCGGCCTTGACGCCCAAGGCCGCCAGGGCCTGGATGACGCGATCCTGGTCCTCGCGGCTGATGCCAGCAATGGCAAGCCCCTCCTGGTAGTCCCGGATGGCGCCGTCACGGTCGCCGTTGCTGGCCCTGAACGCGGCGCGGTGAAACAGGCACCAGTAACGCACGCTCGGCTCGCGCGCCGTCACCGCCAGTTCGGTAGCCCGGTCGAACTCGGCCATTACCTCGTACCGCGCCTCCTGGCCTTGGCCGGCCGCCAGCAGGTTCGCTTTGCGCAGTTGCAGGTGCGCCAGCAAGGCCGGCGGTGACCCCGGATTCGCGGCGAACACGGCAAACCAGCGCCCATAGCAGGCTGCCGCCGCAACCGTGCCCTCGGTCGCCACCACGGCGCGGGCCAGATCGCCGACCATCTCCAAGGCCGGCCAGTCGATGCGACCGTTGAACAGCGCCAGCCCCCGCTCGAGCGTGACCCGGGCAGCATCCGGACGCTGCTCGCGCAGTTCGCAGGCGCCCCGTTGCTGCAGAGTGCTGATCCGGCCGGCGGTGGTCCGTGCAAGCGGTTCAGCGCGGGCGAACTGGGCGTGCGCGCCCGGCAGATCACCGGCCGCCAACGCCCGCTTCCCGGCGCTCAACGCCGCCTCGAGATCGTCCGCTGCGCCGCACACCGCGACCAGCGCAACCCAGCCACTCAGGACGAGCACGGCTAGCTTCCAGAGGTGACGCGGCATGATGAACCCTTGCCCTGACCTATTCACTGCACCGCCATCTGAGCCACCTGTCAGCCATCACCTTCGTGGTCTTCGTGCTCTTCGTGGTGAGTCATCCAGGTCGGCAGCGCGTCCGTGAGTCTCACTTCCGACGGCGCACATCGAGGTAGACCGCGCCGAGAATCACCGCGCCTTTGATGATGTACTGGAACGAGAAATGCACGCCGGCCTGGTTCAGCCCCTTGTCCAGAATGCCGATGATGACCGCACCGAGCAGGGTGCCGTACATCGTGCCGCGGCCGCCGGTGAAACTCGTACCGCCAACCACCGCCGCCGCGATCGCATTCAGCTCGAAGCCCACGCCGGAGGCCGGCTCGGCGGAGTAGAGCTGGGCGGTGTTGATCAGGCCGGCCACCCCCGCAAACACGGAACACACCACGTAGACCAGGGTCTCGACGCGGGTGATGGGAATGCCGGTGAAGCGCGCCGCCTCGCGGTTGCCGCCGATGGCGTAGACGTGCTGGCCGAAGCGGGTCCGGTGCAGCAGAGTCGCCGCCAGTACGAAGAGGCCGAGCATCACCAGTACCGGCACCGGCAACACATCGCCGATCCGGTAGTTGCCAAGTTTCAGGAACAGCTCATACTGCTCCGGAATCGCCAGCGGTCGGCCTTCGTTGAAACGCAGGGCCGCGCCGCGCTCGATCTGCATGGTGGCCAAGGTGATGATGAAGGCCGGCATCGCCGTCCGCGAGGCACAGACGCCATTGCAGAACCCCGCCGCCGCGGCGGTCGCGAGCCCGATCAGCACGGCGGGCATGACCCCCAGGCCCAGCCCGCTGTCGGCGCCGACCATGCAGTAGGCCGCCACCGTGCCGGTCAGGGCCAGCAACGCCCCCACCGACAGGTCGATCCCGCCGATGAGGATCACCAAGGTCATCCCAAAGGCGAGGATGGCGTTGATCGAGACCTGCTGCGCCAGGTCCATGAGGTTGGCCGGCGACAGGAACATCGGCACCTTCAGCCGGAACAGCCCCAGCAGAACTCCGGCCGCCAACAGCAGGGTCAGAAACTGTCGAAATGCCTTCAGTCGGTTCAGTAAGGATTCGATGGCATCATCTCCCAGGCTTTGACCTGAGTGCAACGGGCCTGGCCACCCGTGGCGAAGAGGGCGACGCCCTGGCTGTCGGGGCGGGTTGGGAAGACCTGCCGGCCGATGGCCTGGCGGTCGTTGGCGTAGACCTCAACGACGGACTTGTCAACGAAGACGCGGAGCGAGAGCGCCTCGCCTGGGCGCAGGGCAAAGGGGGCGCGCTCGACCACCAGTCGGCCAGCAACGCCCGACCGCGTGGTGTCGACCACAAGTTCCTTGGCCGCCGCGTCGTAATACAGGAGTGTCTCTTCCTTGCCATCGGGGGTAGCGCGGACCTTGACGCCGCAGCGGGCCGCGGTGCCCGGTTCGATGTCGATCTGTAGTTCGCAGGACCCGCCCACGACGCCGTCCAGCGCCGGCGTCGCACCGTCGGCCAGGACCACATTCTCCCAACGGAGTGGGTTCAGCCGCAGGCTCTCGAGCTCCGGCACCGGCCGCAGGCGCAGGGTGCCATCGTCGCCCACCCAGAGCGTGCGCGGCAGGCCGTAGACGCCCGTCCAGCCATCCTGCTCGTCGCCGGCGCGCCGGTCGATTAACCAGGACCACATGATCTGGCGGCCCTTGCCGTCTACCAGCGCTTCGGGGGCGAAGTAGCCATTGTCGACCCAGGACATGCGACCGTGGTTGTCGGGGAAGAAGCGGTCGTCACGGTACTCGCCGACGTAGTACTGGCAGCCGCGGTTGTGGGCAATGAACAGCAGCAGATGCTTGCCGCTGGCCGGCCCGCCGTCGGGGCTGGCCGGCAGGGGCAGGAAGCTGGGGCACATGTTGTCTTCACCGCGGTCGGTCCACTCCGCCCGACGCTGGTAGAACACGTGGAGGTACTTCCAGGTCTGCAAATCCTCGGAAACAAAGAGGTCCAGGCGGTCGCCCTGCTCCTCGACCGGCGCCCCGTCAGCGCGGCCGTATTTATTCAGCACCAACAGGTTCCCGGTCAGCAGGTAGTAGCGACCATCCTTCTTCCAGACGTTGGAGGGGTCGGCCGAGCCATAGTGGACCGCACGGCCGTCGGGCCCCACGCCCTCGGTGATCCCGAACTCCGTCGAGGTCACCACCGGGTCGCCGTACTTCGTCCAGACGTCGAAGGTCCGATCGCTGCTGCGGGCCATGCCGATGCCATGGGGGGATCCCAGCTTCCAGTAGGAGAGATAGGCGCTGCCGTCGTCGTCGACAAAGCCGCCGCCGCTGAAGATGCCGGGATCGAGGACGTCGTCCGGCGCCAGCGCGTCGGGGTGGTTCCGCCAGTGGACCAGGTCGGTGCTGGAGAGGTGCCCCCAGCAGAAGCCCGAGCCCCGCCGGGCATAGAGGTACATCAGGTGGTAACGCCCGTTATGATAGAAGGCGCCATTGGGGTCACCGGGAACCGCCATGTCCTCGCTCATCACAAAGTGATACCCCGGACGGTGCGGATCGGCAAGCAGCCGTTCGCGCAGCAGGCGACTGGTGCGGACCACCTCCTCGGGCACGGGATTGCGGAGTAGCGGGTCCTGGGCCGGGGAGGCGTGGACCGAGGCCAGCAGCACGGCGCCGCGGCCGTCGAGGACCAGCTCGCCGTTCTCGAGCCGGGCGCCGTTCCTCAGCGCGCTGGCCTTGAAGCGCCCCATCCGGTCATGCAGCTCGGCATCGGCAAAGCACCACCAGGCGAAGGGCGGCGGGTCCGCGGCCACGCCCACCGCCAGCGCCGCCACCTGCTCGCGCGAGAGGGCCCGGTCGTAGATCCGCGCCTCCAGTACCGAGCCGGCAAAGAACGCCGGCGCCCCGGCAGCCACATGCCGTTTGCCGAGCAACACCAGGAAGGGCTCCGTGAACGTCATCTGGCTCTCGGCGCTGTGCGTGGCGCACACCTGGCCATCCCGCAGCACGGTCACCTGCTTGCCCTCATAGACGATGGCGATCTGCACGGCCGTGCCCGGGGGCGCCGTCTCCGCGGGATAGGCATCCTGGGCCTTGTTCGTGCGCGAAAAGCCCTCGCTACCCGCCATCCAGCGCCCCGGCGTGATCTCGCCGAAGACGATGGAATCGAAGCGATTCTGCTGCTCGACGGTGAGCACGCCACCGCCTTGCTGCTCGAGGTTCGCCAGCTTCACCCAGGCCACCAGAGTCTTGTCGGCAAGCATCGCCCGCTCCTCCCCTCGACTGACGGCACCCAAGGCCAGCCCGGCAAGGGCAACCGTCACGCCTACGGCACGTTGTATACGCATCTTTACAGGACCTTTACGACAACAAACATGGACCGCCCACGGTCCTGCTGTCCAGCAGGATGGCCGCTCCCTGGGACCGCCGAGCGTCGGCTCGGCTCCCGCCGCTCCCTGGGACCGCCGAGCGTCGGCTCGGCTCCCGCCGCTCCCTGGGACCGCCGAGCGTCGGCTCGGCTCCCGCCGCTCCCT
>CAILUI010000413.1 GCA_903837355.1 uncultured Victivallales bacterium
GAGCGCGTGAGAACGTGAAAGCGTGGATTCGTGGCAGACGGCCGGCACACGCGCCGTAACCCTCACGCAATCACGCTCTCACGCTTTCACCGTGCCGGTGACCAACACCGATGGTCGTTGGGAAAACGGAACAGCCCTGGGTGGCAGAGGTGCGCCTGCATCTTCTGCGGTGTCGGCGTGTCCGAGGGGCTGTGACATCATCCCTGTCTTGCCTCGGAGGTCCGTTGCCGCCATGCCTGAACTGCCCGAAGTCGAGACGGTTGTGCGGGGCCTGCGTCCGCACCTGGTGGGCGCGCAGATTCGCGAGGTGACGGCAACCGTCGGGCGTCTGCGCGCGCCGGTGGACGTGGCAAGCTTGGGAGAGGCGTGCCGTGGGCGTACCATCCGCGGCCTCCGTCGCCGCGCCAAGTTCATCGTGGTCGATCTCGGTGACGGCGTTGGGATGTTGCTGCACCTGGGCATGACCGGCACCTTCCGCATCGTGCCGCGCGAGACGCCGTTGACGCCCTACGAGCGGGTTGCCTGGGAGCTTGCCGACGGCCGCAGTTGGCGCTTCGCCGATGTCCGGCGTTTCGGAGCGGTGCAGGTTTGTGCGCTGCCGCCGGGAGGCGGGGACCCGGAGGAGCTCAGCGGTCTCGGTCCGGAACCCCTCAGTGCCGGGTTCGACGGTGCCTTCCTCTACGCGGCAAGCCGCGCTCGTGAGCGTCCGGTGAAGACCCACATTATGGACCAGGCGGTGGTGGTGGGCGTCGGCAACATCTATGCCAGCGAGGCGCTGTTTCGGGCGGAGATCAGCCCAAAGCGCCGCAGCGCCGCCCTCAGTCGCGCCGCCGCCGAGCGTCTGGCCCTGGCGATCAAGGCCGTCCTCACGGATGCGATTGCGGCCGGCGGTACGACGATCGGCGACTTCCGCCACGTCGACGGCAGCGAGGGCGAGTTCGCCGTCAATCTCAATGTCTACGGTCGCCATGGATTCGACTGCCCGCGCTGCGGGCTGACGGCGGGCCTCCGGCGTATCGTCCAGGCCGGCCGTTCGTCGTTCTACTGTCCGCGCTGCCAACGTTGATGGGAGGTCTGGTACCGCGCTGCTTACGGCGTGGCCGGCAGCGCCGGGCTGGCAGCCAGGCGGTCGGTTTCTTCCAGGCGGAACCGGGTGCAGACGACGGAGTGCTTCTCAGGGCCGGGGCGGATCTTGATGTAGGTGGTGGCCACGATGGTGCCATCGGGCAGCACCTCCACTCCTGGGTAGCCGCAATCCCCGCCGGCATAGCTGTGCAGCAGCTTGAGGCGGTACTGGCCGGGGCGTCCGCCCACGATATCGGCATAGGTGCCCACCCAGGCGACGAAGTGGCCGCGGGTCGGACTGTCCAGGGCCTGATCCCTGAACGCCACCACCAGGCGTCCGTCCCTGGCATAGCGCGCCACGTGACGGTCCCCGGTCAGCCCCCAGGGCGTGAACACCGGCTCGGACCAGGTGACGCCATCGTCTTCCGAGGTCATCATCAGGCTCGCGGCCGTGTGGGTGTTCTCCCGCATCAGGCAGAGGAGTTGCCGGCCGTCGGGCGCCCGGAAGGCACAGGGCTCGCAGGGGTTGCGCCCGGTCATGACGGCGGTGCGCCGGGGCGCCTCCCAGGTGAGGCCGCCATCGCGGGAGAGCGTCTGCCAGACCTCGAGGGGAGGGCGGTCGCGGTCGTCGGCGCCGCGGTGGTAGAGCCCGAGGTAGCTGCCGTCGAGGCGCTGTACGATGCTGGAGAAGGCCATCACGCACGGCATGCCCAGGCTACGTACTGGTGACCAGGTGAGGCCGCCGTCCGTACTCCAACTCTGGGTCAGGTTGGGCTGGGCCGCAAAGACCAGCAGGCGCTCCTGGCCGGCTGGGTCGACCAGGCGGTAGAGGCTCGGGCAGTTGCGCGTTCGGGGCCAGTCCTCTGGAGTGGGCAACCGCGTCCAGGTCAGGCCGCCATCGCTGCTCCTGGCCAGGGGTCCCACCGGGCCGCCATGATCGATGGACCAGACCGCGAAGAGGGTCTGGCCATCCGGCATGAGGAGCGTGGTCGGGTGTCCCTGGTAGAGGTCGGCGGTGCCCTGGGCGATGACGGTCTGGCGGCTCGTGTCGCCGGAGAGGTCGACCACTGGCAGAGGCTGAGACCGTACGACTGGCGTGCTCATGGGTCGCTCCTCGTTGCGCTTCTGTCTGGGACGTACGCTACTGGCGTGACCAGGCCGCGCCAAGGCTCTGGGACCGCTGACCGTCGGGTCGGCGATACCGGCCGTGCGTCCTGCTGCACCGCAGGATGCGCAGCACTCGCCGTGCGTCCTGCTGCACCGCAGGATGCGCAGCACTCGCCGTGCGTCCTGCTGCACCGCAGGATGCGCAGCACTCGCCGTGCGCAGCACTCGCCGTGCGCAGCACTCGCGAGCCGCGGCCCTGTATATTGCCGGAGGTCACCGTGTGGGCGGCTAGCCGAGGAGGAGTGACGATGGCATGGCGTTACGGGTTCCTGGCACAGGTGGGCATCGTCTGCGGTCTGGTCGCCGCCGGCCTCGCTGCAGCGGCTGACGCCGATGCGGCTGCGCCGGCGCCGCCGGCCTGGCTGAGTGAGGTCACTCGGGTCGCCTACACCGACCTGCCCAACACGCGGGTGCTGCAGGACTGGCCGGAGGCCGTCATCGCCGACCTGGCGGCGGCCGGAGTGCAGGTGCTGTTCTCGCGCTGCCACAGTGGCGATGAGTGGCAGGGCCTGGGCTGGAAGAGCCGCTTTGGCGACCTCGATCCGGCGCTGCGCGGGCGGCCGATCGACTGGGAGCTGCCGGACGGCGCCGCGTTGGTGGGCGAGGCGCGTTCGGGGCAGCGCTGCCTGCGCATCCTGCACGCCGGCGGCCGCGCCCAGTCGTACCTGAACCGGCGCTGGTCGCCGCGGGATGGTCGTCAGGGCGCCATGCTCGACCGCCTCAGCGGCACCCTCTCCTTCGCCTACAAGGTGCTCAGTGCCAGCCAGGCGACGGTCTGGCTCGGGGCGATCCCGATGTCGGCGGAGCCCTGGGAGAACACCGGGGCGCCACGCACCGGCGTCAGCGTCCCGGCGGCGCATGTCGGCGACGGCGAGTGGCATGTCGTGACGATCCCCTACGACTACACCGCCAACCCCAAGGCCAGGTGGGTTCACACCTCCTGCGTCATCTCCGGGACCGCCGCCGAGGTGTTGCTCGACGATGTCAGCCTGCTCGGGGTTGAGCCGCAACCGCTCCGCAACGGCGGCTTCGAGGAGGTCGCGCCCGACCGCGATGGGACCCGCCAGGTCACCGAGCTCTGCCATCGTGCCGGCATGCGCTACATCGCCTACTACTGGGCCCAGCGCGAACCCCGCAGCGTCGGCGAGGCCCACCCCGAATGGCGCTGCCGCAACCAGGCCGGGACCCCCACCGACTACTACTGCTCCAACACCCCCTACCGCGATCTGGTCCGTGACCGCATTGTGGAGTTGGTGAGCGAGGTCGGCGTCGACGGCGTCTTCTTCGACATGTTCCACACCCGGGCTGACGAGTGCTACTGCGACGCCTGCCGGGAGGCTTTCCGGACTCAGTCCGGCCAGGAACCGCCGGTCAAGGAGGACTTCGACAGCCTGCTCTGGCAACAGTGGGTAGACTTCAAGTTTCGCAGCATCGAGCGCTGTCTGCTGGACTACAACCGTGCCCTCAAAGCCGCCAACCCGGAGGCAGCCCTGCTGGTGAACACCTGGAATGCCTGGGCCTACCGCACGGGCGGGAACACGCGGAACTCGATTCGGGTGGCTGAGAGTGCCGACGGCCTGCTCGAGGAGACGGGCTGGTACGACGTTGCTGATCCCTCGTTCTTCGCCTTCCCGGCCCGGCACAATTTCATGAACTGGCACCTGGCGGGCTTGTGTCGCGGCAAGCGTGCCTTCATGTGGGGGGCGCCGACGGTGCCCGGCTGGCAAGCGGTTTCCGCGGTCGAAGCCCGCACCCGGGTGATGACCATGCTGACCAACGGCGCTGTGCCGACCCACTCCGTGCCCGGACGTGATGTCATGCGGCAGTATATGGCCGAGGTCGCCGAGCGCGCCCCGTATCTGACGCATGCCGAGGCAGTGCCTTGGTGCGGCCTGGTCGTCTCCGAGAAGACGGAGTTCTGGTACGGTCGTGACAACCCCAAGGAGCGCTATCTCAAGGGCGTGTACGGCGCCTTCCAAGCGCTGCTCGAGCGCCACCTTCCCGTTGCCTTGGTGACCGATCGCGACCTGGAGGTGCGCGGGGTGCCGGAGGGCATCAAGGTGTTGCTGCTGCCCAACTGCGCGGCCATGTCCGAGGCCGAGATGGCCAGTGTGCGGCGCTTCGTCCTGGCTGGCGGCGGTCTGGTGGCTACCTACGAGACCTCGCTCTACGACGAGCATGGCCAAGCTCGAGAGGCCTTCGGGCTGGCCGACCTCCTGCAGGCCCGTAAGACCGGTGATCTCGATGCACGCCGGATGCAGCCGGCCTGGGGCGGCGGGGTGCAGACGGCGGCCTCCTGGCGCTTTGCCGAAGAGCACCGCTGGAGTGCGGATGCGGTCATCCAGGCCACCCTCGCTGCGGGTTCGGTGACCCAACCCCCGGGCACGCTCAACCGGGACGTCCCGCTGCACTGCCGTCTGCTGCAGGTCGAAGCGACCGGCGCGGGCGCCTCGGCGCTGCGACTGTTGACGGCCGCGCCCGGTCCCGCGCCCGGCCAGGTGATCCATGCCGAAGGGCCGGGGGTGATCGAGTCGGTGGCCGGGAAGGGCCGCGTCATTTACCTGCCGGCGGACGTCACCTGGTCCTCGTTCCGCTACGGCCATGAGTACCTGGGTCGCCTGCTGGAGCTGGCGCTGCGTGCTGCGGCTGACGCTCCGCCGCCGCTGGCGGTGCAGGCCCCGAGCGTGGTGCAGGCGAGCGCTTACCGGCAGGGTGAGCGCCTGGTGGTCCACCTCCTCAACGACATCTCGTCCTTCGGGCGTTCGCAGAACGTCGTAGGCGAGTCGCTCTACGTGCGTCGCGAGGTCCTGCCCATCCACGACATCGAGGTCACCTTTCGCGACCCGGCGCTGCGGCGCTTCACCTGGATCCCCGGCGGCGCGGCGTTGGTGGCGCGGCCGGGAGAGCAGGGCACGGTCGTCAGCGTACCTCGCCTGGAGCTGCACGGGCTGCTCGTGGCCGAGCCCTGATCATGCCAGCTCTTGACTTTCGGGCGGCGCGCACCAGCGTAACGGCGCCAGTCAGCGGCGTCACAGGCGCGCTGTATGGTGGCTGTTCTTGAGTTATAATAGTCTTGTAAGTAAGTACTTACATACGGAGATAGAGACCATGTGTGCGTCGCGAGTCGCCGTTGCTGCTCCCCGTCGTGCCCCGGTAGTGCCGTTGCCGGCGTTCCGTGCCGGTCCAGTGCGGGTGACGCGCGCCCTGCCCTCGGACACCGTGAACGTCGCCATCGTCGGCGCCGGCGGCATGGGCCGCGGCGTTGCCCAGGAGTTGATGAAGCTGCCCGATGTGCGCATCATCGCGGTGGCTGATCCGGCCGCGGCCTATCAGGACGACTTCTTCTACAAGACCCTCGTCGGCCGCCTACCGCTGCAGGCGGAGATCGAGAAGCACTATGGCGCCGCCATTCCCGGTTTCCGCTGCGCTGACTATGAGGATTTCCGGGTCATGCTCCAGCGTGAGCCCGCCATCGATGCCATCGTCTGCGCGACGCCGGACCATCTGCACGCCTACGTGTCGATCGTCGCCATGCGGCAGGGCAAGCACGTTTACTGTGAGAAGCCGATGGCGCACAATGTGCGCGAGGCGCGGTTGATGGCCCGGGTGGCGGCCGAGATGGGGGTCGCGACGCAGATGGGCAATCTGGGCCACGCCTGGGATGGCATGCGTGACACGTGCGAGTGGCTGTGGGATGGCGCCATCGGCCCGGTCCGCGAAGTTCACGCCTGGGTCGGCGCTGCCCGCTGGCACAAGGGCATGACGGCCACTCCCACGGACACGCCGCCGGTACCCGCCGACCTCAACTGGGACCTCTGGCTGGGGCCGCGCCCGGTGCGGCCCTACCACCCGGCCTATGTGCCGGTGCGCTGGCGCGACTTCTGGACCTTCGGCCTGGGCGCGATCGGCGACTTCGTCTGTCACGACCTCGATGTCGCCTGCTGGGCCCTCGGGCTGCAGGACCCGCTCAGCGTCGAGGCCTTTGCGGTGGGTCAGACCGCACCCGAGCTGACCCCGCACGGTGAGATCTGTCACTTCGAGTTCGGCCGGCGGGGGCGTCAGGTGCCGGTCAGGGCCACGTGGTATGACGGCGGGCTGCAGCCGCCGACGCCGGACGGCTGGCCCAGCGGGGAGCCGCTGCCGGGCCGCGGCTCCCTTTTCGTGGGTGACCGTGGCATCATGGTCTGTCCTGGCCTCGGGGCGAAACCGCGCTTGCTGCCGGAGGCGCTGATGCAGAGCTACACGCCGCCCGCGCCGACGCTGCCGCGCTCGCCAGGGCACCACCGCGAGTGGATCGACGCCTGCAAAGGCGGCCCCCCGGCGGGCTGCGAGTTCTCCTACTCGTCACGGCTCACGGAACTGGCGCTGCTGGGCGTGGTGGCCCTGCGGACGCGCAAGAAGATCCTCTGGGACGCGGCCCAGCTCAAGGCCCTGAATGCGCCCGAGGCGGATGCCATCATCCAGGGCGAGCCCTACCGCCAGGGCTGGGAGTTGCCGGGGTAGGGCGCCAGCGGGGCCCGTGGCGATGCGGTGGGCCTCCAGCGCAGGAGGTCAGTACGCGCGGGTGCCCTCACCCGCGGCCGCGTGGGGGCACGCGGCGGTACGGTTCCGACCAGCAGGAGGTCAGTACGCGCGGGTGCCCTCACCCGCGGCCGCGTGGGGGCACGCGGCGGTACGGTTCCGACCAGCAGGAGGTCAGTAGGC
>CAILUI010000414.1 GCA_903837355.1 uncultured Victivallales bacterium
ATGCCCGCGACGAGCGCCGGCGCAACGCCGTGCCCCCCTATGCTCCATAGCGCGACCGCAAGGGGGCCTCGGGGGTGCCCAATGGCGATCGCAGACCCAGCCGTCGGCGCCCTCGCCGGTTTCTTAGAACCGCCCTGGAGGGCCAGCGCTGCCGTTCGCATTCCGGTGCCGCCACGATACGTTAGCCCACGGGTTTTGTGGTTGTCTCACAGGTTCTGGTTCAGGAGGATGGTAGACCATGGCGAAGCTGCGTGTCGGAATCATCGGTTGCGGTGGTATGGGCGGTGCGCATGCGCAGAGACTGGTAGGCATGAAGGAAGTCAAGATCGCCGCGCTCTGCGACCTGACCGAGGACATCGCGGGCGCCTTCCGCGCACGGCACCTGGGCGAGGCGGGCAAGAACACGCCGCTGTACGCCGGCTCGGCCAACCTCTACGCCGGCACCAAGCTCGACGCCGTGATCATCGCGACGCCGCACACGACGCACTTTGAGTTGGGCATGGAAGCGCTGGACCAGGGCATGCACGTGCTGATGGAGAAGCCGATGGTCACCAGCGCCCCGCATGCCTACACGCTGGCGGCCAAGGTGAAGGAGACCGGCAAGGTCTTCACCATCGGCTACAACACGCCCTGCACGCCGGCCTTCGGCTACCTGCGCGAGAAGATCCGCAGCAACGCCTTCGGCAAGCTCGAGCTAGTCACCGGCTACCTCTCGCAGTGGTGGATGAAGGGGACCATCGGCGCCTGGCGGCAGGACCCGGCCCTCTCGGGCGGCGGTCAGGCCTACGACAGCGGCGCGCACCTGCTGAACAGCGTGGTGTGGAGCGTCGAGAGCCGTCCCGCCGAAGTCTTTGCCTTCGTCGATAACCACGGCACGCGCGTGGATATCAACAGCGTCATCTCGATCCGTTTTGCGAACGGGGTTATGGCCAGCCTCTGCATCAGCGGCAACTGCCCGGCCTCGGCCGGTCCGCTGAGCTTCCTCTTCGAGAATGGCCGCGTCGATATCGACGGCTGGGGTGGTAGTTACCTCGACGTCGTCGTCAAGGGTGAACCGGAGAACCCGGAGTTGCCCAAGATCGACGGCACGCCCGACCGCAACTTCGTGGACACGGTGCTGGGTCGCGCCGAAGCCAAGACGAGTCCCCTCAATGGCATCTTCCATACCGAGTTGATGGACGCCATCTACGCCGCTGCGGCCAGCGGTCAACCGGCGAAGCCCGGAGCGATCCCCGTCAAGGCCCCGGCCAAGGCGGCGAAGGCCCCGGCCAAGGCGGCGAAGGCCCCGGCCAAGGCGGCCAAGGCTCCGGCCAAGGCGGCGAAGGCTCCGGTCAAGCGCGCGGCCAAGAAGGCCTGAAGGCACCCGCACGGCCCGGCGGCATGCCGCCGGGTTGTGCGCGGTTCGGGGAAACGGCTGCAGCCGTCACTACCAACGTACGCTTCCCCGGGCTCGCAGTGACGCTTTGAGGCGTTTCCCGGGGGCGCCCGGCGCCCGCCTCAGGGCACGACCTTGTTGAGCGGGAACTCGACGATGCCCTCGGCCCCCGCGGCCAGCAGCTCGGGCACGATCTCGCGCACTACCATCTCATCGACCACGGTAATCAGCGCGAACCAGCCTTCCTCGGTCAGCGGCGACACCGTTGGCCGATGCAGGGCGGGCATGATGGCCAGGACCTTCTGCAGGCAGGCTTGGTTGACGTTGAGCATCAGGCCGACCTTGGTCTCCGCCCGCAGTACCGATTGCAGCAGCAACGCCAGCCGGTCGACCTTCGCCTTCTTCCAGGCATCCTGGTAGGAGTCCTTGTTGGCGATGAAGCGCGTCGTGGTCTCGCAGAGCGTGTCGACGATACGGAGGTTGTTGGCGCGCAGGCTGGAGCCGGTTTCGGTGATCTCGACAATGGCGTCGGCCAGCTTCGGGGGCTTGACCTCGGTGGCGCCCCAACTGAACTCGACCGAAGCGCTGACGCCGTGCTTCTCGAGGTAGCGCTTGGTCATGCCCACGGCTTCGGTCGCGATGCGTTTGCCGGCGAGGTCCTGGGGCCCCTTGATGGCCGAGTTCTCCGGTACCGCCAGCACCCAGCGCAAGGGTTTCCGACCGACCTTGCCATAGACGAGTTCGGCGACCTCGAGGACGTCGGCCCCGGTCTCGATGACCCAGTCGTGCCCGGTCAGGCCGGCGTCGAGGATGCCCTCTTCGACATAGCGGGCCATCTCCTGGGCCCGGATCATGATGCACTCGATCTCGGCATCGTCGATGGCCGGGTAGTACGAGCGCGACTGCACGGTGATCTTGTAGCCCGCCTTACGGAACATCTCGAGAGTCGTCTCCTCGAGACTGCCCTTCGGTAACCCCAGACGCAGCACTGGCATGGTCGGCTCCTTGAACGTCGCAGCGGCTTCGGCCCCAGGCGCCAGCGTCGACCGCCGCAACGCGGCAGGCTATCCCGGCACAGGCGGTGTACTTTACCGCGGTCCGAGACCAAATCAACGCACCCGGAGTCAGGCGTATGGCCCATGATGTCCTCGTGGCCGGCGGCGGCAGTGCGGGGTTCGCGGCCGCCTTGGCGGCGGCCCGCGGCGGCCTGACGGTGCTCCTGGTCGAGCCCCACGACCGGCTCGGTGGCACGAGCACGGTGGCCGGCGTCAGTGCCTGGGAGAGCGGCTGCGGGGGCACCGGGTTCCCCTTCGAACTCTATCAGCGCCTGCAGCGTCTGCCCGGCGCCGTGGGCATCTACGCTGTGGGCCGGCACTGTGGCTGGCCGGACGCGGGCGCTTACCCCGGTGGCGAGAATGTGCTGCGCCCAGAGCGGCGCTATGTCGACACGCTGGTGCGCTACGCCCTCGGCCCGCTCAGCTACGCGCGGCCCGCGGACCGTGAGTTGATCCGGCAGCGCTTCAACGGGGTCGTCTTCGAGCCTGACGCCATGGCTGCGACCATGGCCCAGATGCTGGCGGAGACCGGTCGCGTGGAGGTCCGCCTAGGCACGGCGGTGACCCGGGCCACGGTCGCGGCCGGACGCCTCACCCGCGTCGAGCTGACGGCGGGTCCGGCGGTGACGGCGCGCTGGGCCGTGGACGCCACGGGCGATGCCGTCCTCTGCGGCGCCTGTGGCTGCCCACGGCTCAGCGGCGAGGACCCGCGCGCGCGCTTCGGCGAAGCGGCCGCCCCAGAGCAGCCCAGCGGCCGCGTCAACGGCGTGACCCTGATCTTCCGCGTCGCGCCGACCGCCGTCGCCGGTATTGAGGCCTTGCCGGATGGGGTCCCGGCGACCTGCTGGTGGGCTGCCGGCTTCGGCGTCGCGCACGTGGTGCCGTTCCCCAACGGCGACTTGAGCGTGAACATGCTGCCGGCGCTGGAGGGCGCGGAGTTCCTTGCCTTGGGGCCCACAGCGGCCTACGCCGAGTGCCAGCGCCGGCTGCGCGCCTTCTGGCACCACTGGCAGCGCCAGTTTCCGGAATGGCAGTCCTACCGCATTGTCGCGGAGGCTGCCGCCCTGGGGGTTCGTGAGACGCAGCGGACGGTGTGCGCGTACATGCTCCGGCAGACGGATCTGGAAGGCGGCCTGGCAACTCAGTCGCACCCTGACATCATTGCCATCGCCGACCACGGCTTCGACGTCCACGGCCGGCATGCGGGGACGAGCGCTGGCGTCCACTCCCCGTACGGCATCCCCTACCGCTGCCTGTTGCCCAGCGGCGTCTGCAATCTGCTGGTGGCCGGACGTGCGGCCGGCTTCAGTGCCCTGGCCGCGTCCTCCTGCCGCCTGGCGCGGACCATGATGCAACTGGGGCAGGCGGCGGGGACGGCGTGTGTGCTGGCGTCCCGTGCCGGGCTCGAGCTGGCAGCCGTGCCGGCCACCGAGCTGCGCGCCGAGTTACGGCGGCAACGGGTCACCCTGGCCTGGCCCATGGAGCCCGACATCGCGGCCTACATCCAGGACGCTGACTCACAGGCGTCCCAAGGACGCCATGGCTGTTAGGTACTCAGGCTGTAGGCTATTAGGTCTTACCTCGGGGCATGTTGCGTTCCCGGATTCTGGTCCGGTGCTGTAACCTAATAGCCTACAGCCTAAACCGCTACAGCCTCTGGGTCTTCCATGGGAGACGGGTGTGGCTCTGACTACAGCCGCACGGCGCCCTCGTAGGTGCCAGGTGGCAGGCGCTTGGGGCTGTCGGCGCTGAGGGTGACGTTGCCGCGGAACGTCGTACGAGCGGAGAATGTGACCTGGCCGCGCACGACGAGTGACGTGCAGGCGCGCAGCGAGGGTACGCCCTCGGGGAAGCGCTCGTCAAGCTGGCCCACCTTGCCGTAGTGGACATCGTCCAGTTCCACCGTGGGCTGGCAGGCTCCGGCGGCTTGGACCAGCCGTCCGCTGGTCGGGTCGAGATCATACACGTCGGAACGCAGGACCAGCAGGTCGCAGGTCTTCTTCACCGGCGCAAAGCGCGTGCGTGGCACGGCCAGGGCCCGGGCTCCTGGGAACAGTTCGATGGCCGCTCCCATGGCGGTCTCGAACTGCACCACCGGAACCCCGTCCACCTTCTTCGGGTTCAGCATCAGTGGCAGCGGCAGCATGCCGTGGTGTTGGCGCAGGAGGTCGCGCAGGGCCTGCAGGTCGACCCAGAGGTTATTGGTGTTGAACCAACCGTAGAGTTCGATGTCCTCGAAGCGGTCGCCGCCCTGCGGGCGCTGGGCGGCTTCGCGCAGGCAGAGCGCGCCCGTTTCGCGGCGTACGGCCAGGTGGCCGCCTTTGCGGTCCATCGGGGAGCGGCGGCAGACTTCCATCAGAAACGGCACCGTGTTGGCGGCCATGAACGCCGGAATGCGGCCGTCGGCGCTGGCCCCGAGGTTGTCGGCATTGGAGACGAAGGCGTAGCGGCAGCCCAGGGCGAGCAACTGGTCGAGCAGTCCGTCGGCCTGGATCGCCAGGTAGAGGTCGCCATGTCCCGGTGGATTCCAGTCACGCGCGTCACCGAAGCTTAGCGGGCCACCGACATCGGTACGCAGGCGCGGGAATTGGTTCTGCAGGAAGTCGAGGGGCAGGCCGTCGCGGGCCAGGCCGGCGTAGGGCGCCAGGTGGGTCAGCGTGTCGCCGCGGGTGTTGTAGCTATCCATGAACAGCAAGCGGGTACCGGTGGCCAGCGCCTGGCGCGCGATCACATCCAGAAAGGCCATCCCAGGCCTGACCTCAAGCAGGCTCTTGGCCTTGGTCAGACCCATGCTCGTACCCAGCCCGCCGTTCAACTTGATGACCACGGTGTTGGCCAGATCGGCGGCCGCGGGGAGTGCCTCGTAGCGCGCCAGGCGGTCGGCGGCCGGGGGCCGGATGTCGTCTTCGCGCATCTCGGTACGCACCTGGCCGCTGCGATACTGCAGGTAGTATTGGCGGAAACAGGCGATCGCGGCGGGGCTGATGCCGGCGGCCGTCATTCTGGCTACACACGCATCCAGATGCTGGGGCATGGTGATTTCCCTCGATGGCGGTACGGCAGCGCTCGCGGCGACATCCGTGGTCAGCAACCGGTGCCGCCACGACCTGAGACCCAGGCCCAGGCAGCGCCGGTTCGCGCGCATACATTACAGCATCAAGGTCAGCGGTGTCGAGCGCCGCCGGCCAGCGTCGACCCAGGAAACGCCTGACCATGGCCAGCACCCGCCAGTTCGCTCTTGTGCTCGGGGCTCTGGGTGATTTCATCCTGACCTTGCCGCTGCTGTGCGAATTGCAGCGGCGCGGCGGCCTGGCGCTGTGCACCCGTGGCGCCTACCGGGCGCTGTTGCCGCCGGCCCTGGAGGACCTTGCTTTCATCGATCTCGACAGCGCCGCGGCGGCGAGTCTGTTTGCGGACGTGGCGGCGCTACCGGCGCCGTTTGGGGACCTGTTGCGGGGGGCGATCGTGCAGGCCTTCCTGCGGCCTGACGCGGGGCTGGAGCGGACCGTCCGGCGCGCCGGCGCCGCCGGCCTGGTCTGGCACGACCCGCGTCCGACCGCCCCGCCGCACCTGGTCCTGCGCAGCTTCAGCGCGGCGGGCATCGAACCGCCGGCGCGGGTGTTGGAGACGCCGGTCCTGCGCCGCCGTGAGGGCAACGGTCAGGCCCTCTGGCTGCACGCCGGCAGCGGCAGTGCGGCCAAGACCCTCGCTCCCGATTGGCTGGCAGCGGCCGCGCAACGCGAGGCCGGGCGCTGGGCGGGCGGGACCATCGTCTCGTTCGGCGAGGCCGATCTGCCGCTGGTAGAGCCCCTGCGGGCTGCCTTCCGGGCCCGCGACCTTGCGTTCACGGTCCTCATCTGTCCCACGCTGCGCGAACTCCGTCGGCGCCTGGAGGCGGAGGCCGGCGCCTTCATCGGGGCCGATACCGGGGTCACCCATCTGGCGGCCGCCCTCGGCATCCCCACCACCGCGGTCTTCCGCGCCACCGATCCGGCGATCTGGCGGCCGGTGGGCGAGGTGCGGGTGGAGTCCTGACTCCGGGTCAGCGCGCGTCCGCGTCGACCTGGATCTGCAACTGCAGTTGTCCGGAGGCGTAGGGCGGAAAGCAGAGCCCGTCGGGTAGCATGTCGGGATTGCCCTCTTCGGAGACCAGGTCGCGCAGCCGGAAGGGGGACAGGAGCCGTCCCTGTGCCAGGTCGGCGTTGACCTGAGCGGTCACATCAAAGCTCAGACCGTCCTGGCAGACCGTGTCGCGTTGCACCGCGACGGTGGCGACCACGTTTACGCGGTCGCTGACGATGTCCTTCCATTCCAAGGCGGCGCTGTCATACTGCAGGTGCGTCAACTCGAGCCGGCGCACGGCTTCCGGCCCACTGGCCCCGACCGGCAGCAGCTTCAGCATCGCCTGCCGGACGCCCTGAGCGCCGTAGCGCAGGGCCAGCGGGGCGAGGTCGAAGCGGATCAGCATACGGTCGCGTCGCGTCAGCGTGTTCGGGTTGCCGACGAACGGCTTCCCATCGAGCACGCCGCCGGGGGTGTACCAGCCCGGGCCGGAGGCGGCGCCTGAGCCGATGTCGGCCGTCGAGCGCGGCAGCAGGCAGGCGCTGTCAACGGCTGGAGCCACGGCCGGCGTGAGCCGGAGGGTGCCGAAGCGTGCCGGCGTGTAGTGTGCCTCCTGCAACGGCGGCGACCAGGCGCTGAGGGCCGGCTCGGCCCCGCAGCGCCGGCAGCGGTAGGCATTCAGGGCGAGGCGTTCCGGCAGGCGCTCGCCAGCGAGACCCAGCGCGGTCCAGGGGATGGCCAACTCGACCGTCCAGCGCCCGGTCGTACGGCCGACGGCGACGCGGAGGCCCACGCAGCGCCAGGCCGGCTGGCAGCCGAAGAGTCCTGGGCCGGGCTCGGGCTGGCCGTAGGCGCCGTCCCAGACGGCCCCAACCGGGTTGACCACCACCTGGTAGGCCCGCGCGGGCTGGGCGGCGTCCGGCGCGATGAAGACCTCGATACAGTCATCGTCCCAGACGTTGGCGTCGAGGCTCCCCGCGGGAGCGTGTGCCGCCAGCTTCTCAAGCTGCGGCTCGATATTGACGATGCCGAGGTACAGGTGCGTCGTGTCGTGGGTGCTGACCAGCAGCGAGCGGTAAGGAGCGGCCTCCCCGCTCTTCAGCACAAAGCCCTGCGGCAGGCTGTTCTGCCAGGCGGGGTCGCCGAGGTCGCCGTCGACCTGGACAGGTTCGGCTGCGAGTGGCGACGAGAGCGTGGGCAGTTCGCGAACCAAGGGCGCGCCGAGGGTGTCGCGCAGCGTGCGCACATCGGCACGAACCAGCTCCACGCGGCGGCTTTCGGGGCTGTCGGCGGCGGTCAACGCGAACGCCCGCTCCAGCAGTTCCAGGAGCGCGTCGAGGTCGGCGCAGGGGTACTTGACCACGGGGTCGGCCTCGGGACGGGCGTTGTGCAGGGCTTCGGCGCGTTTCCAGAAGGCATCCATGGGCTCGGCCGCTGGGCCGTAGAAGCGGGTGACATAGTCTGCCAGCAGCGCCTCCAGGTCGAGGTTGGCATCCCACAGGCACTTGCCGGTGACATAGAGGTTGAGGTGCTGCATGGCGGGGTAGTGCAGGCGGGACTCGCCGCCCGGTTGCCAGCTCTCCGACTCGATGAACTCGCCGCGCGAGATGCCTTTCAGCGAGCGCAGGTCCGCGGCAATGGCGTGGGGGTACGCGGTCGGGCACCAGGGGAAGGGGGGCAGGTTGTAGCGGTAGTACTCCCAGAGGTAGATCTGGTCGGTCTTGGCATGCCAGCGCTGGATCAGATCGCGCGCGACGCGGCCGCTCTCGGGATTGGGGAATGAGCCGCGGGTCTGACAGACCATGACGGCGACGCCGGGATGCAGCCGCGCGATGGCGTCGGGCGGGTCCAGGTAGCCCTCATAGGCGATAGTGCCGACGTAACGGCCCGGGTGCGTCCGTGTCACCGCGGCGGCGAGACGGTCGACGAAGCCCCAGATGTAGTTCGAGAACTGCCCCGTCTTGCCCTTGCCCGGTTCGACCTGCGGCGCACACTGCTCGCAGCCGCAAACGCGGGTCATGCCGTCGTTGGGCGCCACCGGGTAGAACTGTTGGTCCGGATGGAGGTCAAAGTAGGCTCCGATGTCGGCCGCCATCTGCCGCAAGACCCCCGCATTGCTCAGGCAGAGATTGCCGCCGCCGGTGATACAGGACAGGGCCGCTGTGTCCCGCTGCCCATCGATCAGCGCGAAGTACTCGGGATGCTCGTCTTTGTATTTGAGAAACAGGCGGAACGAATCGATGGCCTGCACCGGGCAGACCCCGCCAAACCCGGCACGTCGGAACCACAGGGCGTCCTCCGCGGCGGTGGCGAAGTTGCAGTACCAGGGGTAGCGGTAGCTGAAGTCCGGCGCCCGCTGTTCGTTGAGCGCCTCGACGCTCAGGCTCTTGAAGGTCGGAACGACGGTCCCCAGCTCTCCCGGCATGAACCAGCGCACGCCGCCGAAGCGCTCCAGGAAGTGGTAGACGCCGTAGAGGGTCCCCGCTTCGCCGAAAGCCCCCAGACGCAGTTCGGGGTTGTAGACTTCATGGGGCTGCCAGGGATTGCGCATGCCGGTGACTGGGCCGCCGCGGTGGTCGCGACCGACGATCGCCAGCCAGGAGTCGCCGGAGACCCAGCGATAGCCCTCGGCGCCCACCCCGTCGAGGGTCACGCCGAGGGCGCGCGTCAGGGCACTCTCGCCCACGAAGACGCTGGCCCCGGTCGCCGGTCGGACGTCGGTGAGGATGGGCAAGCGCGCCCCCGAGGCCCGTCCGAGGTAGTCCTGCAGTTCCGCGGCGGCGCGCTGAACCGAGTCCGGTGCATCTGCCGCGATGACAATGGCGGCCGTCGGCTGTCCATCCTGGATCAGGGTCACCGCCGGAGCCGCGACGGTGGCCAGGGCGGCGGTAAGAGCGATGGACGTGGCGCGCCAGATCATAGCCGTCTCCCGTGGCGTCAGAGAATGCCGCGCAGCAGCCGGGTGGTGCTGACCGGTTTGCCGCCGCGCTCGACGGACGCATAGCCCGCCACCGAGATGGCCAGGCTGCGGACGCCCTCGTCATAGGGCACCTGGGCCGGCCGGCCGGCGATCACGGAATCGAGAAAGTCATAGAGGACGTAGCTGACCCAGTTCTCGCCAGCCTCCATACTGCCCTGCTCCTGCCCGCGCCAGGAGACGTTGCCGCCATCGATGGTCACGATCAGCCCTTCGGCCACGATGCGGAAGCCGGCATCCCAAGCGGTGCCGGGGACCATCGAGCAGCTCAGCGTACCGAGGGCGCCGGAGGCGTACTGCAGGGTCATGGCGGTGGTGTCGGGGATGGTGAAGGGATCGGCGACCCAGAGCATGCCGCCGGGCCGGGGCGAGTCCGGTTTCGGGGTCCAGTCGCGGGTGCGCGCCGTACGCGCCGAGACCGAGACCACATCGCCGCACAGGAAACGCCCGAGGTCCAGCATGTGGGTGGACTGCTCGGTGAGTTGGCCGCCCGAGCGTTCGACGAAGGGCCACCACTCGGGGGTGGGCAACCCCGGCATGTAGAAGTGCTGCTGGACCATGGCGATGCGCCGGGTGCTCAGGAGCTCCTTGACCTTCTGCACGCCCTTGCTGAACCGGTACATGTAGCCGACCTGGGTGGTGATGCCGGAGGCGTCGACCGCCTTCTTGACGCGGGCTGCCAGCTCGAGGCTGACCGCGACCGGCTTCTCGACGAAGAAGGGGACCTTCCGCGCGGCGCAGGCCTCCTCGATATCACCGTGGGCATCGGGCGGGGTGCAGATGACGACGGCCTGCGGCTTCTCCTGATCGAGCAGCTTGACGCAGTGGTCATAGGCGTTGCCGCCGACCTTCGCGGCCGCTTCGCGGGCGCGCTCGATACGGATATCGGCATGGCCGACAATCTGGATGTCCTGGCGGAGTGCGGCGTTGCCGAGATGCCGCTGAGCGATGCCGCCCACACCGATGAAGCCAAGTCGCAGTGCCATGGGGTGCCTCTCCGAGGTTCATTGTTACCGGCACCATGCGGGACCGGTCGGTGGGCGAATATAGAGCGTCCCGCCTGGGCGGGCAAAGGCCAGGCGGCAAGGACTGCCCTTTGGGGTTGACATTTGGCGCCATATGGCATATACTTCTTATGCCAAGTGGAAAGGTCGCGCCATGGAAAGCACTCGTCAGAGTCGGGCGCAGGCGGCCCGCAAGGGCGCTGCTGCGGCCCCCGTGCCGGAGCCGGAATGGGAACTGCGCGACACCGCGGTGGAGTACGTCCTGGACCAAGTCAGATCCGGCCTGCCAGCCAGCGCCGTCACCCGTGTCCACACCACGCTGGGGCTGAAGCAGGCGGAGTTCCTGCGGCTGGCGGGGATCAAGCCGCGTACTCTGATGCGTCGGCGCAGCGGCGATGAGCGCCGGCTGACGGCGGCGGAATCGGCGCCGGTGATGCGCTATGCGCTGCTCTTCAGGCGGGCCACCGAGGTGCTGGGTTCCGCGGTCCAGGCCAGCGTTTGGTTGAAGGCACCCCGCCCGGCGCTGGGCGGTTGTACGCCCTTGGAGTACGCCAGCACCGAGTTCGGCGCCCGCGCGGTAGACGAGTTGCTGGGGCGCCTGCAGCAGGGCGTATTCTCGTGAGCCGGCGCCTGACGGCCTGGCGCATCACGCAGGCGGCGTTTGCCGACACGGCCTTCAGCGGCGAGGGCGCCGGTCGTTACCCCGGGCGCTGGAATCCGGCCGGTCTGCCGCTGGTCTACACCGCCGGCAGTCTGTCGCTGGCGGTGCTGGAGATGCTGGTCCATCTGGACGCGGTGGTCCTGCTGGAGCACTACGTCACGATCCCGGTCGAGTTCGGCGAGGACGAGTGCAGCCAACTGCCGCTGGGCAGCCTGCCTGCCGACTGGCGCGCCTGTCCGCCGGGCGCCGCGACGCGGCGCCTGGGGGCTGACTGGGCGCGCGCTGGACTGACCGTCGCCCTGGCCGTGCCCAGTGCGGTCATCCCGCAGGAGCGCAACTACCTGCTGAACCCACGCCATCCCGACTTCGCCAGGGTCATCCAGGGTTCTCCGGCGCCGCTGCCCCTTGATCGGCGCCTATGGGGGCTTTGACCGGCACGGCGCTGGCGCTGGCGTTGCAGCGGCCAGGCGCTGGCGGTACAGTGAGGTGACGGCTGCGCCTGGGCCCCGCCCTGGTGGCGGCCGACACCGTCACTCGAACACGTCCCGCCGAGCACCGTAGCGTCGAGGAGCCAGCCATGGGGAGCCCGGTCGCGAGGTCCTACCGCCGTACGGTCGCCCGTGCGCTCGCCGCCCTGCTGGCCTGGGGCTTCCTGGCCGCGAGCGCCCAGGGTCAGCCGGCCAACGAACCGCCCAACCTGGCCCTCCTGGCCCGCGTCAGCGCCACGTCGGAGCACAGCGACGGCTACCGGGCCAGGTTCGCGGTCGACGGCCAGATCCCCATGGCCACGAGCCGAGACGACGTGGGCAAAGCCTGGTGCGTCCAGGGTAACACCCACCGCACCGGCGCCGATTTCGCCCTGGAGTGGGAGGCGCCCACGATCGTGGCCGAGGTCGTCTACTATGGTCGTACGGCCTGGGTGTGGGAGGAGAACTGGAAGGACTACGTCATCCTTCTGGACGGTGACGACAAGCCGGTCGCCAGCGGGCAGTTGCGGCCGGGCCACGGTCCGCAGCGCCTGCCGTTGCCGGTCCCGGTGCCGGTTCGGAGGCTGGTGCTGCGCTTCACCAGCTCCTACGGTGGGGCTAACCCGGGGGCTGCCGAGATCCGGGTCTACGGAGTCACGCCGCCGCAAGCGGCCATCGGCACCTTCCTGTCGCCTGAGGACCCGCAGATGCCGCCCACGGTCCCCGACTCGCCGCCGCTGCTGGCCGAACTGACCGCAGGTCGGCTCGGCTTCACGAAAGTCCTGGCGGTGCGCCGCTACCACATCAACTGCTCGCATGTCTACACCTACCACTGCGAGGGGCAGCGCGACGGCGGCGGCCTGGTGGTGTACGACGTCACCCGTGGCGACGTGCAGGAGCTGGTGGCCTCGCCCGAGGGCCAGATCTCGAGCTGCGACCTGTCCCCTGACGGGCAGCAGATTCTCTTCAGTTGGCGCCGCGGCAGTTTCTACCAGGTCTACCGGATCAACGTCGACGGCAGCGGCCTCACTCAGCTCACCGAGGACAACGGCCACAACTACGACGCCTGCTGGTTGCCCGACGGTGATGTGGTCTTTCTCTCGACGCGGCAGCCGCAGGCGGCCTACTGCTTCTTTACGCCGGTGGGGATCCTCTACCGCATGCACGCCGACGGCACTGAACAGCAGCGCATCTCGTCGAACTACCTGAACGACTTCACGCCGGCGGTGCTGAACGACGGGCGCATCCTCTACGGGCGTTGGGAGTACGTCGACCGTCCGGCCATCCCCATCCAGAGCCTGTGGACGATGAATCCTGACGGCACCGGTCTGGCCGGGTTCTTCGGCAACCGCGTCCTCGGTCCGGCCACCTTCATCGAAGCCCAGGCCATCCCCGGGTCCACCGCCGTCCTCTGCACGCTGACCGGCCACAACGGCTCCTGCCGCGGGGCCCTCGGTATCATCGACCCGCGCTACGGCAACAACGCCCAGGAGGGCATCCGCAACCTGACGCCGGAGATCGCGTTGGGGGACGTCACGCAGAGCAGCAATGGGCCCCAGGGACCCTACCAGACCCCGTACCCCGTCGACGCGCGCTACTACCTGTTCTCCTACATGGGGACGGTGCTGGTACGGGATTTCGCCGGTACCGGCCAGGCGGTCGTCCTCAGTCCGAAAGATGGCATGGGCCACTTCAACGCCCGGCCGCTGCGGCCGCGGGCGCGGCCCCCCGTGTTTGCGGGGGGAGCACGGGAGGAATCCGAGGATGCGTCGGCGGTGCTGACCGTGCAGGACGTGTATGCCGGGCTGGGCCCCCAGGTGCGGCGTGGCGAGGTAAAGCGACTCTGCGTGGTCGAGGAACTGCCGCGCCGGCTGATCGACAGCGCCGGCGTACAGGTCCCCGCCTTCGACTTTCAGCGCATCGTGGTGTCGTGTGGCGCGACCTATGTGCCGAAACGGGTTTGGGGCTTCGTCACCGTGGCCGACGACGGCTCGGCCAGCTTCCGCGTGCCGGCCGAACGACCGCTGTACTTTCTGGCTCTGGACGCCGAAGGCCGGGCTCTGCAGCGCATGCGCAGCTTCACCCACCTCATGCCTGGCGAGCGGCGTGGCTGCCTGGGCTGTCACGAGTCGCGCCTGAGCGCGGCGCCAGCGCGGCCCCGGGTCACGGCCCTGGCCACGCCACCGCAGGAACTGACGCCGCCGGAGTGGGGCGTCGCCGGCTTCGACTACGCCAGCGTGGTCCAGCCCGTGCTCGATCGCCACTGCGTCCGCTGCCATGAACCGCGGCAGCGGGCCGGAGACGTCGATCTGAGCGCCGATCGCACCGACTACTTCAACGTCTCCTACGAGTATCTGGCCCGCGGCCGGCGCGTGCTGGCCGTGCGCGACAGCGGCAACGAGGTCTCGATCGATAACCCGTACACCTCCTGGATCCCCACCTACAACGGCCAGGAAGCCAACATCCTGAAGATCGAGCCGCGGACCTGGGGGTCGCCGGTCAGCCGGCTCGCGACCCTCATCCTCGCCGGCCATGCCGACGCCGCCGGCAAGCCGCGGGTCGCCCTCAGCCGGGATGAGCAGCAGCGTATTCTTAGTTGGATCGACCTCAACGTGCCCTACTACGGGACCGCGGACACGGCGTACCCCGAGAAGCAGGGCTGCCGTCGTCAGTACCCGCCCGATCTGGACCGCGTCCTCACCGAGGTGGCACAGCGCCGTTGCGTCTCCTGCCATCGGGGCCCGGCTGGGGAGCCGGCCATCCCGCGGCCGCGCTGGACACGGATCACCAATCCGCAGTTGAACCCGTTCCTGTTGGCTCCGCTGGCGAAGGAGGCCGGGGGCACGGGCAGGTGTGGCACAGCGGTGTTCGCCGACGCCAATGACCCCGACTTCCAGGCCATTCTGGGGACCTTCAAGCCCGTCCTCGACGAGTTGGGTCGCCGGCCGCGCATGGACATGCCCGGTGCGGTGCCCGCGGCCTGTTGCCTCGCGGCGCAGGGCACGCCGTGAAGCTCGCAGTGCGCCCTCGTGGAGGGCGAGCGGCCTCGCGAGCCGCGTTGTCGGCGCCTTGGCGAAGACAATGGTTCGCGCAGCCTACAGGGCCTTCTCGGGCATGGCGTGCCAACGCCAGACCTCGGCACCGACGCGCCGGTAGAAGTCCGGGATGCCGGTCCAGTCAATGAAGCAGGCATCCGCGCCCCGGGACTCGACGTAGGCGGCAGCGGCTTCGCACATAGCCGCACCGAGGCCCTTGCCGCGCTCGCTCTGGGCGATGCCGACCGCGCCGTAGCCGCCGAGGCGGCCGCCGATCAGCCGGTCCCAGACTTGGTTCGCGTAGCGCCCGCCGGTGTTCGGCGTGAAGGTCAGGATCGAGCCGATGACCCCCGCGGGAGATGTCACGACCAGGACGTTGGCCAGGTCGCCATTCGCCGCCAGGCGCAGGATCGACGACGCCCAGCCGGCAAACTCGCGGTACTCGAAAGCGAGCAGGGCCGGCAGCAGTGCCGGGGTGGCGGCGACGACCTCGGCGCCAACGGCGTCGAGGCGGTCCTGGTAGCGCCGGGTAGCCGCGTAGTTTCCCAGCGGCACCAGCAGATCGCAGACCCGCGACGACGACACATAGCCCTGGGCCGCGAAGCAGGCGCTGGCTTCGGGAAGGTCCTCGGGGATGCCGGTCCAGAAGCGTCCTGGCCCACGCCCCGCGGCGACCCGCTCGCAACCGGCCTGGCGCAGGTGGTCCTCGAGAGTCTGCAGCAGGGCGCGGCCAGTGCCCTGGCGGCGGGCGGCGGGGGCGACCAGCAGGGCGCCGATGTACGCCGTCTTTTCCACGGGCCCGGCGTTGGGGCGGACGATCTCGACCAGCCCAAAGCCGACGATCTGCCGGCCGGCGACGGCCACCACGGCATCGCCGCGGCGGTAGTTCGGGTTCCCGGCCGTGCGTTGCAGGAAGGTGGCGGCGTGGATTGGGTAGCGTTCTCCCAGCGCCTCGTCCCACAGGGTGAGTACGGCAGCGGCATCGCGACACTCGTCATAGACGCGGATGGTCATACGCTCAGGCCCTCTCCAAGGGGTTCCAGACACGGCTGAAACCAAGCCCCTCGAAGTCCTTGATGTTGGCGGTTGCGAACTCCGTCACGCCGTGGTGAAGCAGCGTTGCCGCCAGTCGGGCATCAAAGATGCGGCGGCGTGCGAATCCGGGCTGCCGGACGCTGCTCCAGACCCGCTCCATGACCGGTGCGTTCTCCACCGTTCGCCAGTGCGGGTTCTGGCGGTATACACCGCACACATCGGCAGCCTGGGCTGCGGTCAAGGGGTGCCGCACCACGGCCGGGTTACGCAGGAGGACATACAGTTCCACCAACACCAGATCACAGATGACGACGCCATCACGCCCGCCGCACTCCACGAGGAAGGCGTAGGCCAGCTCATGGTCGGCCGAGTCCGCGTTCTGAGCGTGGAGAAGGATGTTGGTATCCACGGAGATCATTCCGCGTCGCCCTTGCCGCCTTCGTTGGCCAGCAGGCGCCAGTCCTCGACCGGTGCCAGAAAGGCGCCGAGGCGGCGTGGCGAGGGGGGGGTCCATGGCGTGGCGCTACCGGCGACCGGCGGGTAGACGCGCGTGATGTACTCGACGCCGCGGCGAACCACCTCCGCCAGCGACCACTCGCGGTCTCTGGCAACCCGTTTCGCCTCGCGGTAGAGTTCGTCAGGAAGCTGGATCTGGGTCTTGATCATGATGGTAAAATACCCTCTCAATCAATCTGATGCCATGTGCGGTCGCCGGCCTGACCACGTCGGCCGCGCACTCCCCGCGCTCTTCCTCTGGCATTCCCCACGGCGACGGCTACGGTACCGGCTCTAAAGGCATCGGGGCCGCCGGGTGGCGAGGGTGGTCTCTGCAATCCCAAGGATAGAGGAGTGACGCAGATGGCACTGAAAGTCGGTGTGGTAGGCATGCGGGGGATCGGTCAGACTCACGCGCAATGTCACGCGACCGATCCGCTGGCGCAACTGGTAGCGGTCTGCGACGTGGTCAAGGCGCGCGCGGACGAAGTCGCCGCCAAGCACAACGTCAAGGCGTACTACAGCCTGAAGGACATGCTGGCCAACGAGGACCTCGACATCGTTGACGTGACCACGGGCGGCCCGGAAAACGGCGGCTGGCACTACGAGCCCGCCATGGAGGCCGTGGCCGCCGGCAAGAACGTGTTGGTAGAGAAGCCGATCTGCAACGAAGTCGAGGACGCCCGCGAGCTGGTGGCCTTTGCCGAGGAGCAGAACGTCTACCTCGGCTGCAATCTGAACCACTTCTTCACCGAGCCGGCCCGCATCGCCCGTAAGTACATGGACGAGGGCAAGATCGGCGAGCAGATCTACTGTTTGCACCGCATGGGATTCGTCGGCGGCGCCTACAACTACGCCCCCGGCGGCGGCCCCAACGTGGCCGGGTATCCGTACTTCCATGTGAAGGCATTCCTGGCCCATCCCTTCAGCATCATGCGTCACTTCTGCGGCGATATCACCCACGTGCAGGCCTTCATGGGTCGCCCCAGCTTCCGTGTTGCCGCCGCCGACCTGATGGTGGCGATCAACAGTATCCACGTGCAGTTCCAGAGCGGTGCGGTGGGCTACCTCTTCAGTCAGCGTGGCGATGCCACTATGGGTCTGGGCGGCTGGTGGAGCGTCGAGGTCGGTGGCTCCAAGGGCAGCTTCTGCATCGAGAACTGCGTCGAGAAGTGCACCTTCTACCCGGCGCCCGGCAGTCCCGATGCCAAGGCCGAGAACCTGGGCCTGGGACAGTGCCCGACCCCGGTCGTTCATGACACCGGCATCAAGGACTTCGGGGCGACCTTCCCGAATCGCATCCACGCCTTCCTCGAGGACGTGACCAACCAGGTCCCCAAGCATACTCTCCGCGCCTCCGGGCGTGACGCGCTCGCCACCCTCGAGTACACCTTTGCCGCCATCGAGTCGTACGAAGAGGGTGGCGTCCTGGTGCGGCCGCACGCGCTGCCCATCCTCAAGCACAACCCGCGCGAGCAATAAGGCTGAGGGCTGAAGGCTGAGGGTAGAAGTAGAAGGCGATAAGGGCGGGGGGAGCCCCGAACCCCCTGCCCGAGAGGAGATACAGAGATGAAGCTCGGCGTGAATTCGGTGTTGTTTGGCGGCCACGACATGGAGGCCGCCTTCCAGTGGACCAAGGCCTGTGGCTATGACGCCCTGGAGGTCAGCGCCATCGACGGCATGAGTCAGCACCTGGTCCTGGCGCGCTGGCGCGAAGTGGCGCCGGCGATCAAGGAGTTGTCGAAGAAGTATGAACTCCCGGTTCAGGCCATGGAACAGCCTTCGCAGGATGCGGCGGTGATGGAAGCGGCCTTTCAGGCCGCGGTCGAGATTGGCATCCCGGTGGTGAATTGCGGCCCTGGCGGCAAGATGGATGACGAGGCCACCCTGCAGCAGTCCATCGAGACGCTGGGCAAGCTGGCCGACCTGGCGGGCAAGTATGGCGTCATGCTCTGCGTCAAGGCCCATGTGGGCTGCGCTATGTACAACACGCCGACCACGCTGCGCGTGCTGCAGGCGATCTCGAATCCGGCCTTTGGCCTGGATATGGACCCCAGCCACATTCATCGCGCCAACGAGAACCCGGTCGAGGCCATCGCCGCGGTGGTCGCGCGCATCCGCCACGTGCACATCCGTGACTGCAAGGGCCGCGAGAAGGGCCCCGGGAAGCCTGAGATGCAGGCCAATGGCCGCGGCGACATCGATCTGCTCGGCTACATTCGGGTGCTGCACCAGAATGGCTACAGCGGTCCGGTCGACCTGGAGGTGATCGGCGCCAAGGACTACGCCGTTCCCGCCTGTGTCGCGATCGCCGCCGAAGCCCGTGGCCACATGCAGGCGTGCCTGCAGGCCTGCGGCGCCCGTTGACGCGTCTGGCGACCGAAACCCTCGGCAAGGAGAGTTACCATGGGGCTGGGAGTCGGCATTCTCGGTTTTGCACACGGACACGTCGGGGCCTATATCGCGCAATGGCGTGAACACCCCGAATATGGCATCGAGGTGGTGGCTGGCTGGGACCATGACGCCGCGCGCCTGGAGAAGAACGTGGCCCCGCTCCAGGTGCGGGCTTGCGCGACGGTGCAGGAACTTCTGGCCGATGCGGCCGTCCAGGCGGTGGTGATCACCTCCGAGACGGCGCGGCACGCCGACCTGGTCGAACAGGCCGCCGCGGCCGGCAAGGCCATCATCCTGCAGAAGCCTATCGCCCTCAACGTCTCGCAGGCCAACCGCGTCGTGGCGGCGGTCAACCGGGCCAAGGTGCCCTTCACCATGGCCTGGCAGATGCGCGTCGACCCGCAGAACCTGAAGATGAAGGAACTGCTGGCCGGCGACGACTTCGGCAAGGTCTTCCAAGTGCGCCGCCGGCATTGCCTGGGCGCCCATGTGTGGGGGGCCTGGTTCCTCGACAGTTGGCATGTCAGCCCTACCGAGAATCGCGATATCTGGGCTGACGACGCGGCGCACGCCGTCGACTTCATCCACTGGCTGCTCGGGGTCCCGGAGACGGTGACTGCTGAGATCGACTCGCTGTGGAATCCGAAGATGCCGATGGACAACGGCTTCGCCATCTACCGTTACGCCGGCGGGCCGGTCGCGGAGGTCAGTTCGTCGTTCACCTGTGTCGCCGGCGAGAACACCACCGAGATCGTCGCCGAGAAGGGAACGATCATCCAGAACTACGGCGATGGCCCGAGCTGCGGCGTGCCGCGTCCGGCCGACGCCTGCGGCCTGAAGTGGTTCATGGCCGGGGCCAAGGACTGGGTCTGCAGCGACATCGCCTCGCCGCCCAACCACGGGCCCCGCATCGCGGGTCTGGCCTTGCCGCTCGCCGAGTTTCTCAACGGCAGGCGGCCGGCCATTGCCACCGCCGCGGAGGGGTTGACCACGCTGCGCATGACCCTCGGTTGTCATCTCTCCACTCGCCTGGGCCGGCGGGTCGCCATTCACGACCCGGCCATTGACAACGTGTGAGCAGCCCGGAAGCGGGCGGTTCTGGACGCCGCAAGAAAGAGCTACTAAGGAAGGACTGAGCATGGCCAAGAAGACCAAACCGAATCTACTGCTGATCGGCATCGACTCGCTGGTGTCGACGCACATGAGCTGCTACGGCTACCCGCGGCTCACCACGCCTCACATCGATGCGTTTGCGCAGGGCGGCACGCTGTTCGAGAACACCTTCTCGCCGCACGTCCCGACCACGCCGGGCTACGGCAGCATGCTCACCGGCCGCGATTGCTTCGGCACCAACTGCGTGGCCCTGCGCCACCAGGGCCAGTTCCCCGAGGAGACCAAGACCCTCGCTACCATCCTCGGCGAGAATGGCTACAACACCACCTGCGTCGGCTTCACCGGCAACGCCGCCGCGCGCGGCTTCCAGACCTACCTGAACTTCAGCGGCTGGGGTGCGGGCCCGGACGGCCGCAGTCACAAGGCCGAGTCTCTCAACGACGTCACGCTGCCTGAGCTGGTCAAGCTGGCCGCCGATGACAAGCCGTTCTTCCTCTTCCTCCGCCACATGGACCCGCATACGCCCTACCTGCCGCCGCTGCCCTACGACCGCATGTTCTACCACGGCGATGAGCACGCCGCCGAGAATAAGAGCATGGACCCGGTCTATGACTTTGTGCCCTTCCGCGACTACTTCCTGTCGTGGCTGCCGGGCCCAGGTCTGGTCACGGACAAGGACTACGTCATCGCCCAGTACGATGGGGCTGTGGCCTACATGGACGCCTGCATTGCCCGCATCTTCACCACCCTCGAGAGCCTCGGCATCCTCGAGAATACCGTCGTGGTCATCAATGCCGACCACGGCGAGACGCTGTACGACCACGAGTGCTGGTTCGATCACCACGGCATCTATGACAACACCCTGCGCGTGCCCTGCATCATCCGCTACCCGGCCAAGGTCCCGGCCGGCCGCCGCGTCAAGGGCTTCAATCAGCACAAGGATATGGTCCCGACGCTGATGGAGCTGCTGGCGATCAAGCCCGGCGTGCGTTTCGATGGGCAGTCGCTGATGAAGCTGGTGCGCGGCGAGACCCCGAACCTCGATACCGAGTTCTACATCACGGAGTGCACCTGGATGCGCAAGCACGGCTGGCGCACGCCTGAGTGGAAGTTCTTCGAGGCTCTCGAGCCGGACTTCCACTTCAAGCCCCAGGTGGAACTCTATGACCTGCTGCATGATCCCGAGGAACTCACCAACCTGGCGGACAAGGAGCCTGCGCTCGTCGAGGCGCTGCGCGCCCGTATGAACGCCTTCATCGCCAAGCGCGAGAAGGAAGTCGGTCGCCGCAACCCGATGGTCACGCAGGAGTGCTGGCACGGGATCACGGCCTGTGGCTCGGCCTTCACCTCCAGCGAGCAGGCCTACAACTCCCTGCACATCGGCGACCCCAAAGAGGCCGCCAAGCTGCAGGATCGGGCTGCCGCCAAGAAGTAAGTCCGCCGGGAGCGCGCCCAGCCGCGGTCCCGGTCGCCTTGTGGCCCCTGTCTGCGCGTTTTCCGCGCGGACAGGGGCTTTGTTTTGGGCGGATCCTGCTATCCAGCAGGACCTGCTTGCAGGCGGTGAGCCGTTCCCCTGGACCCGGCCTCCGGCCGGCGGCTCAGCGGCGCGTGGGCGCCTGGGGAGCTTCGCCCTCCAAGGGGATACGGCTCAGCGGCGCGTGGGCGCCTGGGGAGCTTCGCCCTCCAAGGGGATACGGCTCAGCGGCGCGTGGGCGCCTGGGGAGCTTCGCCCTCCAACGGGATACGGTTCGGCGGCGCGTGGGCGCCCGGGGAGCTTCGCCCTCCAAGGG
>CAILUI010000415.1 GCA_903837355.1 uncultured Victivallales bacterium
CCTGTCGGTAGGGGCGGTACCCTGGGGTGGCGGCCGTTTCGCCCACCGGGGTGGGTTGGTAGCCGACCCCCCGGATCGTGTAGGGGCTGTCATCGACCAGGAGGCCGTCCGCCGCCTCGACCGCGCGTCCGGGACTGCTGCCGGGTTTGGCGGGAAGCGAGTCGGGATTGTCTGGGTCCGACCCCAGGAGTGTCTCCACGTCATCGGCCACGCCGTCGCCATCGCGGTCCTTCGGGCTGCCGTCCTCGCCGGCGGGCGGTTCGTAGACAAGGGACCAGGCGGCGCCCTTGGTGCCGGACCACGCGCTCCACTCGGTGAGGGGCTGGCCGGAGTTGTCGCGGTAGCGCACGCGCCAGTAGTAACGGGTGCCGACGGTGAGAAAGCTCTCGGGGAGGCGCAGCCAGGAGCGGATCGGGCCCCAGTCGCCCGTGTCGTAGACGAGGGCGGCGAAATCGGGGCTGGTGGCCACCTGCCATTGGCTGCCGTCCTGCCGGTCGCCGTCCCGGTCGGCGAAGGCGCTGGCCCGCAGGAGGGGCGAGGCGGTGACCCGGGTATCGGCCGCGGGGGCCAGGGCGACGGGCGTGTCGGGCGGGTTGTTGGTGATCAGCCAGAGCAGGAACTCGTCCCACCGGTGCTCATCCACGAACCGCAGTTCATCGGCGGTGTACTGCACGAACGCTGCGTCCACGGGAAGGTTCGGCAGACCGGGGATGGTGACCTGGCCCACGGCGGCGAGGCAGCACGCCGCCACGAGGCAGGTAAGCAGGCGCCGCTGAGCTGTTCCTAAGGTTATCATGATGCAGGCATCTCGACTCGACCGCCCGTTGTGAAAGGTTCTGATCCGGTGTCTGTCTTGCGTAGCACTGCGGGAACTTCGGCCCGCCGCGACCTAGCGCGGCACTCCCCCCCCCTTGAACGCTTGCAACTCACCGGCGAAGTACTCCTTGTGGGCCGGGACGGTAGAGGTAGCGCCCCGTTCCAGCAGCGTCCGGCGGGCCGCGCTGCCGGCGTAGTCGGGGTCGGCGTTCCGGAGATAGCGATCCACCTCGATCACGGTGTCCGTACTCGGCTCGGATTGCACGTACTCCGCGAGGAAAGCCTTGACATCGGGGGCTTGGCTGCGGCTCCCGGCGGGGGGATCGCTGGCGCCGCTCAGCCGCGCGACCAGGGCCTGGAGCACGGTGTAGCGGTCGAGGTCGTCCAAGAGCCCCTTCTCGCTGAGTAGGCCACGCACCACCTCGGTGAGGTCCTCGTCGGCCCCCCACACCAGGGCAGTGAGGGCACCCCACTTGGTGCCGGTTTCGGTGCCAGCCTGGGCGACGACGCGCCGGAGGACAGGAGCGGCCTTGGCGCCGGGGTAGTGGCGGAGCGTGTCGACGGCAAAGCCGAGGAGCAGGCGGCCCCGGCGGTCGTCAGCCGTCGCGCCCAGTCCTGCCTGGACAATGTCGAGGAGGACGTTCTGCATCTGTTCCGCCGAGAGTTCCCGGCGCTGGGCGAGGTCGCGCAGCCACTCGAGGTGGGTCGGGCCACCGATGTTTACGCGCCGGAGGAGCGTCTCCTCGACCTCGGCCCTAAGCTCGGCAGGCGCCTGGGACCAGGCGGCAGGCAGGGCCAGAACCGCGACCAGCGCGGCAATGCTCAGAACCAGCGATCCATGCTTCATGCGTCTGCGTCCTCTTCACCAGTGCACCGGCGTCCGGGTCCCCAAGCCATCGAGGCCGACCTTGATCAGTTTCCCGACCGCGTCGTAGTGGATGCCGTAGACCTGGCCGGCGGGGAAATCGCGTTCTATTCCGCTCACGGTCCCGTACATAATGAGACGCCGGATGAGTTCCGGCTGGGTCAGATTTGGGTCGTAGTAGGCCGCCCCCGGTCCGTCATTCCAGTCTTCGGGGGCCCAGGCCTGGTTGGCCTTGGTGGCGGGAAGGCGGGTCGTTTTGCCCCCGGCGCCTGTGGTGGTGTAGACCTCGTAAACGTCATCGAGCCCCGCGGCGTGCCCGAGTTCGTGGGCGACGACGTCCGCAGTGGCTGCCGCTCTGACGACGCAGCCTTCAATGGCCCGGTTGGCGTGAGCCGCGCTTGTAGTCAGGTTGAGGCCGAGGGCGCTGACGATGTTGGTGACGAAGTAAATCTCGACACCCCCGGTGCCCTGGTTCGAGGCGAAGAGACCATTTGCTTCCTGGTAGTTGGCGGCAGCGGAGATGTCGAGCCAGGCCGTACGGTCGATGTAGCCGATCGCCCCCTCCTGGACGAACTCCATAGCGACCTGCTGGTAGTAGGCGTTGACGCCCGTCAGGAGCGCGCTGACCTGGGCCGGAGTCGCCGCCGGTCCCGTCCCATCGTCCCGGCGCACGACATAGACGAACGCCTTGATCGTCTTCTTTTCGAGGACCTCGATCGGGAGAGTCGGTGCCGGCGCGTCCAGGCTTTCCAGGTCGATCCGCACCTTGGCTTTGCCCAGCGTATCGCCCTTGATCGTCACGGTCCGGCCGCGGGCCTTGCTGCCGCCATCCTCGCCGGTCGGGAAGCTGATGCCCCCGCTCACCCGAGTCCAGACCACGTTGGTATCGAGTACGGAGGCGGGCTGGATGTCCACCACATAGGTCGATGACTTGTCCTTCTCGATACCGCTTGAGTTATGGGGTGGCGGCCCGCCGAGGTGGTAGATCGGTTCGAGTTTGATCTCGACCGCGGTGATCACCACGGAATCGGAGGCAAGTTCGGTGCCGTCCTGAGCGGCGTAGGTGAGCGTAGCGGTCACCTGGCCCGGGCTCAGTCCCTCGATATGGAAGGCGAGCTTGTTGCCGGTGAGCACGACCTCGTTGAGCCGCTTACTCCAGCGCTGAACCGCGGTGCCACCGGGACCGACGTCGGGGCCGATGACGGCGGCCCAACTCGCGTCGAAGATGCGGATCGGAGCCGCGGTATCGACCGCGAGTTCCAGCGTGTGGGCGCCGGGAAGCCCGGTGGGAGCCAGTCCCAGGACGAGGTCCACGAAGTCGAGGCGGTCGGCCGCGCCGTCGACGGTGGTGTTGGCGTAATCGAGCTCGTCGTCGGCGATGACGCCGTCGCCGTTCCTGTCCCCGCCGTCGCTGTCGGAGTTGAGGGCCACGAGCTTGCCGGGCGGGTCGTCCTCGCGGAAGCCATCCTCGAACGTGATGCCGTTCTTGCGGTCCATATCGACCCCCAGGTCGAGGGCCACGACCGTCGCGACCACCGTCTTGCGGGCGATCGGTTCTCCCCTATCGGTCTTCAGGGTGAGGGTGATAGTGACCTGGCCGGGGGCGACGCCCTCGACCAGGAAGGTCGGCCGCTCGGTCGGCAAGCCCAGGGCGGGAAGGGTGGTCTCCCAGGACGCCGCACCGGCCGCAGGATTCGCCGCTGTCGTCGGCCCGATGATGGCGACGCGGGGAGTGGAGGGGTCGAAGATGCGCACGAGCTGCTTGTCGCTGACGTCAAGGGCCACCTTGAAGGTTGCCGGGAGGCCGGTTGCTTCGAGGCCGAGGACAAGCTCTGCCATGTCGTTCTCGTCGAGGCCGCCGTCGACCACGACGTCCCGGTTATCGATCTCGTCGGCCTGGTCGAGACCGTCATTGTTCTCGTCGTCGTCGTTGTCGTCATTGACGGAGAAGATCTTGCCGGGGGGTATGTTCTCGAACGGCTCGTCGTCGGCATCGATGCCGCCGTCGTTGTCGGCATCGAGATCGAGGTCGAGGTGCACGATGGTGGCCGTGGCCTTGTCGGTGAAGGCGGCGGCGGAGGCGCCGGGCTGGGTGTAGGTGAGGGTGATCTCGGTGACGCCTTGGTGGACCCCCTTGGCGACGAGCTTATCCCGGAGTTCAGCCAGAGCTTCGCGGTCAGTCTCGTTGGCCAGGTTCCATTTCGCGACGGTCTGCCCGCCGGTCAGTACGGGGGTGAGGGTGTCGCCGCGGCCCGGAAGGTCGGCCTGGGTGTCGGCGTCACGCCGGTAGATGTCGAGGGCGTCGTTGCTGCGGGAGAGGGTGACGGTCCCCTCGTTCTGCTCGGCAGGGAAGCGGATGAAGACGGCGCCATAGCCGCCCTCGTCGACGGCGCGGCCGGCCGGAGGGGCCTCCTCGAAGAAGGCCCCCGGGCGCTCTTCCTCGGCCTCGGTGCAGCCGGCGAGAACGAGGTCGGGGCGGGTGAAGGGGAAGTAGATGGACAGCCCGTGGCAGTCTCGCATGGGCCCGTTGTCGTGCAGTTCGGTGACGATGAGGCGGTCGTCGCCGGGGGGTTCGAGGATCTCCATCACGGTCTGGGCGCGGGCGACCAGGGTCTCGGCCCCCGCGACCCTGCGCAGCCCCTCCTGAAGGTGGCTGCAGAAACTGTGGATATCGGTGAAGCGGCCGTCGTTGTCGGTATGCTGGCTCTCGGCCCAAGCCTTCAGATAGGCGCGCTTGAGTTGGGGGGAGGTCATCAGCCCGCCGGACGGCTCGACGAGGGTGTCCACGGCAGTGCAGAAGCGCTCGACGTCACGGCAGCGGATGACCGCCGTGGTGTGGTGCCCTACCTTGGCCGCGAGGCACCAGTCCCGGTACCTGCTGGAGATGCTCTTGGCGACGCTGAGCGGCGTCGAGTGGGTTCCCATATCGAGCACGTAGGAGTGCGGGTTGGCCCAACTCACTGCCTGGGAACAGACGAGGAAGTCGGCATAGCTCTTGACCTCGTAGGCGACCTCGGCCATCCCCATCAGGCAAGCGTCGAAGTAGAGGACATCGAAGTGGAAAGGGTCGCCATGGTTGTCCAGGGCCTGGCGCAGCGGCCCCATGCCCATGCTCGAGTCGTCGCTCCGGTTGCCGGGAGTGCCCCCCTCGTCGAAGGAGATGCCTTTGCCGCGCGCCCCCGCGCCTCGCCCCGGCAACCAGCCGTTGCCATGGTTGACGACCGCCAGCAGGAGCTGTGGGGCAGCGAACTGGGTGGTCCCCCAGGTGAGGAAGTTGGTGAGCACAGCGGGGTCAGCCATATCCCGTTCCGAGTTGACGGCGGGGTTGGTGCTGGCGCCGTCGGGGCCGACATACCAGTAGGCGTGTCCGAGGTGCTTGAGGTAGCGCGCCCGCAGCGCGGCGTAGTTCTCACTCGTGCTGGCGTCGTAGCCGATGAGGAGGCGGCGCGTGTCGCCGAGGCCGGCGCCGTCGAACTGGACCACCAACCGGACGAACGGGAGATAGGCCATCTCTTCGAGCCCGAAGAAGGAGGAGGCGTACGCGGGCCAGCCGCTGATCTTATTGACGTAGGAGTTGTGCAGGTTGTTGTCGCCGTTGAGGAAGATGAGGCAGGTCCAGGGCGGGCGGTACTTGGCGAGCGTGTAGGTGCCGTAGGCGGTGTCCTTCCAGACGATGCTGGGCTGGCCCCAGGGGCTGACGCCAATGGCCGGCCCGAAAGCCGCGCCGCGCGAGGCGGTCAGCCGGTAGTCCCGCTGGCCCTCGGGGGCGCCGAGGGTCAGCATCCCATGCGCGCCGGCTCTGGTGGCCGCGAAGTAGATCTCGTCCTCGCCGTGGCGGCCGTCTTCCCAGACGATCCGCACCACGTAGTCGGCGCCGACCGCCAGGGCCGGGCTGCCCGTGACCACCGCATCGTCGGAACTGGGCGTCGCCGTGAGATCAACCGTACCATCGCGATCAAGGTAGGTATAGGCGCAGGAGGCCGCGGGGGTGTGCCAGACCACATGCACGCCGTTGCCGGAGGAGCACACCAGCGCGGGCCGGGTCGTGGGATCCGCCTGGCCGAGGTCCAGCGGGCCATCCCCGGCTTCGCTCACCCGGTCCGAGTTGCGGTAGACGATGTCAGATTGCGTTCCCCCCGGCTCGCGGTAGCGCCAGACCGCGTGCAGGCGGCCGAGGGGGTCGACCGCGAGCGCCGGGGCGTCAGCGCGGTACGGCGGGGTCCCGCTCTGGCGTTCCGACCAGAAGGTGTGCTGGCTGGCCACCTCGCCCGCGGCGTCCAGCCGGAGGGCCATGACGTATTCGCTGCAGGAGGTGACCGCGGGGGTGTAGATCGGGAAGAGGGTGAGGAAGTCGAGGAAACCGAAGCCGGTGTAGACCGGATCGAAGCTGAGCGATGCCGGGGTCTGAGTGGTGACCTGGACGATGGCGACGACCACCGGTAGGTCCGTGGTCGGGTCCACGGCGATCGCCGGCGAGGAGTACTGGATGTCGCCGAGAGCTGCCGCAGGCGGAGCAGGTTGTGGATCTTCTTGGTGCCATCGGCGCCAACCTTGATATAGACGAGGCCGGAGAAGGCACTGCCCCGGCTCCAGACGACCAGGTGCGCATTGCCCGAGCGGTCCGTCGCCACGCGGGCAAGGACGGCCTGCAGGGCATCGTAGACAACCAGCGCTTTGGGTTCGGCAGGCAAGGACGGGCTGGCCCCGGGCAGACCGGGATCGAGGAGGGTGTCGCCATAGGCATAGCGGAGGTTCTCACTGACCTTCTCGTAGAAGGCCTGCTTGCCAGCGGTCCAGACGATATGGCTGAAGCCCTGCGGATCGACGGCGACGGCCGGGGCCCCCAGATTCGGGTTCGAGGCGAGCTGGAAGGGGTCACCGGGAGCGGGGGTCGAGCCGGTCGCGGCCCAGCCGCAGGCAAGCGGCCAGGCGAGGGCGAGGGCGATGAGCAGGACGCCCGGCGCCCCCCGCCGGGACCTGCCGGAGAGCCACGGGCGGAGAAGGCGCGGCAGGGGGAAGAATGGCACGACGCCCTGCCGCCTCGCCGCCCGCCTTTCGGTGCAGCGCGTCAACATGAGACACCTGCCACGCGGCTGCTGAGCGGCCGTGAGCGGCGATTGCCCGCACCAGCATGGATCTAGCGGACGACTCACGGGCGCCCCCAGATGATGGCGTTGTCGCGGCTGCTGAAGACCCAGTAGGCCTGGCCGCGCTTGCAGGGCAACGGGTCGGCGGCGGCGCTGTCCGCGGCGTTGACGGCGACGTAACCGGTGCCCGGCTCCCAGCGGTAGCAGGCCTCGACGCCGGGCTCGTCCAGCGGGGAGGGGCTGTCGGCAGTCGGTGCCACGAGGTTCCAGCCGGTCTGGAGGCGGACGCAGGTCTCGACGGCGGCTTGGCCGTACAGGGTTAGGCGGGTATCGGTGGGAGCGAAGAGCCAGTAGCCTTGGCCCGCTACCGGGGCCGCGGGGACCTGGTAGCCGTCCGGCCCCCAGCCCCAGAGAGCCCGGACCTGGCCACGGTCGCGCAGTCGGCGCTGGTCGATCTGGGCCAGTTCGAACGGGATTCCCACCAAGTTCCAGCCGGCGCGCCACTCGCAGACCAGCGGCTCGAAGGGTCCGACGCTGAGGGTGAAGGACACGGACTCGCCCGGGCCGGCGGGCAGTGACACGGCGGCCCCCGCGTTCGCCTCCAGGTCGATGGCCTCGTCCAGCGGGCAGCCGGCGGGATCGACGCGGGTGAGCAGGGCTCGGGCCGCGGCCGGCAACGAAAGCGGTCGCGACCAGGAGAGGGACCACGGCGTTCGCCCCGTCGTCGGCGAGTCGATGAGGAGGCGCCATTCGTTCTCGGCGCTAACGCCGCGCACGTCTACGGCCGCAGCCTCGCCGGCGGGGAGCACGAAGCGGGCCGGCGCGCCGGTTGCGGCCGCCACATCGCCCTCGGCGGCGAGCAGGGCGTCGGAGGCGCCGGGGGCAAGGGCGTAGGTGACGCGGGCCAGTTCGAGGCTGTCCTGCGTGATCCAGAGGTCGTTACGGAGTCCGCCCACGAGGATCCGGACCTGGGCGAGGCTGGACGTGAGCGCGCCATCCGAGACGCTGAATTCGAGGACGTCCGTGCCGCTGTAGCCAGGTTGCGGGGCGTAACGCAGGGCCTGGGCCGAGACGCCTTCCCCCAGCGCTTCGGGCAGGCCGAGCGTCGTCAGGACGGCGCCCCGCGGCGCTCCGGCCTGGGTGCTGCCGGACACGGCGAAACACAGCGGGTCGCCGTCGGGATCGAGGCCGAAGAGCTGGAGGTCCAGTTCGCCGCCCACGGCCACGGCCAGCGCCTGGGGGAGCGCCGTCGGGGCGTGGTTGGTCTCGCGGATGGTCAGCATGAGGGCGGCGCCGTAGTCGATCCGTTCGAGCGGCAGTTGCCCGAGCGGCGGCGCCAGAACCAGGCCCGATTCGCCGGGCCCGAGCTGGAACGAGGCCACTCCCGTCGCCAGCGCGCGGCAGGGGAGCTTGGCAAAGAGCAGCGGCTGGCCCTTATCCAGGGCGTCGTCCAGGCTCACGCCGCCGAGCTCGTCCACCCTGCCGACGTGGAAGCTGCCGTGGGTCGGGAGGGACGTGAACGCTGGCGCCAGAACGCGCTCTGGGGTCGGCTGGCCGTCGTAGCCAACCAACTGCCCGCTGAAGAGCAGATCGAGCGGGCCGCCCCGGAAACCCCGCGGCGTCGGCGCCAGGGTCTGGGCGTAGATCGCGACGGCAAAGGTGTCGCCGACGCAGACGGGCCGGTCGGGACCGGCGAGGAACAGGCGCAGCAGGGGCTCGCCCGCGGCAGCGGACTCCGCATCGCCCGTCGCGCTGCGGGCGCCATAGGTCCGGCCATAGAGGCCGACGAAGCTGGTCAGGTCATTGAAGTTGACGCTGGCATCGCCGTTGAGGTCGCAGCGTTGGTCCCAGCGGGGTGCTGCCGCCGTCTCGCCGTAGTGACCGACGAAGAGGGTCAGGTCGCTGAAGTCGACGTCACGGTCGCCATCGAAATCACCGGGCGTCGTCCCGCCGGCAGGCCCGCGGACGTGGATCACGGCCTGGACCGTACGCTCATCGTCGCCCTGGCGGCAGCGGCCGGTGAGGATGACGTCGCCGTACTGGGCGCGAGCGGGGACGGTGAGGGTGGTGCCGACGAGGGTGACGCGCTCCGGGGCATCGACGCTGACGGCGGTTGTGCTGGTGACCTCGACGGATCCGCGGCCGGCGAGTTCGGCGAAGAAGCGGAAGGTGACGGTGGTATTGGGCTGGACGGCGATACGCGGCGGGTCGACACTGAGGGCCGTGAACTCCGGCTCGCCGACGGTGAGGGTCGCGGTCGCGGTCTTGGTGGCTCCCATCTCGCGGTAGGTCGACGTCACGCGGATGATCTGGCCGAGTGGCGTCGAGGCCTTGACGGTAACGACGTTGCCGGACAGGTTGGCCAGGAGCGGCGCGTCGAGGGTCAGGGTGGCGTGTTCGGTCACATCGAGCTGGGAACCGTCGGCATAGAGGGCGGCGCTGCGCAGCTCGACCGAGGCCCCCGGCAGGAGCGAACGGGCGACCGGGGAGAGTTCGAGCCGGCTCATGCCCTGGCGCTCGAAGACGGTGGCGTAACCCTCCTTCCAGGCGATCATCAAGGCGCCATCGTTCTGGGTGAACTGGGCCGCGGCTACGCCCTGGTTGCTGATCGTGTCGTCACTGGGCGGGACGAAGACGTAGAGCTGGCGGGCGGTGCTGAGGTCGATGAGGTGGCCACGGAAGAGGTCGTTCTCGGTCACCTGCTGGCTGGCATCGAGCAGACGGCTGTAGTCGGTCAGGACGTCGCGACCGCGGCCGCGCAGGGCCATGAGGTCGGCGCCCGAGCCGCCGGCGAAGCGTTCGAGGCCGTAGAAGAGCAGGCTGCCGTCCCGGGAGAGGGCCAGGGCGACCCGGGGCTTGACGTCGCGGGTGGTGCAGAGGTGTTTCTCGAAGACCTTGACCGGGGCAAGGCGGTTGCTGAGGTCGTGGACCTGGACGTAGGTGTGCCAGACGACCTCCTCGACGCCCTCCTCCATCTGGCGCACCACCAAGGCTACGCGCGGCACGTTGCGGGCCACGGTGATCTCCTCGGGCATGACCGGGCCGTCGCCCTTCCTGACGTCGGCCGCCAGGCTGACGGCGATGCCGCTGAAGCGCAATCCCGCGGCGTTGAAGATCGAGACGAACTCGTCTTCGGGGATCGAACCGAGGGCGTAGTCGCTATCCAGATAGGCCACGTCGTAGCTGTAGACCGGGTTTTGGTGGACGACTGTGGGGAAATCGACGGCGACGTCCCAGAACCAGGTCTCGGGCTGGGCCTCGGCGCGGTCGTAGGTACTGCTGATGAGGCGCGTACCGAGCGGGTTCAGGCCAAAGCTGGTGGTCGGGGCATGCACGGACTTCACCAGGAGACGTGCGGCCATATCCATGATGTAGACCGATTCGTCGACGCGGGCGGCGAGGTAACCGGGGCTGTCGTCGCTGGTCTCGAGGCCGGCGAAGTCATAGGGGACGAAGTAGCCGGTCTCGAGGAAGCCCTGCTCGGCGGTCGCGGGGGCGTGGCTGGCTTTCATGACCCGCTTGCGGCTCTGGGTGAAGAGCATCGAGCCGTCCTGGGAGATGCGGGCGTCGCTGAGCGAGTAGCTGTGGGCCAGGGAGCCGCTGTAGGCGCCCCGGCCGAGGTGCCAGAACTGGCAGGAGTGGAAGTCGGAGAGGACGGGTTTTTTGCCCTGGGGCGTACTCATCTCGAAGGTGGTTGAGCGCCGGCCGGTGATCAGGTACTGGTTGTCGGGGGTGACCCGCAGGCAACTGATCTGTCCCTGGGTGGGCGGATGCTCGAGCCAGCGCAGCAGCAAGCCGTTCTGGTCGTACTCCCAGGTGGCGCAGGCGCCGTTGGTTTCGGTGGCTACGTAGAGGCGGCTATTCTGGTAGGTGAGGGCCGAGGGGACGGCCGGGAAGAAGTACTCCCAGAGGTTGTCGTCCTCGGTTGCTTTCATCCAGGTGACCAAGCGTTTGTCCTCGCCCAGAGCATAGGTCATGGTGCCCATGTAGCCGACCGCGACCAAGGGATGGCTGAAACCGGGGTAGTTCATGGTCAGGGTCCCATCCGTGCGCTTCAGCAGGGTGACTCGCTTGTCGGCGCCCCCGGTGAGGACCGAGTCGGCATCCAGGCCGACTCCCCGTACCTCGCCGGTGTGCACGGCCTGACTCCAGCGCAGGACGTTGGTGGCGAGGTCGAGGAGCAGCACCTGGCCCAGGTTATCGCCGAAGACGAGCAGCCCATCACGCTGGGCCGCGCAGGTGATCACGGCGCCGTGGTTGTACTCGGTCGTGGGCGCGGTCGTGTCGGCCAGGTTCCAGGTGCGGATGGCGCCGTCGCGGCCGACGGTCACCATCTGGGTGTTGCTGACGTAGAAGAGGAAGACGATGGGGCGGTAGTGAGCCCCGATCACGTCGACGAGCGCGTACTGGGTCGGGGTGGCGCCGACGCTGTAGAGCTGGATGGCGCCGGAACTGCCGCCCACCGCCATGCGGGTGCCGTTGGGGCTGAAGGCGATCACGTTGACGTCGCCGCCCGAGGTTGACCACTGCGGCTCCCAGTTCGACTGGGGGCCGTGCGAGATGATCGTCGTGAGCCCGGTCCGGGTGACCCCGCGGTAGGTGAAGCTGCCGCTGATGTCGAGCTCGGTCGCCCCGGCCGAGCGCAACACGGTCACGTTGTTGCCGGCAATCGTCACCTTGGCCGGTTGGTCCGCCGAGAGGGTGACGTGGGGGGTGACGTCCTCCCAGTAGCCGTCGGCATACTGGGCCAGGTAGCTGATCGGCAGCACCACGCCGTGGGTGAGGGTGACCTCGCGGGGGATGGCTTCGAGGGAGACGAGCGGGGCCTCGCCGACGGTCAGGGTGGCCGTTGCGGTGCGCGTGTAACCGCCCTCGTCGTAGACCGCGGTGAGCGAGACCTCGCCGGTGGCGCCAGGATTGATCGTGACCGTGCTCTCGGCGATGGTGACCGCGGCGGGCGGCTCGGCGTAGAGCCGCGCGCCCGGCGCCAGCACCGGGCTTTCGCCGTGGCGGCGCAGGTAGCGCGGGCTGACGTCGACCCGGCTGCCGTCATCGTAGACGGCCTCGACCTTGAAGGTCTGGCTCTCGCCCACGGGCAGCGTGCGTGCCACCGGGCTGATGTCCAGGCGCTGCAAACGGCTGCGCTCGTACATCTCGACGTAGTTATCGCTCCAGGTGATCATGACCACGTTGTCGTGCTCGCCGAAGCCGAGGCCGAGAGCATAGCAGCCGGCCTGGCCGGAGTGCAGCGGGTAGAAGTAGCGCAGCACCCGCCCGGTGCGCAGGTCGTAGAGCCGGACGCTGTTACCGCGGGCGATCAGGAGCATGGTGCCGTCGTGAGAGAGGAGGGCGTCGAAGATCTCGGCGGCGCCCGTGTTGGCGGTGAAGTCGTAGAGTCCGGCCGGGGTGTTGTCGGCGAGTTGGTAGAACTGGACCCCGCGTTTGTAGTCCACACAGCCGACGCGGGCGTTATCGGGGTGGTAGAGCACCTTGATGGGGTTGTAGGGGCTGGTGAGGGTGACGCCGAACTCGAGGCTGCCGCTATCGTTGGTCGTGCGCATGGTCTTGATGGACATATCGCCATAGAAGGCGATGCCCCACAGAGACTGGTCAGGAGAGAAGGTATTGCGGTAGCCGCCGTCGGGGTTCGGGCTGTTGCTGTAGACCTCGCCGGTGGCGCTGCGGAAGAGGGTGTCGCCGACGATGGCCAGGCCGCCGGAGTCGGAGAGAGTAATCGGGTTGTAATCACGGCCGATGTTGTTCGAGGCAATCTGGGTGAAGCGGGTTTCGTCGACCGCGTAGAACTGGAGTGACGTGCCGTTGAGGAAGGCCAGCTTGCGGCCGTCGGGGGTGATGCTGAAGGCCTCCTCCTGCGCCATGGCGTCGCAGGGGCGGATCGTCTTGCCGGGTTCGCGGAAGATGAGGTCCAGGCCACGGCGGTGCATGAAGAAGGTGCGCTGGCCATCGCTCGAGAAGCGGCTGCGCAGGTCGCGGTTCCAGGAGACACGCCCGCGGGGGCCAAAGAAGCCGGCGAAGCTATGGTCGGCGACCTTGTACTGGGTCGCCAGGGCCGCGATGTCGCCGTTGTTGTCAGGGCAGTTGCTGCAGAGGAGGACACGCTCGCCGGCGCGGTCGAAGGCCAGGGTGGCGACGCCGGTCGAGGTTTCCATGGTGCCGGTGAACTGGCTGGCGTCGAGGGGGGCAGCCCAGAGCTCGAGGGCGTCCTCGTTGAAGAGGCGGAGGTAGCCGGTGTAGCCGCCGCCGGCAGTCGTGAGCATGGCGATCCGGGTTCCATCCCTGGAGACACAGGCCCCGAGGCTGGTCTGGTCAGCCCCGCCGCTGTCGTTCAGGTCGACCGTGCAGATCGGGTGGACCGGGTCGTCGGCGTACCAAAGCGTGGCGGTGGCGTCACTGCTGCTGGTGAGGACGCGGGTGCCGTTGGCGGCGAAGGTGGCCCCCTTGACGGCGCGGCTGTGGCCGCGGAAGACGAGGTCGTAGGCGGTGCCGTCGATGGTGACCTTGGGAATGGTGCCGGTGGCGGCATCGAGGAGGTAGGCGCTCTTGTCGGCCGCACCGACCAGGATGCGGGTACCGTCGGGCGAGTAATCGGCCGCGTAGAGCTGCGTGGTTCCTTGCACGAACTGCCAAAGCGTTGCCCCGGTGTTGAGGTCGAGGAGCATCCCCTTGCCCTCGGTGACGATGAACAGCTTGCTGCAATCTGGCGAGGGCACGGCGTAGCGCACCAGCAGGTCGCTGAAGAGGTTCTTCTGCAGGACGCCAGTCTGGGCGTCCCAGAGGTAGACCCCGCCGTCGCGGGAGACCGTGATGGCCAGCTTGCCGTCGGCGGAGAAGCCGGCGTACTGCACCTTGTCGTAATGGCGGTGGAGCATGAGCAGCGGGGTGTTGCTGTTCGAGTCGAAGATGTAGGCGGCGCCCGAGGAGTACCCCAGGATCACCTGGGTGCCGTCGGGGCTGTAGGAGCCGCAGACGGTGAGGCCGCCCGGGCTGCGGTAGGTGAGGGTCCAGTTGTGCTGCTCGCAGGCGCTCGGCAGATCGGGCCGCGAGACGGCGTGGCGGACCGGGCTCACGCCCCCCTCGACGGCGTCCCCGACGGCCACCACCACGTCGGCCGCGGTAAGGGCGACCGTCAGGGTGTCGTCCGGCGCCAGGCTGGCGAGGTCGGCCAGGAGGATGTAGTCGCCCTGGACCGTGAACGACTGCGAGAAGGTGACGGTCCCCGTGTCTCCCGCCATGGCGACGAGGCCGGGGCCTCCGACCTCACTCGTCTCCCCCGCCTCGATCTGGCCATTCCGGTTGGTGTCCCGGACCAGGCGAGGATCGCGGAGGTCAGCGGCGCTGACGCCCTGCACATCGGTGAGACGGTAGACCAGGCCATCGACCCGTCGGCCCGCCGGCAGGAAGGTGCAGCCAAGGAGGGCGACGTCTTCCTGCAAGGCATTCTCATAGACCCCATTATGAACCTGGAAAGCGTTGTCCGTAAGGAGGATAGGTGACTCGACCAAGTGGTATACGGGGAGGGTCGAACCGGCGGGGGTAACCCCTACGTTGCCGAGGGTGACCCCGGCAGCCTTGAGCTGGATCACCAGGCGGTCGTCGCGGCGCAGGTCGGCGAAATCGGCGAGGAGGAGGAAGTCATACCCCGTGGTCAGGCCGCCGCGGTCGTGGGGGCTCCCGGCCTCGCCTTCGAGGTTGAAGCTGAGGGTGCCGGTGGCGCCGGCGATGGCCAACACGCCGTTGCTGAAGGCGACCTCGCCGGCGTCCGCCACGCCGTCGCCGTTGCTGTCTCGCACCAGGCGTGGGTTGAGCACGTTCTCGCGGCTGAGCCCCTGGATTGAACTGAGGTCGAAACGGAGGCCGGTCAGATCGTAGCCTGGGCTGAGGTAGAAGCCGAGCAAGGGGACTCCGGTTTGGCTGGCCGCCGAGCCGAGGCCGTCACGTTTCTGCCCCGCCTGGTGGTCGGAGACGAAGAGGCGGTTGAGGACGTGCCGGGCCGCGGTCACGGCGCCGCCGACGAGCACTCCCCCGGAGAGGGTGACGTCGGGGGACATGAGGTGGACCGAAAGGGTGGCGCCGCTGGGCAGGTCCACGAGGTCCGCCAGCACGAGGTAGCTGCCCGCGGCCGCAAACTCGGCGGCGAAGGTGACCGTCGCCGCGGTCAGGCTGACGGTGCCGGTAGCGAGAACGGTGTCGGCCGGGGCAGCGAACAGTCCATCGCCGTTGCCATCGCGCACCAGGCGCACATTGGTCAGAGCCGAGGCCACGACCCCCTCGACGTCCGCCAGCCGCAGGACCAGCCGGCGGCAGGTGGCGGCATCGGCGGCCAAGGCGAAGCGGGCCAGGAGGGCATTGCTCCGGCTGCCGGTGGCGGTGAAGGCGTTCGCGGCCTGGCCCAGGGGGTGGTCGCTGAGCAGGGTCACCGGCAGGTCCGTCGTCTGCGTGAACGGCGCCAGGATGACGTTGCCGACCACGGTCTCCCCCTGGCCCAAGGGGTTGCTGGCGTGCTTGGGGCCGGAGGGGTGGCCCCACCAGTTGTTGCTGCAGTTGAGGGCGGCCGCGGCGGTGTGCTCGACGGCGTAGGTATTGCCGTAGAAGTCGTTGTCGCTGATCTGGAGGGTCGCGGGGACGACTTGGGTCCAGAGGGCCCGCGGGAAGCCGGTGAAGGAGCAGCCGGTCAGCGCCAGTCGGGCGGCCCCGTCCACCCGTACGCCATAGACGGTGCGGTAGCTCGATTGGCTGCTGCACTCGAAGGCGCAGTCCTGGGCCTCGACGTTCGCGCTGCCCGCCAGGTAGAGCACCCGGCTGCGGATCTCCCACCCGACCTCCGAGGTGGAGAAGGTGCAATCGCGCAGGGACCCTGACGCGGTGCCGGTGAAGCCCAGGATGCTGGTGCCGGCGGAGCCATCCGCGTCGTAGTAGGTGGTCACGGCGAAGTCGACGCCCTGGGCGACCAGTCGTCCGAGGACCGCGAAGACACTCCGCGAGCCGGGGTTCGTGAGCACGGTTCCAGTCGCGAGGGTGAGGGTCCTGCCGGCTGCCACGGTGATCGGCCCCGAGCCGGTCTCGATGGCCAGAGGGGACGGGCCGATGGTGGTGTCGGCGCCGATCGTGAAGCCCCCGGTCAGGTGGCAGCCGTAGGTATTGCCGGTGAAGGTGACGCCGGCGGTGCTGGTGCCGCAGGAGGAACTGGTGAGCTGGATGCCGTAGTCACAATTGCGCACGGCAAGTCCCGCGAGGGAGACGGCGCCGGTGCTGCCGAGGTACATGCCGCAGGGGAAGCCGTCAAAAGAGGTTCCTCCCCGGCCGCTGGCGCTCACGGTCAGCCGGGCGCTGTCGATGAGTCCTACGCCGGAGTAGGCCCTGTAACCGGCGGTCGCGGTGCTCACGAAGGTACAGCCCGAGAGGGTGAGTTGGGCCGAGCCGCCGGCCTGCAGAACGCGCCCCCGCGGGGTGGTCCAGTTCGTCTCGGAAGCGGTGAAGGTGCAGTCCGTGAACGCCCCGGTCGCCGTGTCGAAGAGGGCGATGCAGCGCGACCCTTCGGAGCTGTTCAGATACTGCGCCGTCTTCAGGTCGAAGGCGGCCCCGGTCGCCGCAATCCGGCCGCGCACCACGAACACGTCGTAGATCTGCAACTGCGAGAGACTGGCGCCGGGGTTGAGGGTGAGCACCCGCCCCGCCGGGACCACCAGCGGACCGGCGGCGCTGTCGACGATGTAGGGGCCGGCAAAGAAGGTCACGTCGCGGGTGAGCGTATAGTTGCCGGCCACGAAGCACGGGTAGGTGCAGGTAGCATAGGAGACCCGGCTGGCGTCGACCCCCATGCCTTCGCCGGTCAGGTAGAGGCCGTAGGTGCAGTCCCGGATGAGGGTGCTGCTGGCGGTGAAGCCGCTGAACCCGGCGCAGTGGATGCCGACGACAAAGCCCTTGAGCGTCGTCTGCCCGCGGCCGCTCGGCGCCAAGGTCAATCGCGGCGTCCCCTCCAGCACGATCCCGAAGCGCGTCTGATAGTTGTACTCGGTCGTCGTCTCGAGGGTGCAGCCATTGAGGGTGAGGGCGCCTGAGCCCTCCACCTGGAAGATGCGGCTGCGGTCGCGCGTGTGGGTGTCCGAACTGGTCACGGTGCAATCGCTGAAGGTGGCGGTGCCATTCCCTTTGATATAGAAGAGACGGGTGCCGCGGTCGGGGGAGCCCTCGTAGTCGAAGGTGGGGAGCTTGAAGGTCGAGTCCTCGGCCTCTAGTCGGCCGTCGACCACGAAGAGGTCGCGGTGCTCGTCGCGACCGATGGCCGTGACGCTGCAACCCGAACTGAAGGCCAGGCGTCCACCGACCCCGATGGTGACCGGTGCATCGCGCACGTCGAAGACGTAGGGGCCGGACGGCAGGACGATGTCGCGGGTGATAGTGGTGTTCCCGGGCAGGAGTATTCCGGTACTCGTGTCGGCAAAGGCGATGTTGCTGACGTCGATGCCCGCGGCAGTCCAGTCGATGGCCATCCCGGTCGAGCACTGGTTCAGCGTCGTCCCGGCGGCACTGAAGCTACCGCTGCCCGTGAACGAAATGGCGGTGGGGAAGCCGCTGAAGGTGGTCTGGCCCCGACCGCTGGCGGCCAGCACCAGGTTCGCGCTACCTTCGGCGTAGACACCGTAGGCGGTCTGGTAACCCGACAGGTTCGTGCGCAAGGTGCAGCCGGCCAGGGTCAGCGTCGCCGTCCCGTCCAGCCAGAACAGCCGGCTGGCCGTGTACCACCAGATGTCCCGGGTGTCCAGATTGCAGTCCGTGAAGGCGGCGGTCCCCGTCCCGGTGACCTGGATGACTCGAGTGCCCCGGTCGGCCTCGTTGTACTTGGTCGTCACGTCGAAGCTCGTCTGGTTGGCAACGAGGGCGCCGCGCACGACGAGAAGGTCGCGCAGGTTCGAGGTGGCGTTGATCACCCGGCATCCCGCCTGGAGGGTGAGGGTGGTCGCGGCGGGGACGGTGACCGGGCCGGAGGTCACGTCGATGGCATGGGTACCCTGGTAGAGGCTCAGGCTCCGCGGTACTGAGGTGTTGCCGGGCAGACGCACGTCGTAGCCGTTGCCGCTGTAGGTGATGCCGCGGGTGTCGATGCCGGCGCCGACCCAGGCCATGTCGAAACCCCAGCCGCAAGCGCTGACCGTGGTGCCGGCGGCCGCGAAGGCCCCGCTCGAGCGGTAGTCGATGCCGACCGGAAAGCCGGTGATCACGGTGCCGCCGCGCGCTGTAGCCGCGAGGGTCAGGGCGGCCGCGTCCTCGACTTCGACGCCGCAGTGCGTCTTGTAGCCGCTTGCGGTCGTGCTCTCGAGGGTGCAGCCGGCCAGTGTCGCCGCCGCGTTCTCCCGCAGCCGCAGGATGTCGCTGCGGTCAGCGGAGCAGTTGTCCGAGGCGCGCAGGGTGCAGTCGGTGAACTGCCCGGTGCCGCTGCCCTCGATCGTGATCGCGCGGGTACCGGTGTAGCTGTTGAGGTTGTCGTGGGTGCTGAGCTGGAAGGTGGTCCCGCTGGCCACCAGGGCACCCCGCACGAGCAGGAGATCGTGAATGGTGATACCGCTGAACCCGGACCCCGAGCCGATCGTCAGGGAGCGCCCGGCGGGGACGGTCACCATCCCCGCCGAGGCGTCGACCCAATAGGGCGCGCCGGGGAGGACCAGGTCCGCGCTCAGGGTGATCGGACCGGTCAGGTGCACGGGATAGGTCGTGTTCTGGAAGGTGATCCCGGCCATCGGCGTCGAGGCCGTGTCCCAGCCGAGGTGGACGCCCTGGCCGCCGTCCGCGATGCGCGTCCCGGTGGCGGCCAGGCTGCCGGCGCCGGTGAAGTGGATGGCGACGGGGAAACCGGTGAAGGTGGTCTGGGTCGGGCCACTGGCGGCCAGGTTCACCGAGGCGCCCCCCTCGGCCACGACCCCGTAGCAGGTTCTCGTCCCCTTGCTGGTGTTGGTCGTGAGGGTGCAGCCGGCGAGGTTGACCCCGGCCGTATCCTTGACCGAGATCAGGCGGCTGCGGACCGCATCGTATTGCTCGGACGTCGTGAAGGAGCAGCCGCTGAACTGGCCCGAGCCACTGCCGGAGAAGGCGAAGACGTAGGTCCCCGCCCAACTGTACCACGAACTGTCAGTAATCGACTGGAAGCTCGCGCCGGTCGCCGTCAGCGTCCCCTGCACCGCGAACAGCGTATGGGCAGTCAGACCGCGGAGGGCGGTACCGGCCGGGAGCGTCAGCGTCAGCCCTACGGGCACCGTGATCGGGCCGGTACTGCAGTCCATTGCGTAGGAGCGTGCCGGCAACTGGAAGCTGCTGTCCAGCGTGTGTCCGCCGCGCAACAGGTAGTCGTAGGTGTTACCGCTCAGAGTGATTCCGGCCGTGTTCGCGGGCGCGGTGAACCAGTAGAATACCACGCCGCGGCCGCAGGCAGTCATGCTGCTGGCGTTGGTGACGAGGACGCCGATCTGGTCCAGGAAGAGGGCAGAGTCGTTGCGTTGGAAGGTGCAGCCGTCCAGAGTCAGGTTACCATCCGAGAGGAAGTGGACCCCCTCGACGCAGTCCGTGACATCGGTCTGGCGCAGGGTCAGGTCACCGGTGGACTGCCACACGAAGGTCGCGGTGAAACCGGAGAAGCTCGATCGTCCGCCGCCGCCGCTGACCTGCACCTGGGCCTGCCCTTCGGCCAGGATGGCGTGCTCCGTCTTGTAGCCAGAGGTCGTCGTACTCGTGAACGTGCATCGCGACACCGCGGCAGAGGCCTGTTCCTGCAGGCGCAGCACCGAACTGTCGTTGACCGTTGGGCTGTAGGTGTCCGAGGTCGTGACGGAGCAGTCCGTCAGGGTGACGCCGCCGCTGCCGTTGGCCACAATGCGGCCCGTTCCAGCGCGCGTCTTCAGCAGGAACTGGACCCCGGTGGCCGCCAGGTTTCCCTTCACCAGGAAGAGATCCCGGTACTCGCTCTTGTTGATGATGATGGCGCCGCTCTGAATGGTCAGCGTAGCCCCCGCGGCGACGTTGATCGTGCGTGCGCTGTTGTCGATGATGTAGCGACCGGGGAGGAGGGTGGTGTTGGTGGTCACGTCCGCCATGGCGTAATCGCCGTCCGCGTAGACGTTGAAGGTGTTGCCGGTGAAGGTGATCCCGGCCACGTTGATGGTGCGGTTGGCGTGCGACACGCGCAGGGCGGTGGCCTGGTTGCGGATGGTCGTGGTGCTCGCCGAGAAGGTTGCCATCACCTCGGTGTAGACCCCGTAGGTCCCCGCGCTCAGCGCCGCGTTGGTGATGGTCGTGCCCGAGAGCGTCAGCGTGCCGACCTGGGGCAGGCGCAGGGCGGTCGAGTGCCCGGTGAACGTGCAGCCGGTCACGCTCAGGTTGGCTGCCGAGGTGAACTCGATACCAACCTCGTTGGCACTGAAGTCGGCGTTGCCCAAGTTGAGGGCGATGGTCCCGGTCGAGACCATCGCCCGGGGGAAGCCGGCGAAACTGGCTCGGGTTGCGCCACTGGAGCTGACGCTGACGGTCGCCCCCCCCAGCACCGCCACGCCGCAGTAGGTCGGCTGCGTGCCCACGGCTCCCGTCTGCAGGGACGTGCCCGCCAGGCTCAGGGTGGTGCTGTCCTGCGCCGTGATCAGCTTGGCATCGAGGTGCGGCGCCGCTGCCTCGTGGACGCCGGTGATGGCACATCGGGTGAAGGTGGCCTGACCGCTGGCGCCGCTCAGCACGATGGCCTGTTTGCCGCCGGCCGCACTGGCCGACGTCTTCATCTCGAAGGTCGCCCCCGTGGCCAGCAGGACGCCCTGGATGCTGAGCGTTTGCTTGTTGCTGTATTTGGTCTGTACCCGCACCCCGCTCGCCACCGTCAGGGTCACCCCCGCGGGGACGACCAATGGCCCGCTGAGGTTATCCACCACGTAGGGCTCGGCAGTGCTGCTCCACGTGGTGTTGGCGCCAAGCGTGCCGCTGACCTCGCTGCCGTGCAGGTGCGCGGCCGTCACGGCAAGCAGGCCGCAGAGAGCTGCACACCCGAGGCGACCCCCGAACCGGGAACGCCAGACGGTAGGAGCAAAGCAATAGGCGGGCATAGTTGGGCCCTCGCAGGACGAGATCGGCCGCGACTCCAGCGAATCCTGGGGGTAGAACGGAACTCTTGCCCCCATCCGTCAAGCCCGGCTTATCTTCAACTCAGAATCGCACTCGCGGCGAAATCCATACTTGGTAGACCATACAACACAGATCCCGTGCCGGCAAGTGTTACCGTCGGCCGCGCGAGGCGGAGGCGCTGTAGCGTATGACGCCTCACGGGAACGCGTTGCGTGTGGCGGTGAAGGAGTGATCACCCCAAAGAGGGGTGATGAGGGGGCAGGCCGGCCGGCACGCACTCCCCAGGCCCGGACGGTCTCCGGTGATGCCGCGTCCAGGGCTGGCGTGGCCCGGTGCCGGGCTGGCCGTGCGGGGGATGGTAGGGTTTCGCCCCATGGCGGAGTAGGGGTTGACCCCATGGCTGGCGGTCTCCCCGCAGCCTAGAGTGGCTTTGTGCAGTGCGAGCATGGTGGCTGTCGTCCCCGGAAAGTAAGAGCAGCATGTGGACTCTCCCGTTACGCTGGCAGGCTTGGACGGCCAGGGGGCAGCCCGCGAGCGCGAGCGAGCTGCCCTTGCGTGCCGAGCTGTTCAGCGACGAGCAACTGCGCCGGCATGCCATCGCGCTGGCGGGGCAGCATCAGCTCGACCCGAAGCCCGGCCCGAACCGCTTGTTGCTGCGCTTGGCGGAGAACGAACGGGTTCTCATTCAGGCCTACGAGCTGGTGACCAGCGTGGAAGCAAGGGGCCAGCGCGTCACGCCGGCGGGCGAATGGCTGCTCGACAACTTCTACCTGATCGAACAGCAGATCCGGATGACGCGGGTGCACTTGCCGCGGACCTACAGCCGCGAGTTGCCGCGTTTGCTGGATGGGGCGACGGCGGGATTCCCCCGCGCCTATGACCTCGCCCTGGAGTTGATTGCCCATGCGGACGGCCGGCTCGACGCGGAAAACGTCAGCCGCTTCGTCGCCGCCTATCAGTCGGTCACCCCCCTCATGCTCGGCGAACTGTGGGCCGTGCCGATCATGCTGCGCTTGGGGTTGGTCGAGAACCTGCGGCGCGTGTCGGTGCACATTGTCCGGCGCCGCCGAGACTGGGATCTGGCCAACCTCTGGGCCAGCCGCCTGTTGGCGGCAGTGAACAAGAAGCCGGAAACCGTCCTCCGTGTGTTGGCGGAGATGGCCCAATCCGATCCGTCGTTCAGCGCCCCCTTCATCGAGCAGTTCTGCGGACGGTTGCAGGGGCAAAGCCCGGCGCTGGCGACCGTCCAGAGCTGGGTCGAACACCACCTGGCCGATCAAGGTTCCACCCGTGGGCACCTGCAGCGCGCCGATCATCAGACCCAGGCCGCCAATCAACTCTCCATCAGCAACAGTATCGGCAGTCTGCGCTTCCTGAACGCCATGGACTGGCGCCAGTTCGTCGAGACGATGAGTGTTGTCGAGCAGGTGCTGCGCCGCGATCCCGCCGCCGTCTATGCCGACATGGACTTCGTCACGCGGGACCGCTACCGCCACGCCGTCGAAGCCATGTCGCGGCAGTCCAAGGTCGCCGAAGAGGCCGTAGCCGAGACGGCCATCCACTTGGCGCTGGCAGCGGCCCAGAGCGAGGGTTCGACGGCGCGCGCCGCCCACGTGGGCTTCACGCTCATCGACCACGGCCGGCTGCGGCTGGAGAGCATCCTGCACGTGCGCTGGTCACTGCGGCGCTCGGTCACGCGGCTGCTGCGTCGGTTCCCGATCTATCTCTATCTCGGTCCCTTATGGGAACATGCCGCGCGTTGATCGCTTCCTCACTCGCCGCCGCTCTGCTACTCGGCGGGCTTGCCGCCCGCGCTGCCGAGGCGGACGGGGGCCCCGCCGCGAGACCGTCGCTCATCGTCAACGGCGACTTCAAGGGGCTCGACGCGCCCGGGCGCCCAGCAGGCTGGCGCCTGGCCGAGACCGGCGTGAAGGTCGTGACCGAGGGGGATATCGCCACGCTGGCGCTGAAGACGACGGAGCCGTCCTCGACCTCCGCCACGCAGGAGCTGGTGCTCGATCCCTCGTGGGGTCTCCTGCGCTTCAGCTACCACGTGCGGGTGAAGGCCATCGCGCCGGGGAGGGAGAGTTGGCACGATGCCCGTATCGCGCTCACGTTCCTCGGCCCTGACGACAAGGTCAACCACCTGGTCGCGGGCTACTGGCAGAAACCAACCGACGGCTGGGTCGCGGTCGAGCAGGATGTCCCGATCCCCGCCGGTGCGGCGACCGTAAAGATCTCGCCGGCCATCTTCGAGGCCCTAGCCCAACTTACGCACTGTGAGTCATAACATCCTGATTATCAACGATCCGATTTTTGAGTAACTACAAAGTCCGGCTGACCTGCGGCTGTGATGACGTCCTTGGCGACAGGCAGTCCG
>CAILUI010000416.1 GCA_903837355.1 uncultured Victivallales bacterium
CACCGCTGCTCTCTGCCTGGCGAAAGTTGGGGTCATGCTCGCCCCCATCGTCTTGGTGGCTTTCGTGATCCGCTGGCTCGTGCAGAGACGCAGCAACGCCAACCGCTGAACCGGCTCCAGTCCTGGAATACCTGCTTCAGCGCCTCGAACCCATCAAGGAGACCCAGTCCCATGCAACTCACCCTCTCGCAGTCTCATCTGCAGCGCCTGACGCGTGGCCTGGCCAAGATCATCCCCGCCCGCGGCTCGGTCATGCCCGCCCTGGATCACGTGCGATTCCGGCGTGTCGGCGAGAACAACGCCGAAGCCACCGGCACCAACCTGGACGAGACCCTGACCCTCACACTCCCCGGCACCGCCACCGCTGACAGTGGCCCGGATGCGTTCCTCTGTCCCATCGATGAACTGCGCCGCCTGGCCAAGGATATGGGCCGGGGCGATGCGGCCCTGCTCGCAGCTCTGCCCGGCGAACCCCCACGCCTGGATCTCATCCTGCAGGTCAGCGGTCGGGATATCCGCAGCAACATCGAAGCCATGCCCGTCGCTGAGTTCCCCGAGACCGTGGTTCCGATGGTCAGTGTCCCCGCCGACGTGGGCGCCTTCCTGAAGACGTTCCGCACCGCGCTGCCCTTCGCCTCGGATGATCCGACGCGGGCGCTGACCAACGGCGTCTTCTGGCATGATGAAGCCCACGCGCTCGTAGCGACCGATGGCCGGCGGCTGAGCGTGCTGCGTCTCGATGGGCTATCGCTGGGACAGGATGTCATCCTGCCGCCGTCGAAGCTCCTCGCGAATGGCATCCTCGAAGGGGCTGAGGGCAGCCTCGGTATCGCCATGGCCGGCGGCCGCGCCTGCATGGACATCACCTGTGGCCCCTGGCACTACCAGATCCGCGGCATCGAGGGCACCTACCCCAACTACCAGGTCGTGACCCCGGCCGATGTTGGCCAGTTCGTGGCCACCGTCGAGATCGCGGCGGCAGACCTGCCGCTGGTGCGCTCCGCCATCTCCCGCCTGATGACTGACAGCAACTGCGTCGTCCATCTCTGCGCTGTCCCCGGCGGAGCGCCGTACTTGGTGAGTGCCGTTGCCGCTGCCGGCGGGGAGCGTGCCCATGTCGAACTCGCCAACAGCCGTTGCCGCTCCGAGGCGATCCAGGTGCAGGCGGTCAATGGCCATTTCTTGCTCGAATGCCTGGAGGCCGGGTTCCTGACCCTGCGTCTGCCTCCGGACTGCTCGCCCTGGCTGTGTACGGGAGAGCGCCCGGGACTCCACTGCCTGATGCCCATGAACGAACAGAACCAGGATGTCGCGGCCTTTGTGGCCGGACGCCTCAAACCGGGAGAACACACCATGCCCCCTGAAAGCCAGAACACCCCCGCCGTCAGCACCCCTGAGTCCACGGCTCCCGCCGAGACAACTGCTGTCACGACGGAGACAGCTACCACGATGGAGACCAACGCAACCGAAGCGCCGGCCGGCGCCCCCGATGCCGGTGGCACGACCGTGCCCCAGCTCACCATGGTCACCGGTGACCCGCTGCAGGATCTGCGCAATGCGGTGAACGACGCCGAGAGCGCTCTGCGCCAGGCCGCCGGCGTGCTCAGGCCGCTGCGCGACAAGGTGCGTGCGGTCGAGCGCTTCATGCGCGACCGTGAGAAGCTCTACGCCAGGAGCGAAAAGGTGCTCGACCAGCTCAAGCTGGTGGCCGGGTTCTAGCCCGCTCCGTCTCGCTGCCCATCGACAAGGGCCGTCTCTCCGGTACCTACCTGCCGGGGAGCGGCCCTTTTCTGTTCTGTACCCCGTCACCCAACCTGCCTCACCCTACGGGAGATCCACCATGCTCAGACTCAATGCCTCGTTCAGCAAGAAGGTACCGATCGAGGGTCAGGACTACTCATCGCAGAGCTACCACGCCTCGGTTGAGGTCGAGATCCCCGATGGCCTCAGCCCCGAGCAGCTTCGGGACCGCATCCACGACACCTTCGGGCTGGTGCGCGACAGCGTCGAGAACGAACTCGGCGGCCAGGTGTCGGCGGTGCCGGCCCCGGCCCAGCCGTCGCAGCCCCAACAGCAGCCGGTGTCAGCGCCGGCCAAACCGACCGATGCCCCGGCGTCCTCCAAGCAGATCCGATACCTCACGACCCTCGCCCTGGATCGCGGTATCGACGTACGCGCCCTAAACAGCGCCTGCCAGCGGGACTTCGGGGTGACCTCGGTGGAGGCGCTCAGCCGCCGCCAGGCCTCGGAACTTATCGACCGCATGAACGCCCGCGAAGGCGGCAACCGCCAGGCGGCCCGGAGGGCGGCATGAACACGCCAGTGCCCACTCTGGCTGAGTTGCGCAAGAAACCACACTGGTCGTTCTCGGCCCTGAACACGTTCCTCAACACCTGCAGCCTGCAGTGGGCCTTCAGGTACGTCTGGAAACTGCCGTCGGTTTCAACACCGGCCGCACTGGTCTTCGGCGGCGTGTTCCACAGCGCTTGCACGTTCGCCTTCCGGGCCCGGCTCGCCGGCCGCGATCTGCCGGTGACCCCGGCCCTGGATCTCTTCGGCGATCTCTTCGGGCAGGAGTGCCGCACGGGAGAGATCCCGGTGCAGTTCCGTGAAGATGAGACGGTGGACGCCCTGATCCGTCAGGGTCAGGGCATGTTGCAGACGCTCCTCGCTGATCCGGTGTGCCGTGCCGACCGCATTGTGGCCGTCGGCGAGGTGTTCCAGGTACCACTGCCACACGCGAGCGGTACCGAACCCAAGCCGCTGATCGGCGAGTACGACCTGGTGGTTCAGGATGCCGAGGGCTGCACCATCGTCGACTGGAAGACGGCAGCCCGCCGCTGGCCCGAGGGCAAGGCCGACAGCGATCTCCAGCCCACCTGCTACCTCTACGCCCGCAGCTTCGCTGACGACACCCCGACCCGGTTTCGTTTCGATGTGGTGACCAAGACCGCCAAGCCCACGGTGACCCATCTGGAGACGGTACGCAACGAGGATCGGTTCCTGCGCCTGGAAGCTCTGCTGCAGGTGGTGACCGCCATGGTCAAGGCGGAGCACTTCCTGCCCTCCGAACAGAGCTGGTCCTGCTCTGACTGTCAGTACGCTGAAGCCTGTAATACATGGCATCGCAACCGCGCTCGGGTCTCGGTCACCTCCAACCGGGCAGCGTGAGACCCCAAGCACGAAAGGGAGACCTGTGACCCCGTCATCACCCGCGGTCCGTCACCTGACGGTGCAGTCGCTGGTGCATACGTCAGGTGGCCGCTACGCCTGGCGCTCCTACGAATACGTCCGTCCCTGGATCCGGCTGTCGGGGAGATGGCTTGCCGACGCCGGGTTCAGCGAGGGTGACCGAATCGTCGTTCGCACCTCGGCCGGACGCCTCGTCATCGAGAAGCAGCAGCCGCAACTGCACCTGTCATGATCGCCGCCAACCGAAAGGAACCCCGTACGATGCAGACCGACAGCACCTTCCTGGATGCCCTGACCCAGCGGGGTGTCCTGCTGAGCGTCAGCGTGCGCTACTGGCGTGCGTAGAAGAAGCTCAACCCCGAGGACCTGGGCCTCGCCCGCGACCAGGTGAACGACCGTCTGATCTCACTCGGGCACAAGCGCCTGGTGCCCAAAGAGAGCCTGAAGCGCCTGGCGGTACTCGAGAGCCGCGCTCATGCCATGGTCAAGGAGAGCACGTTCCCCTTCCTGGGTGGCGTGGCGCACTATCTCCCCAACGAGAAGCTGGACGAAGTAACGCGCCGTCTGCACAGCCTGCAGGCGGAGTTCGAGACCGAGACCCGCGACTTCATGGCAGGCTACGCCAAACTGCGCGCATCCGCCCTGGAGGAATGGAGGGAGGCAGCGCAGCGACTGGGGGCCGATCCCCGGAAGCTCGTGGCCGCCGTTGAGCAGGCATTCCCGTCGAGTGAGCGTATGCCGCGTTCGTTCAGTTTCGAGGTGCAGCTCTTCAGCATCGCCGTCCCGGATGTCCCGCAGGCGCAACTCATCGAGTTTGGCACGCGCCAGGAACTCCTGCAGGTGCGCCGCGAGGCGGCTCAGCAGGCCCGGCGTGAGATCGAGGAGTCCTGCGAGCGCTTTGTCGGCGAGTGTGTGAGCGAAATGCGCCGGCAGACGGCGCAGCTCTGCAGTGAGATGCTGACCACCATCGACGGCACCGGCAGCGTACACCAGAAGACCCTCAATCGGCTGGTGCACTTCATCGAGCGCTTCAAGGCCCTCAACTTCTCCGGAGACCGCCAAATGGTCCAGGAACTGGAGAAGGCACGTGCCGAACTCCTGAGCCGCAGTGCCGAGGAGTACCGCAGCGATGGCAAGGCTGAAGTGAGCCTGGTGCAGGGCCTGGAACGCCTGCGCACCAAGGCCCGGGAACTTGCCGCACAGGACACCTCGGACGTGGCTGCCACCTTCGGCCGCATGGGCCAGAGGCGGTTCGCGCTGGCGTCGTGATTCTGTGGGCGGGACGGTGCCTGAGGCAGGCACAGGGCGACCGGGGCCACGGGGAATGCATCCCTGCGGCAACCCTGGCACACCCACGGTGCCGTGGCCGGCACCTCGTCCCGCCTCTTCCCCCTGATCCCGAACGCAGGAACGACACCTAAATCCCGTGTCAGGTACCCTCGATGACAAGGTCCGTAACCCGATTCCGGATACGTACAGTATTGGCTCCGGATGGCTGTGGCGAGTTGGTGGTGACGAATACCAGGGCCACCTGCCGCTCGGGATCTGCGACGCCAAGCACCGTATCGATCCCCGCATGACCGAAAGCGCGCTGGCACGTTGACTCGCCGAAACCGAACCAGTGGTTCGTCAGGTCCCGCCGGATCAGCCAGCCCAGGCCCCAGGGCTCGTGCACCGGCTGTTCACCGCTTCTCTGGGCCTGTGCGATCTGCTCCTCGTACTGAACGCGGAGCATTGCCGCGGTCTCCTCCGGACGGAGGATCTGTTGCTCCCCGTAGCGGCCTTGGCAGAGGTGGAGTTCCAGGACCTTGACAACGTCCTCGAGCCGGCCGAAGCAGCCTCCGCCGGGATGGCCGAGCAGAGCATAGCGGGATGTGTCGATGGGGCAAGGCGGGGCGCTCGGTTGCGGGGTGAGCGCAAGGCGCGGATCGGAAGGGACCCTGAAGGACAAGCTGTCGGCGCCGAGGGGAGTGAAGAGGAACTCCCGGCAGATCTCCTCCCACGGTGCCATACCCAGGGCCTTCCGGACGCACGCCGCAGCCAGGAACAGGCCGCTGAGTCCGTGATACTCCGTCTTGCTTCCCGGCGCCCACTCGACGGGTGCGGCGCAACACGCGGCAACGCCCTGCTGCCAGCTCCCGTCTGTGTATACCTCGGCAAGAGGTGCACGCGGAATCCCCGCGGAGTGCGTCAGGAGATGCCGAATCGTCGTGCCGTCCTTCCACCCTCCGCGGTACTCCGAAACGTATGCAGAGACCGGCGCATCGTAGTCGACCAGCCCCTTCTGGTGTGCCACCGCGATGACAGTGGCCGATATGCCCTTGGAGAACGAGTAGAGCATGTGGGAGACGCTGGTATCGAGCGGGTTCGTGCGCTGGGCCTGGCTGCAGTAGGTCCCCCACGAACGCTCAAGCGCTTGCTCACCATACTCAGTGACGATGATCGCTGCACCGGGGAACGAGCCGTCCCGAACTTCCTTGTCAATGAACTCATTGAGGCTCTGGAAAGGCTTTGCCGTCATCATTGAGTCCCCGGGTTGTATGCCTGCGAGGGAGGGCGTCGAGGGATACGCGGTCAGCCCGGCCTGATGAACGCAGGCCGCGCCGCTGACGCGATAGGCTACACGCGCTGGAACAGAGGTCAAGGGTCCCTACGACATCGCCGTGGATAAGCAGCCCGATGGCCGCTGGACGCTCTCGGCAGACCTGTGGAATGGCCACGTGGAGCGTGAGGTCGGCTCGAAGTTTGGCCGGCTGCGCCAGTTCTACGGTGTTCACCGGACACTCCGCGAAGCACAGCGCATCGGGCTCAAAGCCCGTCGTTCCGTGCTGCAGGACGGCACCGTGCGCCTGGCCCTCTGCCGGGTGTAGATCGGCACCATCGCGCCTGACATGAAAACGGAGGCCCCCCTGTGATGACGCTCAGCGCCTTCACCCCGAAGGCCGCGGCATTCGGGCTACCTACGCCGCGCGGGATCCTGCTCATGGGGATCCCGGGCACTGGCAAGAGCCTGACGGCCAAGGCCACCGCCAGTGTATTGGGGAAACCTCTCCTCCGGCTCGATGCCGGGCGGCTGTTCGCCGGCATCGTCGGCGAGAGCGAGGCCAACCTGCGCCGGGCCATTGCCATGGCCGAGGCGGTAGCACCGTGCATCATCTGGATCGACGAGCTCGAAAAAGCGCTCAGCGGCAGCCGTTCCAGCGGCTCAACCGACGACGGTACCACGGCCCGGGTGTTCGGCTCGTTTCTTTCCTGGCTGCAGGAGAAGGAAAGCCCTGTGTTCGTCGTCGCGACGGCGAATGACATCAGCCAGCTCCCGCCCGAGCTTCTGAGAAAAGGGCGGATGGACGAAATCTCCTTCCTGGACCTGCCGGGTGAGGGTGAACGCGCTGACATCTGGCGCATTCACTGAACTCGATATTTATGCAGTCTGGATTCCCTAGCCTAAGTATTTGTCATATAGTATGTTGAAGTGGCTTTGGCAGGAGTTTCTGTAGTGTACCGGCGAACGGCCCCTGAGGGATACGGACTCCAGCCAGATCAGCGCTCCTGCGTTGCTGCGGCGACAGTTCGGTGATGACAGGCTGGGCTTCTCCGCCGACCTCGATCTCGTTGACGGCGATGTCCGAGAAGCGGGCAAGGAAGGTGGATCCCCTGTCGAAGCACCCTGCGGTCCGTAGC
>CAILUI010000417.1 GCA_903837355.1 uncultured Victivallales bacterium
GGTCACCGGCACGGTGAAAGCGTGAGAGCGTGATTGCGTGAGGGTTACGGCGCGTGTGCCGGCCGTCTGCCACGAATCCACGCTTTCACGTTCTCACGCGCTCACCCGTAGCGGGAACCGCGATCTTGGAACAGCCCTGGGGGAGTCCGGGGCCAGGCCGGCTGGCAGGGCGCGGGCCCGGTGCTTATGGTAACCCTCGGGCGGAGGCACGATTGCCCCACGGCAACCCTCAGCGCCGGCACGGAAGGGGACTGGCTATGCTGCTGCCACATCAAGCCCTGGAACTCGTTTTCCAGCACCTCACGCCCCTGTCGGCCAGGCGACTCCCCCTGCATCTGGCCTGTTCCTCCTGCCTGGCGGAAGACCTCTGCGCGGACCGCGACCTGCCCGCCACCGACCGCGCTGCCATGGACGGCTATGCAGTTCTGGCGAGCGACCTGCAGACGGGCTCGGCGAGCCTCCGCATGAGCGGCGAGGTCGCGGCCGGGCAACCGCCCGACGCCCGGGTCACGCCGGGGACCTGCGTCCGCATCATGACCGGAGCCTGCCTGCCAGCCGGTGCGGATGCGGTCGTCATGGTCGAGCAGACCACGGCAGCGGACGGCACCGTCAGCTTCGGCACCACCGCCGAACCCGGGCAGAATATCCTGCGCCAGGGCGAGGATGCCGTTGCGGGGACGACGCTGGTGGCGCGGGGAACGGTTCTCAGCTCGCTGCACATCGGCCTGTGCGCGGCGGTGGGGCGAACCCACGTGCGGGTGCATCGCCGCCCGACCGTGCGTCTCCTGTGCACCGGCAGCGAGTTGCGCGAGGCGGGGGAATCCGTGGCGCCTTACCAGATCCGCAACTCAAACGGCCCAACTCTCGTTGCCGCGCTGCGCCAATGGGGCTTTGGCCGGGTTGCCTATACCTGCATTGCAGATCGGGTGGAAGCGCTGACGCGCGAGCTCGCGGCGGCGGTCGCGGCCGCGGACGTCGTGCTGCTCACCGGCGGCATGTCCGTGGGGCGGTACGACCTGGTCCGCGAGGCCGTTGCGGCCATCGGTGCGACCGTGGTCTTCCACGGTGTGGCCATGAAGCCCGGCAAGCCTCTGCTGTACGCGCGCAAGGACGGCAACCGCCACCTCTTCGGCCTGCCTGGACCGCCGCTCAGCGCCATGACCGGGTTCTTCGAGTTCGTGCTGCCCGCCTTGCGCCGGCTGTCCGGCCAGGAGACTGGCCACTGCCAGCCGCGCCTGAACCTGCCGCTCAGCGCCCCCCTGGTCTCCAAAGGCGGTCGGCTCCGCTTCATCCCGGCACGTGTGCAGTATGGCGACCGGGGACTGCAGGTCACGCCCGTTCCAGCGCGCAGTTCGTCGGACCTTGCCGCCGGCGGCAGCGCCGACGGCGTGGTGGTGATGCCTGCAGAGGGGCTGGATAGGGCCGCCGGCGACCTGGTCGAGTTCCATCCTTGGAGACCCTTGCCGTAGCCAGACCGGGCCACTACGGCGCCCCCCGTCCGGGGCCTCTCGCCGGAAACTGGACAGAAATCCGTCGAACGCCTTGACTACCACATTGTGGGCTCCTAGAATAGCGTGACCCTTGGCTTTTCCGCGGCGCGGGACCGTCCGGGGAATGCCGTCAGGCACGCCGAAAAGTGCCTCCCTGGCAACCGCGGCGCGGTTCGGTGTGTCTGAGAGGCAGTGATGGTTTTGCGACGATCCCGAGGGTCAGCGGATGCCGCTGCCTCGGGCGAACGGTGCGGCGAGTGCGGCGGACAGACAGCGCGGGTGAGCGACTCAGAGCGTCTCGCCTGCAAGCGTGTGAGCGAAGGCTGGAAAGGCAGCATGGAACCCTTCACGTTGAGAGACGTTGCGGGCGCGACGGATTCGGCCGCGGGAATCGCGGGCAATGTGCGCCGCTTGGTACTGGGCGTGGTGCAGGCGCCGGAGTTGCCGATCCAGGACGTCACCTTGTTGGATTCCCTGCTGCCGGGCAAGATGCTGCGTACGCACTTCGGCGCCGCCCTGAGTCTGGCGGGCGGGCACCCGGCCGGCCTGGACGTTCTGCTGAAGACCTGCGCCGCGGTGGAACTGGTGCATACGGGCACGTTGTGCCATGACGACGTGATTGACCAGGCGCTGATGCGCCGCTCGTGTCCCACCCTCTGGCGCTCCGCGGGGGCATCGACAGCCGTGCTCATCGGGGACTGGTTCCTGTGTTCGAGCCTCGAGTTGGTGATGCAGGCGGCTGACGGTTTGTACGCCAACGCCTTCCTGCAGAAGGTCCGTGAAGTCTGCGCCGCCGAAATCGCGCAGGAGCTCGTACACCGCGGTCGCCAACTGGACGAGGCCACCTGTCTGCACCTGGCACGCGGCAAGACCGGACCACTCTTCGCCTTTGTCGGGCATGTCTGCGGCGGCGGCGACAGGGTCTTGGCGGCGGCCCTGCAGGAGGCCGGTTACCAGGTGGGAACCGCCTACCAGTTGCTGGATGACCTGCTGGACTGCCACGGCGCCGAACCCGTCGCTGGTAAGACGCTTGGTACCGACGCGCTGCGCAGCAAAGACACGATGGCCCAGCACGGCCCGACGGCGCCCGCCCTCACCATGGACCACGTCCAGCGGCTCTGCACCTCGGCGCTTGACCAGGTCTCCGCCTGGCCAGCCGTACGGGCCGCCCTGGCCGCCTTCCTGCGTGAACACCTGCTGGCAGCCCTGCCGTTGCCGCCAGCATCCGAGCGCCGCCTGGCGGCAGGACTCGTGGTATGAACACCCTGGGCCGCCGCAGTCACCTTCCCCCTGGAACCGACGGAACCTGACTCTTATTCGTTACCGGAACCGCAGGCGGTTGCCAGGTGCGGGCGCGGACGTGAGAAGCCCCTGGCGGACGGCGACTCCTGATGGGCAACAGCGCGCAAACAGCAATGGCCGTCTATGAACTGCCGCTGGGGGCAGCGCTCCCGACTGCCTCACTACCCCGCACGCAGCGCCACGGCGGCACGCTCTCGGAGGTGCTGCTCCTCGAGAACGCGGTCTGGTTCTGCCATCTGCGCTGGGGTGTCGCCGCCATCCTGGTGCTGTTCGGGGTGCTGAGTTGGGTCCCGGATCTGTTTGCCGGCGTCGGGCTGTTGTCGCGCCTCGTCTGGCCGTTCGTCACCGGCGCCCTGCTGGCCACCGCCAACAGGGGATTCCGCTACCACCTGCGGGCGGCCGGCCCCGAGGTGAGCGCACGACGGGTGACGGCCAACCTCTGGTCCCAGATCGTCGTGGACCTGGCCATCCTGACCGCCGTCGTGCACTTCTGCGGCTACACGGATACCCCCATCTACTTCGCCTATCTCTTCCATGTCGTACTCGCCTGCGTCTTCTTCTCGGCACTGAACAGCTTCCTGGTGACGGTCCTTGCCTGTGTTCTGTACAGCCTCTGTGGCCTGGCCCGCCTCAAGGGGCTGCTGGCCGCCGCCTACCTCCTGCCCTGGAGTGGCGGGCCGTTCTGCGGCGGTCAGCCCGTGCTGCTGGTGCATCTCATCCTGCCGCAGGCATTCTGGCTGGTCGCGTGGTTCCTGACCAGCCACCTGGCGCGCATGGTCCAGGAGCGGGACATGGCCCTGGCCGTTACCAACCGCCAGTTGGTACAGGCGCAGGATGAAAGGGTCCGACACATGCTGCACACCACCCACGAACTGAAGGCGCCGTTCGCCGCCATCCATGCGAATGCCCAGTTGCTCGTGCAAGGATACTGCGGTCCGCTGCCGGCCAAAGCGCTGGACGTCGCCGGCCGTATCGCGGCCCGCTCACAGCGCCTCGCCTGGGCGATCCGTGATATGCTGCAACTCGCTAACCTCAGTTCCGCCGGCCAGGAGCAACCCGCGGCGGTACGCCTGAATCTGCTGGACGTCCTGACCCGCTCGCTGGAACAGGTCAGCCCGCAGGCCGAGAGACGCGGCATCCGCGTGCAGATGCAGGGGCAGCCCGCCGCGGTCTTCCTGGTGGCACCCGAAGACCACCTGCGGATGCTCTTCGACAATCTGCTGGCCAATGCCGTCGCCTACTCCCACGACGGCGGGGCGGTCAACCTGCGCTACGCGGTCGCCACTACCGGGGAGGTGCTCGTCACCGTAGCCGACAATGGCATCGGCATCAGCCCGGCCAAGCTGCCCCATATCTTCGACGAGTACTACCGTACCGAGGAAGCCGTCCGGCACTGTAGCGAGTCGACGGGACTGGGCCTGGCCATCGTCCGTGAAGTGGCCCAGTCTCACGGCATCGGGCTGCGCGTGGAAAGCCAGCCGGGGCTCGGGACCACGTTCACGGTTAGGATACCAGCCCCGGCCGCGGGGTCGCAGATGAAGTCAGACCAGGAAGGGGTGCACGATGGCGTATGTACTGATTGTTGACGATGACGCGGACTTCTCCCATGCGGTCTCGACGGTGCTCGAGGCCAGTGGGCATCGCGTGCGGGCCGAGTTCACGGCCAGCGGCGGGCTCAAGAGCCTGCTCGAGACGAAGCCGGACCTGGTCGTCCTTGACGTCATGTTCCCCGAGGACGCCTCGGCGGGCTTCGTACTGGCCCGCAAGATCCGCCAGGTGGGTGGGGCGTTGAAGGATGTGCCGATCCTGATGCTGACCGCCGTCAACCAGAAGTTCCCGTTGGGCTTCGGCCCGCGCGACATCGACCCGGAGTGGTTACCGGTTACCGACTTCATCGAGAAGCCGGTGGACCTGGCCATCCTGGCTAGCCGCGTGCGTGGAATGCTGAAGACCGCGGCCCAGTAAGCGCTGCCCGCGCGGGCGGCGTCAGAGCCGGATCTCTGGGCCGTGCACGCCTATCGATCACGAACGCCGATCGCCCATTGGCTACGGGAAGGCGCGGAAACGCATGACCCAAGCTCCCATAGCGGAGGCGCCGGAAGTCATCATCGATCGTGAACTGCCGACCCGGCCGGTGGCCCTGCAAGGCAGGGTTCTGGTGACCGGCGCCAGCGGTTACATCGGCGGCCGCCTGGTCCCGGTCCTGGTGAAGCGCGGGTACAACGTGCGGGTGATGGTGCGGGGCCGTCGCCGGAGTACGCCGACCGCTGGCCCGCCTGCGAGACCGTCGTCGCTGATGCCCTCGATCCGGCCAGCCTCGCCGCCGCGCTCGAGGGCGTCCACACGGCCTACTACCTGATCCATTCCATGCTGCTAAGCCGGCGCGAGTTTGCCGCAGCCGACGGCACCGCCGCCCGGAACTTTCGAGTTGCCGCCGCCGCTGCCGGAGTCAAGCGCATCATCTATCTGGGCGGCCTGGGCGACCTGCGGGCGGAGCTCTCGACGCATCTGCGCAGCCGCATGGACGTCGCCGACGAGTTGACCCGTGGACCGGTGCCGACGATCGTCCTGCGGGCCGCCATCATCGTGGGCTCGGGCAGCGCCTCGTACGAACTGATGAAGCATCTCGTGCAGAGCCTGCCCATCCTGCCGGCCCCGCCGTGGGCCCGGACCCGCTGCCAGCCCATCGGCATCCGCGACGTGATCACCTACCTGGTCGGAGTCCTGGAAACAACCTCGATCACGGCCGGTTCATATGATATCGGCGGCGAGGAAGTGCACTCCTACAAGAGTATGCTGCGCATCCTGGCAGACGTGCTCGGCCGGCGCCGGTTAATCATCGATTGCCCTTTCCTGAGTGCCCGGCTGTGTGCCTACTTCGGCAGCCTGCTGACCCCGGTGCCGCACTCGATTGCCGGCTGCCTGTTCGAGAGCACGGCCAACGAGGTCGTCTGCCAGAATAACGACATCCGGAAGATCCTGCCCTTCGCCACCCTCAGCTACCGTCAGTCGATCGTACTGGCGCTTACCCGCGAGGAACAGGATGAGGTCCACAGCCGCTGGTCCGATGCCTACCCGCCGGCCCACGAGCTGGCCCTCCGCCTTGACGAGCTCCAGCACCCGGCGTGCTTCACCGTGCACTACATGCTGACATCGCCCAAGGACGCGCCGGCCCTGTTCCGCTCGATCTGCAGCATCGGCGGCAAGGAGGGCTGGTTCCACAGCAACTGGCTCTGGCGACTCCGCGGCGTACTCGACCGCATCCTCATGGGCGTGGGTTCTTCCCGCGGCCGGCGACAGGCCTCGCGCCTGCGCATCAACGACGTGGTGGACTTCTGGCGCGTCGAGGACCTGCGTCCGCCCACCCGCCTGCTGCTGCGCGCCGAGATGAAGCTGTGGGGCCGAGGCTGGATCGAGTTTCGCCTGGACCCGATCGCGGGCGGCACCGAGATGCACATCAACGTCACCTTCGACACCACCTCGCCGTTCGGCAAACTCTACTGGTACGCCTGCCTGCCACTGCACTGGATCGTCTTCGGCGGGCTGTTGCAGCAGATCGAACGACGTAGCTGAACGGGTAGCTGCCAATCTCCGTGCAGAGGTGGTAAGTGTCCAGCAGGATGGAGAGGTTGTCGTGGCCGGCCCGGCGGATCAGCTCCAGCCCCTGCCCCGGCGTGTTGACCACGTGGGTACGGAAGTGGCTCATGGGCTCGAGTACGATGCGGACAGCGCACGCCGCGGCATACCCGGCAAGCCGGTGCAGACCGTCGGCACACCCCCGCGCCTCAGCGGCCGGCGGCCGGGTGCGCACGACGCAGCCAGGATGCCCGTAGAGAGCGCCCGTGTAGGCCACCGCGCCAAGAGAAATGCGTGCGCCCCGTAGATCGGCATGGCGGCAGGCCTTTGGCGCAAGCTCACACGTCGCAGAGATCGACCGCCTGGCGCAGGCTGGTCAGCGGGTCGCGCCGAGGCACGAACTCGTGACCGACATAGCCCTGGTAGCCGCTCTCGGCAATGGCTTTCATCAGCGGCACGTAGTTGATCTCCTGCGTCTCGTCAATCTCGTTCCGCCCCGGATTGCCGCCGGTGTGGAAATGGCCGATATAGGCAATGTGGTCCTTGATGGTGCGGATCAGGTCACCTTCCATGATCTGCATGTGGTAGATGTCGTAGAGGACCTTGACGCACGGGCTGCCGACGCGCTTGCAGATGTCCACGGTCCACGGGGTGCGGTCAGCCTGGTAGTCTTTGTGGTCGACCTTTGAGTTCAGCAACTCGATGACCAACGTCACCTTCTTCGCTTCGGCCAGTCCGGCCACCTGCTTGAGCGCGGTCACGCAGTTCGCCGCCCCCTCTTCCTCGCCGATGCCTTCGCGGTTTCCCGTGAAGCAGACGACGTTGGGGAAACCGGCCGCCGCGGTGGCCTCGATGGAGTCGCGAATCTGCTGCAGGCAGAGTGCGTGGTTCTCGATGCGGTTGAGGCCCTTGGTGAGGCTGTGGCTGGGGGTACAGGTGCAGATCAGCCCGAATTCCTTGAGCTGTGCAAAGTCACCGGGACCGACCAGGTCAACGCCCAGCAGCCCCATCTCCGCGCAGGCCTTGTAGAACTCCGCCGGCGGGACCTTGCCGTAGCACCACCGGCTGACCGCCTGCTTGATCCGTCCTTTTCTCGCTGTCATCGTTCGGGCTTCCTTTCCAGGTTCTTGGGCACGCACCCGGCCGGCGGCCGCACAGGCGACCGCTGTCGCCAGTGCCCCCGACAGGAGGTCGCGCCGCGTCAGGTCCGTGAGATCGATACCGCTCACCATGTCTGCTCCGTACGCTGGATGACCATCTCCTGCCACTCGCGGCCCAAGGTAACAAAGCGGGCCGACCATCCCGAGATGCGGACGGACAGGTTCGGGAAGCGCTCGGGGTGCGTCTGCGCCGCGCGCAGCACCGCCGCGTCGGCGACGTCCACCTGCAGGTAGAAGCCGCCCTGCGTCACGAAGGCCTTGAGCAGGGTTACCAAGGCCTCCACACCACGCTCGTCGGCCAGGCATCCCGGGTGGAATTTCAGGTCCAGTGGCGTCCCGCAGGTCAACTTCGAGAAGTCCTGTTTGCAGAATGACCGAATGACCGCGGTCGGGCCACGCCGGTCAGTGCCCGGCGTGGGCGCCAGGTTACTGGCCAGGATCTCGTGCGCCTTGGCGCCAAAGGGCTGCGCCGTACGCTGCGGCCGAAAGGCCAGCTCGCGCCCGAAGGTGCTGATCCCGGGCGGCATCAGCACGCCGTGGCGGCACGGTTGCTCGCGACAGATGGACACGAAGTCGGAGAAGACGCGGGTCAGCAGCGCGTCGGCAGCCTCGTCGTCATTGCCATAGAGCACCAGGTCGCGCCGCAGGGCCTGCCGCAGATCCTCGTGCCCTTCCCAGTCCCGCCGCAGGATGTCGGCCAACTGGGACAGGCTGAAACGCTGCTCGTCAAAGACCAGGCGTTTGAGCGCGTAGAGGCTGTTGGCGGTATCCGGCATGCCGCCCGCATGCGGGCTGAGCACGGTGTAGTGTGCCCCGCGCCCGTGGTAGGGACGTGCCGACTCGATGCAGTCCTCGACAAACAGCGATAGCAGCGGCGACGGCGGGCCCTGCCGGAAGGCCCCCGCGCTGTGCGCGCCGATCGCCTCCAGGGTTTCACGGAGCTTATCCCGGAAGAGGGCGTAGAAGGCCTCGAAGGTGGCGCAGTCGGGCGTGACCAGCCCCACCGGTCCGAGCCCCAGCGTGTTCTGGAAAACCTGCAGCAGGTCAAAGGGGCAATAGGAGAACGCGGTCTTGCCGGGGATCGTCACCTCCCAGCAGCCGTCGTTGGCGAAATCGCGGGCGTCTGCCAGCGGATAGCCGAACTCGACCAGGGAGCGGACGATGAGTTCGTCGTTGTAGATCGAGACGATGCCACCGCCCAGGCGCTGCACCTCGGCAAGGCGCCGCCAGAGGCGCTCGGGCGTCTGCGGGCCAACCCGCACCGCGATGGGGAAGTCGCTGATATGCAGTTCCTCGGCAATGTCGAGGATAAGGTAAGTGACGTCGTTACAGACCTGGCGGCCGCCCTCGTCGACGCCACCCAGCACGACATTCTGATAGAACTGCGCATCCCCACCCCCGGAGCCGTGATCCTGCCGACAGCCGATCCACTCGCAGCCCTTGATCCAGAAGTGCGCCAGCAGATCGCGCGCCTCGGGCAGCGCGATCACGCCCTCGGCCAGGTCGTGGTGCAGGAAGGGGCCCAGCATCTTGTCCACGCGCCCAAGTCCCGACCAGTTGCCGCACAGACGCTGGAACTCCCAGAGAAACCAGAGCGCCTGCAGGGCCTCGCGGAACGTCCGCGGCGGGTTTTCCGGAACCGGCGCCAGCGCGGCGCCGACCTCTTCCAGCCGCCGGCGCTCGGCAGCCGGCGCCGCCGCGGCCTGGGTTGCGAGTTCCGCCAGCAGACGGCGGTGCCAGACCGCCATCGCCTCGAGACAGCGCTCCTCGGCAGCGAGGAACACCGCCTGATCGGTGTCCAGGTCGCCGTGGGCACGCCGGGCCGCGATCCGCGTCCGCCAGGCCCCGAGCCCTTCACGCAGCACGCGTTCGAAGCCGAGCGTGGTGTGACTGGTCCCGGCCACGCCGGCCACGGGCATCTGGTGATAGGCAGACTCCAGCAACGGCGCCGCCCCCGCCAGTCGCTCCTCGGCGCTCACCCACAGTGGCGCCTGCTCGGCGATGCGCATGACCGCATGCGCGGCACGCAGTTCGGCCGGCGCCCCGGCTTCGGCGTCGGTCAAGGCAAAGGTCGCGCGCGCCATGCGGCGGCCATACTCCCCCAGCAGCACCCGCGCCGCCAAGCTTCGCGTCGCCGCTGGCAGCCGTTGCACCGGCGTGCCCCGCACGGCAGCCCCAAACGCATCCCCGAGCCAGACGGCGGCTGGATCAGATGAACTCATCGGGAGGATCTCCGTGGCCTCGCGCCCGCCCGCAACCGACCCCCAGCCTGAGGCGACGGACGCGGTGGCGGTGGCGCCCCCGCCACCTGGCCCGGCGGCAGATGCCGGCCCGGCAGTAGCGCGCTGTGCTGGTCTTCGCGCTCGCGATCCGTCCGCGCCACATGGATAGGACGGCAGGCGGGGTCGCAGCCGGCATAGAACATCGCCGTCGCCACCGTGCCCGGCGTCGGTACGAAACACTGCACCTGCTGCGGCTGCCAGCCCTGGGCCCGGAACCAGGCCGCCAACTGTTTCATATCATCCATCGTACAGCCCGGAAAAGCACTCATCACATAGGGCACAACATACTGCTCCCGCGCCTCGCCTGCACTCACCCTACCGAAGACCTCGAGAAAGCGCTCAAAGAGACTGAAATCACTCTTGCGCATCAACGTCAGCACCTGGTCGACGCAGTGCTCGGGGGCCAGCTTCAGTTGTCCGCCGACGAATTCCGCCGTCAGGCCGCGGGCGAACTCCGCATCCTGCAGCGCCAGGTCGTGGCGCACGCCGCTGGCCACCCGCACGTGCTTGACGCCAGGCACGGCACGGGCCGCCCGCAGCAGTCCCAGATACTCGCGTTGCCGCGGCTTCAAGTGTGGACAGATGCCAGGCGAAAGGCAACTGGGCCGCGTGCAGCGCGATGGGTCGCCAGCGCAGGCAGCCCCCCAGAAATTCGCCGTCGGTCCGCCGATGTCCGTGACCGCACCCGACCATTCCGGGTGCCGCACCATCGCCCGAATCTCCTGCAACACGGAAGCCTGCGACCGCGAGCGGATGCGCCGGCCCTGGTGCAGCGCCAGCGAGCAGAACGAGCAACCGCCGCCGCACCCACGGACGGCCGTCACGCTCCAGCGCACCATGTCCAGCCCCGGAATGCGCTCGCTGTAGTCAGGATGTGGATCGCGGGTGAACGGCAGCGCCGCGATGCGCTCGAGGTCGGCGCAGCCGGATGCCGCGAGCGGCGGCGGCGTGAGGATCACGAAGCGGTTACCGTGAGCTTGGGCCAGTACCGCCGTGCCCTGGTGCACCTGCCGCTCGATGGCCATCGTGGCCTCCAGGAGCGCCGCCGGCCGCGCCAGGATGTCCTCGTACGCGGGCAGGAGCTCGGCCTCCGCCGGCCGCGCCCCGATGTAGGCTGCCCCGGGAAGGCCTTCGAGACTGGCGCCGCCCTGCAGGCGCCGCGCCGCCTCAACCAGGGTGGACTCCGCCATGCCGTAGAGGATGAGATCAGCCTTGGCGTCGAGCAACAGACTGCGCCGCACGCTGTCGCTCCAGAAGTCGTAGTGCACGGCGCGCCGCAGCGAGGCCTCGATGCCGCCCAGGATGACGGGCAGACCGGGAAAGGCTTGCCGCACCAGGTTGCTGTAGACAATGCAGGCCCGATTCGGCCGCCGACCGGCCAGACCGCCCGGCGTGTAAGCGTCGTCGGAACGCTTCTTGCGGAACGCCGTGTAGTGGGCCAGCATCGAGTCCAGGCCGCCCGCCGAGATCCCGCAGAACAGCCGCGGCCGGCCCAGGCACTGGATGTCCGTCGGCGCGTCCCAGCGCGGCTGTGCGACGATGCCGACGCGGTAGCCCGCCGCCTCCAACACCCGGCCCAGCAGCGGCACCCCGAAGGCAGGATGGTCGGCGTAGGCGTCGCCGCTGACCAACAGCACATCGAGCTGGTCCCAGCCACGCGCCGCCATGTCCGCCCGCGAGACGGGCAGAAACCGCGAGCGTTCCGCTGCAGGTCGTGGCATGCGCGTCTACTCGCCCTCGAACTCGGTGAGGAAGAAGGTCTTGTAGCCCTGCGCGTGCAGCCGCTTCTCGCCCCCTACCTCCGGCAGGTTGACGATGAAGGCGATCTCGGCCACGATGCCGCCGAGCTTCTCGATCAGCGCCGCCGCCGCCAGCGCGGTGCCGCCGGTAGCCAGCAGGTCGTCGACGAGCAGGATGCGGGTGCCGGCCGCGAAGGCATCCTTGTGGACCTGGATGCGGTCGGTGCCGTACTCCAGCGCGTACTCCTGCGTGATCGTCTCGCCCGGCAGTTTGCCAGCCTTACGAATCGGCACGAAGCCCTTCCCCAAAGCCCCGGCGATGGCCCCACCCACAATGAACCCCCGCGCCTCAATCCCGGCAACGACGTCCACCTGAACCGCGTCGGAACGGTAGCGCCGGGTGAACCCCTCGAGCATCAGTCGGAACCCCTCCGCGTCCTTGAGGAGCGTGGTGATGTCCCGGAACTGGATGCCCGGCTTGGGGTAATCGGGAATCGTCCGGATGCGTGACTTGATGGACATGCTGCCCTCCTGCTGGCTGGCGTGTGCGAACCCCCTCACCATAGCCCCGCGCGCCGCGTTTGCCGCCATCTCCACTCATGACGGGCGGTTGACGCGGTCCGCAATCTGCTGTGCAATCCCGACAACCTGCCTCTGGCCGTGATGGAGTCACCAGTCCCCGAACACCGTTCCATGGCTGGGTCGACGAGTCGACGGTGGCGAGAGTCTGGATAGGTGGGAAGGCGGCACTCGAGGAGTACCGGCCAACTCTGGCGGAACGGCACCGGCTTGTGCGCGGAGGCAGTCCGCACCCGCCACCTTAGGGAACACATGGACACGTACCTGACAGAACTCAGAGCGAGACAAGGCATCGCAGACGGCCAACCACCGGCAGCTGCCGACCCCGCAGTGCGCGGGCCTGCATAGCCTTGACCTTACCATTCCACCTCCGGCATCGCCGCCGCCACCCTGACCGCCGCCGCCCGTGCTGCGGCCGCGCAAGGCGGTTGGCTTCCAGGTAGGCGGGGAACTCCTCCAGGATCTGTCGAGTGTCCATGGCATGCCTCCCACAGGCGCGACTATTGACCCTAACTGAATAGCACCTTGTTCCACTTATTATACTCATATATCTACGCCTTCTAGTCAAGAATCCGGAGCGCCAAGACAGGCGGATACCCTCGGGCCAAGTCTGGTCACAACCCCGTCCAGTGCTGCAGCTTGCAGGCCTGACCGGACAGGTGTATCGTACTACTGGAACGGTATCCAGCGGTGTTCAGGGGGACCACGGCGGCGCCCCCGTTGGCCAGATTAGGTGGAAGGGAATACCGCCCGCCGGACGCCCCAGGCCTGGCCAAAGTCTGGAAAGCGACCTCTACAGTCTAATAATTGTTCGGTTCAGAAATGAAAATGATGATCATATTGAGTCTGATGCTTGTGTCAGCGGGATGTAACGCACCCGTGCGCTCAGGCGACGCCGGAACATCTTCCGTCACAAGCCTCGTCGCAAACATCCGGCCAGACATGCCGACAACGGAACTCACTCGCTTGTTTGGTGTCGAGGGCAAAATGGGGCCTTGGTCGGGAGGGACTGGGTATTTCGACTATCCACTGCCTTCCGGCCAGAGAATCTCTGTTGCGTGTTACTCCCAAGACGGGCTGAAGCACGTTTCCGTCCATCCGGATATCACGGTCTTTGTTCAGGAGAAACCTGGACAACAACTGAAACAGATAAGATGAATCGAACAACGGCGTCGTGGGCTATTGGGCGCGAAACGCGCCTCAGCCACACGCCAGATCGTTCGGACCCTGAGGTGAACAACGGAGATTGAGCATATGGCGAACACGTACACGGCAGTGACGAAGCAGGACGGGGCTTGGTGGATCGGCTGGATTGAGGAGGTACCGGGAGTCAACTGCCAGGAAAGGACCCGTGCGAAGTTGATCGAGAGCTTGAGAGTAACCCTGAGAGAGGCACTCGAGTTCAACCGACAGGACGCTGTGGCCGCCGCCGTGTCCGATTACACAGAGGAACCGGTGACCGTATGAAGCGGGTCGAGTTCATCCGGGAGGGTGCGAGCCACTCGTGGTGGGCGAACACCACTCTCAACCGGCGATCGGCAGTCCCACGGCATGTCGAGATCAGCAACCAACTTGCCGGGAAGATATGCAAGGACCTGGGTATCCAACGATGAGATAGGTCCGATCATACGGCTTCAGCCAGCGGAGTACCGCGCTGAGCCATAGCGTTCGTGCCAATGGAGAGTCGCGGCACCATGTACGGTCCGTTGGCAAGGGCCTTTCTTGTAGCTACAGTAAACCATGCGAATCGAGTTCGATCCAGCCAAAGACGCGGCGAACCACGCGAAGCACGGCGTGTTCCTGTCAACTGCCGGTGAGCTCGACTGGGAGGCGGCGCTGGTGTGGATCGACGAACGGTTCGAGTACGGTGAGACGCGAATGGTCGCGCTCGTCCCGAGAACCCAGATCTTGTATTGCGTGGCGTTTGTAGACCGTGGCGACGTGCGCAGGGTCATCAGCCTGCGCCGAGCCAATCGTCGCGAGGTGAAGCACTATGTCGAGAACCTCTAAGCGCCCCACCGTTCTCCTGCCTACCGCAGAAGAGGACAAAGCCATTACCGCGGCCGCCAGGGAAGATCCTGACGCACAGCCACTCACGCCGGGGCAGTTAAGGGCCATGGTGCCAATCCGAGCCCTGCGGGGGCGACCGAGATCCGGAAACACGAAGCTGCTCGTGTCTGTGCGCTACAGCCCTGAGGTCGTTGCCTACTTCAAGTCCACGGGCGAAGGTTGGCAATCGCGGATGGATGGCGTGCTTCGTGAATACGTAACGCGCCGTTCCCGTAGCGCGCGTGACAATGGGGCCGAACGCCCGGCTCCAGCCGCCGGAGTACCGCGCTGAGCCGTACGTTCGGGCGCTGCAATACTGATGAATGGAGAACATCGCGACACAACACCTGACGCGAACAGGAGACGATCATGCACGCAACACTGCCGCTGGACAGAATGACAGTTCCCGAGAAGCTTCGCGCAATGGAGGACATATGGGACGATCTCTGCCACATCGATAACGCCATCCCTTCTCCCGAGTGGCACGGTGAGGTGTTACGGGCGCGGGAACAGCGAATCCAAGCGGGGGAAGCGGAATTCGTTGATCTGGATGAGGCGAAGCGCAGAGTCCGGAGCCAGGTTCAGTGAAAGTCGTGGTGCTTGAGGAAGCGCTTGCCGATCTTGCGGACGGCTATCGCTTCTACGAACGGCAGTCGGAAGGACTGGGGATGTATTTCCTGGATTCCCTCTGGTCGGACATTGGCTCGCTGGGCTTTTTCGCGGGGATACACCCCGTATACTTGGGGTACAGTCGAATGCTGTCGAGGCGGTTCCCTTTCGCCATATACTACCGCGTCGAAAGCGGCCAGGCTCGGGTTCGCGCAGTCTTGGACTGCCGTCGGAATCCAGCTTGGACTCGCGACCGGCTGAAATGACCCCGAACCACTGGCTCCTGCGGACGGCTGTGCCGACCGCAGAGCCTTGTCGTTCGCACCATGGAAACGAGAAAGGACAACCTGACATGCCAGAGATCTGCCGATTCCTTGGTATCGTGATAACGATGTATTTTGACGAGCATAATCCGCCGCACTTCCATGTGACGTACAACGAATACCGCGCCTCCATCGAGGTCGAATCGCTGAACGTGATGGCCGGGAATATTCCCGCCAGGGTACGCGGCTTGGTCGAGGAATGGGCAGAGATGCACCGGCATGAGTTGCTGGAAATGTGGAAGTCTCATGATTTCCACAAGCTGGAACCCTTGGTCTGAGCGAGGACGCCATGAAAGAGTGTGTCTACCTGAAGGAAGCGAAGTATCTCGGGGACTTCCGAGTCTTCCTCGAGTTCAACGACGGGAGATCCGGGGAAGTTGACCTCAGGGAAACCGTGCACGCATATGCCGCTGCTTCACCGTTGCGGGACCCGCAGGCTTTCTCCCGGTTCCACTTGGACTCGTGGCCAACTCTCGCCTGGGATTGCGGGTTCGATGTGGCTCCCGAGACGCTGTATGAGAAGTGCGAACCAGCCGCTGCTGCCGCCCCCGAGCAGGCGCCGGCAGAGCGGTAACGTTACCACTTCACCTCCGGCATCGCCGCCGCGACCCTGACCGCCGCCGCCCGTGCCTGTTCCAGCTTCGAGTGGTTGTAAGTGCCCCGCACCACCGCCTCTGTCGACCCGTTCCCCTGTGCCACCAGGTCCCGCTCCGTCACCCTGCCCGAGCGCAGCAGATGCATCACGATCTGCGCCTTCCGCAGTGCCTCCCTGACCCCCTTCTGCAGGTTGCTCTCCGCGGTATGGAATCGGCGCAATACCCCATCCTCTCTGTCCGGCGACAGGATGCTCGATGGGAACACGTACTGCCACGGCCACTCCCGGCCGGCGTTCGGGTACTTCCGCCCCAGGGCATCCGGCAGCCGGATCTCACCGTGTCCCTGTGCCAAGTCCCGTTCGTGCAGCTCCTTCACCCGTGCAAGATGCTTCCGCAGTGGCGCCAGCAGGCCCTGCGGCAGGAGAGTCGATCTGTCCTTGTCTCCCTTCCCCGAGCGCACCAGGAGCCGGTGCTGGTCCAGGTCAAGGTCCTTCACCCGCAGCCGTACGCACTCCATGAGCCGCAGGCCAGCCCCGTACGTGATCTGTGCCATGAGCTTCGTCGTCCCTTCCATGGCGGCAAGCAGGCGCTGGACCTCCTCCTGGCTGAACACCACCGGCAGCTTCTCCCCACGCCTGGCTCGGACCGTGTCCTGCAGGCCGTCCAGGGGCTGCAGCAGGACCTCACGGAACAGGAAGAGCAGACCACAGAACGCCTGGTTCTGCGTCGACGCGGAGACATGCCGCTCCATCGCCAGATGGGTCAGGTACCGCTTCATCGGGAGCGAGGGCCGGGTCGGCCGGGGCGTTGACGTACCGTTCCGCCCAGCGCCGCAGAAATGGGATGTGCTGCGGCCGAGCGAGGCGGTTGGCTTCCAGGTAGGCGGGGAACTCCTCCAGGATCTGTCGAGTGTCCATGGCATGCCTCCCACAGGCGCGACTATTGACCCTAACTAAATAGTACCTCGTTCCACCTATTATACTAATATCTCTACGCATTATAGTCAAGTGTCCGGGGCGCCAAAACAGGCGGATACCCTCGGTTCAGGTCTGGCCACAACCCCGCCCAGCAGGGTGGTTTTATAATAATATGGAATATACTGCAGTAGAATAAGTTGCATTGTAGTTCTGGATATTTTGTGGTTGCCTGCTATGGTGCTTGTCACTATGGCGATCAGCACCGAACCTACCGGGCAGGCAGTCCAGA
>CAILUI010000418.1 GCA_903837355.1 uncultured Victivallales bacterium
GATGCGGGCCAGGTAGCTGAGCAGGTAATTCTCCCCCGGCACCAGTTGCACGCGGCCAGCCACAACCGTGGGGATGCGGCAGCGCAGCTTCAGCAGCTCCACGTCCTGGGTCCGCATGGTCAGGCAGCGGGTCACCTGCTGCGCCTCGGCACTGACCGCCTCGAGGGTCACGCGCCCGGCCGACTCGGGCAGGGCGGCCTCGACGTCGTCATCGTCCTTCGTTGGAGCGATGGTTAGGTGGTACCCTTCGAAGCCCTTGGCAAGATCGCGGTTCCCGTTCAGTTGCGGGCCGTGCGGCCAGAGCTTGTCCGAGTAATGCGGGTAGAGCCGTTCCTGGTCGGCATCGCGCGGGATGGTGTAGACCAGGCCGATGAAGCGGTACCAGATGCCGTGGCTCATCCACGGCGCGGCCACCATCAGCATGGCATAGACGACGATCAACTCGCCCCGGGGCAAACGCAGCTTGCGGTTGCACAGTTCCCAGAGCAGCACTAACAGAAAGACCCCGAGAAACACGCCCACCGCGCCCACCGGCGGCGAGCCATCGTTGAGGGAGGTGCGGTTGACCGCGATGACGTTGTGCCAATGCGACCAGACCGCGAGTAACGTCAGGCTGACTAGCCCAAGCGCAAAGGAGCGTGCGTTGAAGTCCCGGCGCGGACCTTGCAGTTCGCTCACTCTGCACGTCTCCTCTACCCTGAGCTCCCGGACGGTACCGCCCCTGAGGTCGCGCCGTCACGACTATACCAGCGCCTGCCGAAGCAGACCCTCTCCTCGGTCGTCTGACCCCACCCAACCCCGCCCCGCGCGGTACTAACCGACAGGACGGCACATGCTGAAGTGACGAGCGAGGCCCCGAATGCATTGGCGCTCCGCGGAAATTCGCCAGCCGGTCGGAAGCGCTGAGAAGATGCGGGGGCGAGAGGTCGAGGGGAGAAACCCGCCCGGCCAGGCCTCGCGGTCTCATTCCGCCCGCCGCGGCGCGACGGGCGTTGGAGGGCGCTCCTGCGCGAGCGCCGCGGCGGCGACGCAGCGCCGCCCTCCAACGGGCCGGGTCGTACCGCCCGGCCCGGAACAGGCCTGGGCCGCCGCAGCAAGTCCGCCCGGCCCGGAACAGGGGCGGGCCGCCCCCGCCCGCCCGCCCGGGTCTTGATGAGAACCGCGGTTCTCCTACAAGCTTGGGATGGCCAGGCTCACCCCAGCGCCCGTTCGCCGACCTGACGCTGCGCTGCGATCAGCCGGTCCTCCCAGGTCTCCGCGTCGGAGTCCGGCACGCGCTTCTCGCGACACATCGCCTCGTAGACACAAGCGATGGAAGCCTCGAGGGAAAGCCGGGGGCGGAACTCGGGCACATCCCGCATCAACCGCGCCGGGCTGTAGATGCTGTTGTGGGAGAAGATATCGCGGCAGATGCCGACATTGGGCACCTTGGCCGCCAGCAGCGTATCCAGCGGCACCCCGACCAACTCGACCTCGCGTCCGATGACCTTCATGGCCGTCCGATGGTAGTCGGCCCAGGTGCCGGACTCGCTCTTCATCATGTTGTACGTCTGGCCGATGCAGCGCTCCCGGCCGAGGGTGAAGACGAAGGCCGGCGCCGCCTCGTCCACCAGCAGCCACTGGTGCAGGGCGCGCCCATCGCCGCAGACGGCGATCGGTTTGCCCTTGCGGACGCGGTCCACCCAGGTTGCCTCCCAGGCGATCTGGCGCAACAACGACCACTGGGGCCCGAAGGTCGTCGTGGGCTTGATGATGGTGATCGGGAAGCCATCGCGGTAGTAGGCCTCCATGAAGACGCGGTCCGCGGCGACCTTGTTGCGACCGTAGTCGGTGATGGGCCGCAACGGGTGGTCTTCGGTCACGGGGAACCAGTCATACTGCACGCCGTAGGTACACACCGTCGAGCAGTACACCACGTGTTTGGCCCCGGCA
>CAILUI010000419.1 GCA_903837355.1 uncultured Victivallales bacterium
CACCGGCACGGTGAAAGCGTGAGAGCGTGATTGCGTGAGGGTTACGGCGCGTGTGCCGGCCGTCTGCCACGAATCCACGCTTTCACGTTCTCACGCGCTCACCCGTAGCGGGAACCGCGATCTTGGAACAGCCCTGGCGCCCGCCCCGTGCGCGGGTCACGGCGCCTTGATGAACTCCACCGCGCGGGTCTCCAGGGTCCCCATGGCGCTGGCGAGGAACGGCTGCGGCCCGCTGCCGAAAGGCACGCTGCCGGTCGGATTCCCGTCGGCGTCGTAGGCGCAGGCGGTGTAGCCTCCCGCCGGAGCCGGCAGCCACGGACTGAGGTCGATCTTCAGGGTCACGTCGGCGCCGGCGCCCTCATTGGTGACGAGCAGCAGCACGCGGTCAGGCAGTACCCTCGCGGTCGCGTGCACCCCGGGGCGTTCCTCGGTGAGGAGGCAGTCGCCGATGAAGATACCATCGGCAATTGCGTCGGTGAAGCGGGTGCGCAGGCGGTCGCACTGCTTGAGGGCGCGGCTGAGATCGGCGTTGGCGGCGATCCAGTCGGAACCATTCACGCCGCCCGGCTTGGCCGGCCAGACATTGAGGTAGAAGCCATCCAGAAACCCGCGCTTCACTTCCCCCACGGAGCGGTTGATGTTGAGGTTCCGGCGCGGCACCGGGAAGACATTGGTGTAGGCCTGGCAGTCGCGGTAGCCACCCCAGTTCCAGGTATAGTCCAAGGTGTCGCAGTCGACCTCGATGTTCCACAGCTCCTCGCCCGAGAAGGTCGATTGCGGGTCCCGGCTCCGCGAGTAGGCCCGGATCTGCGCGGCCAGGGTCTGAATGTTAGGCTCCGTCGGCGTGGCCCAGAACTGGTCCCAACTCAGCGAGGGGATGCCGAGGTCCACCAAGTGCTTGGCAAAGGCCAGCACATCCGCCTGCCACTGGGCGTTCGCGGTGTCGACCTGGGCGCAGGCGTAGTTTCCGGCGTAGGGCGGATTGAAGCGCGGCACCAATTCCGTGTGGTAGGTCCAGCCGCCGGTATCGGGCACCTTCAGGCCATAGCGCGGACCGGTGGCCTTGTTCGCCTGCAACACACTGACGAACGGGGCCACGTTGACGCCCAGGCGGCGGCACTCCGCCACCGCCTGCGCCAGCTCCTCCTCCGTACCCAGGTGCGGGAAAGGCGTCGGCGTCGGCAGCGAGAACCCCGGGTGCGTACTCCAGAGCACCATCTCGTCAAGCCCGTGCTCCTTGGCATCGCGGGCCAGCGCTGGCAGATCGCGGAAGCGCCAGACCGCATCGCCGGCAGGATCCGTCGGCTGGTTCTGGCACATCCAAGCCGAACGGAAGCCCAGGCCGCGGCGGACATGGTCCGGGACCGGCACCACCCGCTTCACATGCTGCCGAGCCCACTCGCGGTACGGTTCAATGCCCTTCGCCCAGCCGCCGCGATGCGCCGTCAGCACCCAAACCTCACTGCTCCAGGTCTGCCCCGGTTCGATGGTGACCTCATGGGCACACATCAGCCGTAGCTTCTGCGTGAGGGGCGACAGGTGCACCAACAGGCTGCTGCGCGGCTCCCAACCCCACAGACGGGGAAACAGGCTAAGGCCGCCCTGCAGGCCGCCCAGGTCGAACCAGCGCATCCACATCTCGCTGAACATGCCGCCCGACTTGTACTCGCGCCAAGCGTTGGTCTGGGCGTAGAACTCGTCGCTCTCCGAAAGCCTCAACTCCCGAAACGGCGCGCTGCCGAAGCCGCCCGTCTTGAGGATGGTGCGGTCCACGCCAGCGCTGGGCAGCAAGCCGTTGAGATCAGGAAACAGGACCTGGCGCAGTGGCCGGTCGGTGCCATTGCGGACCTCGCAGGAGAGAAGCACCGAGCGGCCATCGGGCGCCGCGGTGATGCGCACCGTGGCCGCCACCGGTCCGCTCAAGGCGAGGTCCCGACTTGCACCCAACTGCGGCCAGGCGACGGTCACGCCCTCGGCGCTGCGCGTGATCTCGGCCCGCGCGGCGTAGCGCGTGGCCAGCCGCAAGGGCTCGAAGGTGGGCAGCGGGCAAGCCAGGTCGAGCAGACCGGCGCCGGCTTGGTCCGTCTCCAGGAGGGTTCCCGGCCCCGCGCAAGCCAGCTTCAGGATGCCACCCGTCTGCGCGTCCAGCGTGATCTGCAGCCCGTTCAGTGTCAGGTCCACGGTACTCTCCGCTGCCGACATTGCCGTTGCTCCCCAGAGGCCCAGCAGCGCCGCTAACGCCGCCCGTTGTCCACGTTTGCGCATGAGTATCCTCCCGCTGGCACTTACCACACCAGCGTCTGCCCGTACCCGCCACCCGAGACCCCCTCCAGACGCGCCCAGCCGCCCGCCAACGGGGTGATGCTGACCCGCATCCGGACGGCCCGTGCGCCGGGGCCTCCAGGGGCACCCACAAGGCTTAGCACGACACTCTGACCAGCCGACCGGCCCGCGGCCAGGTAGGCGTACTCCACACCGTTGGCCAGCGTCAGCCGGGCCATGCCCGTCACTCCCCGCCGTACCGGCTCGAGTTGGAACCACAACGTCCAGGTTCCGTCCATCGGCGCCGGGATGGCCAAGGCAACGTCGGCCGTCACCGGCGTGGTCGAACCGTTGTTGCGGATGCTGCCGGTGATCTGCCCGACAAGCTGGCGGAGTACAGGGTCCACCGTCAGCCGCAAGGCCAGCGCCACGTTGACCGCCTGCGTCGGATCGGCCCCCGCCAGGGAGCCCTTCAGCACGATGCCGCCCCCGGCGCCCTTGACGCTGCCCTTGACAGGCAGATGGACCGCCGTCGCTTTGCCGACCGCCAGTGTCGCCAGCCCGGTCAGCCTCCCGGTGGGCTCATGCAGCAGGTCCATGGTCAGCGGCAGGCCGGCCACCGTTGTGACATAGCTCCCGGTCAGATCCCAGAGCCGTCTCCCAGCACTGTCCGTCGCCGCCACCCCGCCCAGAAAACTGCCGCTGGGAGGCACGGCTTCGGAAACGTCAAACCTCGCCGTCAGACTCTGGCTGGCGATGACGTGGAGATCCCGACGGGGGTTCGCCGTCGCACCGTCGCTCCACGCCGCGAAATGGTAGCCGAAGGCCGGGACGGCCGTCACAGCCGCAGCGTCGGCGCCATGGTTGACCGCCTGCGGCGTCGGTCCGGCAATGGCCCCGTGGTCGCCGGCCAGGTACGTCAGCGTATACACCGAGCAGTTGGCGATCCCGACCGCGCCAGCGTGTAAGCTCAGTTCGTGCGGCGCCAGGGCGGTCGTCCAGGCCTCGACGCTGCCAAGGCTCAACGGCGTGCTGCCCTCGGCGACATCCGGCTGCAACTCAAACCCTACCTCAGCGATCGGGCCACTGCCCGCTGTAATCGCGACACCACCACCTAAATTGCTGAAGGTGAACAGAATACGTCCACTATCATGATCGATGCCACCGGCCTGGGCCGCCACCGCCGTCCGCCCCGCGGCGCCGTAGCTGACGGCCCGCAACCGCGTCGGGTCAAAGGTCAGCACGAAGGCGAGCGAACTGAGGTCCCGGTCCACGGCCAGGTTCACCGGCACAACGAGCGGCGCCGGGCTCCCGATGCAGGCCGTGCGGTTCCCCGGCGCCAGGCGGTTGTCGATCTCGTGCCAGTCGCCCTGGGCAACGTGACCGGCATCGTACGTGAAGGTGCCCGGTGGGCTGGGGACGGTGTCCCAGGCCAGCACCGTGGTCGCGCTGAACAGCGCCCAGTGCGTGGCCACGGCGGCACTCTCGGCGTTGAAGATGCGGGTGCCCACCGAGCGCCCCCGCCAGGGGCCCGCGTCGGCCAGAGTCGCATAGAGAACGCCCGTCGCCGCCCCTTGCCCAATATCCGCGATGGCACCCGTCGGGGCCGCGGCCAGCACATCGCCGCTGCCCAGATCGAGCAGTTGGATCAACCAGGTGGAAGCGCTGGGCACAACGGTCCCATCCGGACCTACCAGATCCGGGCCCGCCGCCACCCCGGTAACCGCCCTCTGGCTGCCCCAGTAGAGCGCCGGATCGGCAAGCGCACCAACCGCCACGAGCATGACCACGGCCAGTGTTCGCATCGCACCTAACCTCACCATGCACTCCCCCCGGCGTCCCGCCGTTGCTATCGCCGTCGACTCCGTACCACTCAGCGCGGATAGGGCCGTGTAAGCTGGTTCACCAGCGGCTCACGGGCGTTGTAGAACGCACCCCGACCCACGGCCAGAACCGCGTTGCTGGCCACCACGCCGGGGGCATCGATTCGGTGCCATTTCCCAGTGCCACTGTGCAGGAAGAAGACGTCGTAGCCCCCCCCGACCTGCTTGTTCGGGTTCCAGATCCAGACATTGTCCGCCAGCGTGGGCACAACACCCGCAGTCGCCCCGGGCCACTCGCCCCCCACGTCATGGTTCAGATCAAGGGTGGCAACGTAGGGATTGGCAAACATACTAAGACCGGCGGGAATGGCCACCTGCTGCACCTCCTCGCACACCACCTCCCCAGCCAGGAAGAGCTGCCGATCTGCCGTCCCGGCCTTGGTCCTGACAAACAGCGCCGTCCCCGCCGGGATCGCCGGATCAAGGGCCGCCAGGGTCTCGGCATCATACACGGCGCCGTCCAGGCGCTGGAAGACGGTGATGAAGCCCCCCCCTGCGCCCCGATCCGGATCCCAGACGTGCACCGTGTCCGCCAGCGCCGGCGTGTCGCCCTTCTCCAGTTGCCCCGTCCCGAAGATCTCTGAGACCTTCAGCGGCGCCGTGCCGTTGGCGCGCTTGAGATTGAGCCCGATCAGGGCCACACCGCCGTTGCCGGGTACCGTTACCCGCACGTAGCCGACGGTGCTGGAGGTAGCCCCCACATCCTCGGCGCGAAGGCCAGCCAGCACCGACAGCACGACCACCGCAACGCCGAGCCTGTTCCTCATGTCCGCCACCCCTATCCATGCTTACGGCGCAACCGTATAACTGCCGGAAACATTCGCGAGACCACTGACCGTCGTCCGGCCGACGTAGGCGCCAGCCGTGGCGGTCGAACGATGCAGACTGAGCAGGTAGTAGCTGCCGCTGCCGAGCACCACATAGAGCCGGGGAGCATAGGGCTGTCGAGTGTAGCTGGCGGTCAGCAGCGCCGCGGCCGTGCCGCCGTCGACGGTCCAGCTGCCACCGGTCCGCGTGGCATTCAGCGCCACCGTCCCGTTGAGCGGCGCACCGAGGTGGAAGGTATTGCCGACGATATCCGGCAAGGCACAGGTCGAGTAGTCCAAGCGCGCCAGCCGGTAGAAATGCGTGGCCCCGACGGCAGTAGAGGTGACGTTGATGACAGCGACGGGCGCTGCGTCGGCGAAGTACGCGCTGAAGAACGAGGCCCAGGTCGTCAGGTCGCTGCTGTGGTAGCCGCGGTAGTCCGAGAAGGGCAGGCGCTCGTAGTCCAGCGTGACGGCCGTCGCCGACTTCTGCAGCAGCGGCTCTGCATTGCGGAGCTTCGGCAACCAGGCGGGATCGTGATCGAAGGTGGCCAGCGACGGGCCACGCAGGCTGATCGCAGCGATACGGATCGGCGTCAATGGCCGGTCCGCCGGCGAGCCGGTACTGCCGGTTGTCGGCGTGGCGTTGATGCGGTCGACGACCGCCGTGCCCGCGGTGACGTGGCCGAAAACGGTATGGACGTCGTCGAGCCAGGCCGTCGGCTTGGCCGTGATGAAGAACTGGCTGCCGTTGGTCTGCTTGCCGCTGTTCGCCATCGAAACCACGTAGGCCGCATCGTGCCGCAGGGTGGCATCGAACTCGTCGCGGAAGGTATACCCCGGACCATCGCTGCCATCGCCCGCCCTGGAGCCGGTCTGGTTCATGAACCCGGAAATCACGCGGTGGAAGACGATGCCGTCGTAGAAGGGCGTGTAGCGGATCAGGCCCGTGGTCAGGTCCAGCCAGCCACGCTGGCCGCTGGCCAAGCCGATGAAGTTGGCCACGGTACCGGGAACTTTCCGGTGCTCCAGGGTGATGGTGAAGGTACCCGTGACCCCACCGCTGACCTGCACATCCGCATAGATCTGCCCGGCAACCTCCGGCATCCACGGGAGTGCCAGGACCAGCAGACCGAATGAGAACAGCCTGGAGAGACGCATGGCGACGGAGTATAGCGTCGCTGCCGCGCCAATGCGAGATGCGGCAAACTAGGCCTGAAGCGCGACCAGAAACGAGCGCATGAACGCGGCCAGATGCGCGACCGCCTCCCGGCTCTCGGGGAGCCCACGGATCTGGAAGACGTGAACCATGCCCGGCCAGACTTCGAGCCTCACGTCGACCCCATCCGCCCGCGCTTTGGCCGCCAGACGAACACTGTCGTCGCGCAGCATCTCGTGCTCACCGACCTGGATCAGCAGCGGCGGGATGCCACGGAAATCGCCGAACAGCGGCGAGACCAGCGGCGCGCCCGGATCGGCGTCACCCAGGTAGAGCTTCACAAACACGGGCATGGCGCGCGCGCTGCAGATCGGATCCTCTTCGGTACGCATGGACGGGCTGGCCATGGTCAGATCGGTACAGGCCGACAGGGGCATCGCGGCCAGCGGCAGCGGCAGGCCCCGATCCCGCAGCGCCAGCAGGGTCGACAAGCACAGGCCCCCGCCGGCCGAATCCCCGGCGATGAACGTCGCCCGCGCCGGCCCGCTGCCGTCCGGCCCGGCCGCGAGCATCCCCTGGTAAGCGCAAACGCAGTCCTCAAGCCCGGCCGGGAAACGGTGCTCCGGCGCCAGCCGGTAGTCGGGCAGGAGCACCGCACACCGCACCGCCGCCGACAGCTCCGCCGCCAGGGGGACGTAATTCGCACCGCAGCCGGAGACGTAGCCTCCACCGTGCAGATACAGCAACCGCACCGCCAGATCAGCCCCCGGCGCGACGACCCACTCGCAGGGAACGCCACCCACCGGCGCGCGACGACAGGTAACCGCGGCATCCGCGGGCGCTTGGCGCAACCCCATGCCCAGGCGCAGCCCCTCGAGGTCGAACGCATTGCCGCTGGCGCCAAAGGCCGGCCGCTGACGCAGTTGCTGCAGGTACTCGCGACCTTCACGGGAGACCATCGCGTGCCACTCTCCTCCAGGCCCGCTGCGCACCCGGGCGTATGTCACCTACTTGGACTTCCCACCGAGCAGGCCCTTGACACCCTTGAGGACGCCGCCGGCACCCTCCTTGGCAGCGGCGCCGGCACCCTTGACGGCGTCAAGAGTGGCGCCGGCCTGGCTGGCGATCCCCTTGACCGACGTCAGCACCTCCGTCAGGATGAGGCGCGTGGCCTCGTCGAGGCCAGCGCCCTGCTCCCCTCTGCCGATATCACGGATCACCACGTCCGGCAGAGGAACCGGGGCCACGATGCCGCTGGCCAGGCTGCTCGCCAGGCGAACCTTGGCGTCCTTAACCGTGACCAGGTCGATGACCACCTTCTTGCCCGGTTTCGCGGACGGAGTGGCCGCTTGACCCTCCGCCTTGCCGCCGAAGGCCTCGACCTTCGCAAGGATGGTACCGAGGTTGCTGCCGCCCAGCCCCAACTCGTAGGTGATCTCGGGGGCCTCAACGGTGACCTCCGTCACGCGAAAGACCGGACCCAACACCGACCTGGGATCGAAGGCGACACGGATCTTCCCCAGCGCCAGGGCGGAGTCGGCAGTGTAGCCCGCGGGGTTGCCAACCACGAGACCGGTCAGCGCCAGTTCGCCGCGCAGCAGACGCACGCTCACGCTCTGCAGCGAGATCGGACAGCCGGTCAGCGTCGGACCGACGGTGGTGATCCCCTTCCTGACCATGAAGCCGAGACACTGGTAGGCGATGGTGATGGCCACCAGCAGCACGATCAGCAGACCCACGACGATTCGGACCCAGGTCTTCTTCAGCATGGCAAGACTCCTCGGTATATGGCGCCGGTTACGGCCGCACACCATAGGCGCGCAGACGCCGGAAACAAGCCACGGACCGAGTGCGGCCGCGGCTCAATCCTTCCCCGGCGCCCCAGCTTCCACCAGCACGCAGTCATCGTAGGTCACACTGCCCAGGTCGTACTTGCTCCCGATCACCGTGTCCAGCAGGAAGCGCAGCACCCGTGTGTCCGGCTGGGCGGCAACCGTCACGTCCAGCTTGGTCCAGTCGCAGGCCTTGGTGATGGCCGACCCCCGATGCGTGGCGCGGACCGCCCCGAGGCCATCGAGTTCCTGGATGACCAGACCCGCCGAGTCGCCGGCAGCGGTTCCGAAACCCGTGCCGCCCAGATCCCGCGCCTTGGCCCAGACCGCCGCCACATAGGTGCGACCCGGCAGAACCTCCACATCCTGGTAGACCAGGTTGTGGCCGGCGCCATCGGTATGGGTGCGCAGCGCTTCTTTCCCGGTGCGCGGGGTAGGCAGGCCGCACTCAGGATGGATGTCGAAGCCGGTCTCGCCCCAGACGTAGCTGCGCTGCACGCCCTGGAAGACGTACGTCCACCCCAGGCCGCCTGCCGTCGAACCGCTGCTGCCAGTGGCGCCAGCCACACCCTCCTCGAACCCGGGGTTGGCCAGCACCGGCTCCCAGGGCAGATCGACCGTCACCGGCGTCGCGCCCGGCCCGCCACTGCCCGTCCCCACCGCGATGGCCTGCACGATCGCCTCGCCGCCATGGCGGTTCCGGAAGCGTATGGAAACCATGCCGTTCTGCGGCTGGACGCCCGTAAAGACCAGGTCGGCAGCACGGCCCAAACCACCCGCCGTGGCCGCGATGTCGAGCCCCTTCACCATCTCCTGACCGTTGATGGCGATCGACTGCAGACGCTGCCGCAGCTCAAGGTCACGACTCTCGGCCAGCTTGACGCGCACGGTGTAGACACCGGGACCAACGGTGAAGTGAGCCGTGAAGTCACGCCCGTGGACGCCGTAGCGATAGAGCTCTGGGTCGGCGCTGTTCGCAACCTCCGCCAGGCGCGGGCTCGTCCACCATGTCGCGGCCACCACATCGGCCATATTCCCGCAGCGTGCCACGAACTCGGTGGCCGGACGCCAGCGGTTGCCCGCGGCGTCCACATAGTCGGTGCGGGCCGCATAGCCAAAGATCACCCGCTGCTCCGTGGTCGGCCCCGCGCCCTCCCCGCAGCCACCAGCGCCGCTGGCAGCCGACCACTGCACCGCGTCAACGCGGACGGTCGTACCCTGCGACAGGGAGTTCTTCTCGCCGCGCACGACCACCTTGAGCGTGTGTGCGCCCGACGCCAAACCGCTGCGACCGTAGAGAACCTGCTGCTGCCGCTCCTGCGGACACCAGCCGTCGAGGCCGACGAGCTGCTTCACGCCGTCGAGGTAGACGTCCGCTCTGCCGCCGTCCGGCCCCGCGCTGCCCAGCAGCCGCACCTGGTTGCCGGTGAAGCTGCAGGCGACGCTGGCCCCAGCCGTCCCGGCGACCTGCACGCCGCCGCCGAAGGCGTCGGCCTGGGCGCCGGCCGCCCAGGCGCCCTCATACTGCAGCGCCCCATCGTCGCTGACCTGCTGCGGATCGTCGCCTTCAACCACGATCTGCCGACACCCATCGTGGCGCACCGTCACCAGCGCGTCGCCACCCGCCAGCGCCAGCACCTGAAAGCCGTTCACGTCCAGCGTCTGCCGCTCGGGCAGCGGCGCCCCGTCGGCGCTGACGCGGACCGGCCGGAAGGCCAGGCGCAAGACGTCGACGGCGGGCGCCGGTGCGTTGAACGTGCTGTACGCCACCCGCCCCTTGCCGTAGACGATCGCGGTGACGACCGCCGCGCTGCGCACGAGGTGATTCTCGCGTTGCGCCCCCAACACCTCCGGCAGCCAAGCCAGGGCGTGGAGCACATGCTTCAGCGCCATCGGATGCGCAATCTTGAACCAGGCCCCCGCCACGATCTGGCCGCCATCGAGGTTGTCTTCCACCACGCCGGTCGGCAGCGCATCGTAGGTGGCCAGCAGAATCTGACGGCGCCCCAGCTCGCGCGCCCACTCACTGCCGGCCAGAACACCGTACTTGGCGTAGATGGGCGCCAACTCCAGCGGCCCGTACCACAGCGAACGCCCGCAACAGCCGGACGACTCCGGGTAGGCCCAGGCCCCCGAGTAGACGTCGCCTCGCGACTCGGACGACACGCTGGTACGGTTGAGGAAGAGGCTGAGGATGTTGCGGGCGTCAACGCGCCAGTCCGGAAAGACGTCGGGATGATCCAGGAGCTGCTGGACCACCCACTCGGTCACGTTCTCTGCCTGAACCGGGTCTTCCCAGTCCCAGTAGTTCCGGCCCCAGGTGTCGTCAACAGTCCAGCGCGGCAGGAGCTGGTCGCGGAGATAGTTGCGACCCGCCTCGCGCGCCTCCAGCAGACAGCCGTTGGCACCGGTATAACCAAGCTGGATCAGGACATCGAAGAAAGCCAGCAGAAAGGCCACGCCGCCGGCCTGCAGGTTCCCGTTGGGCGGCTTGCCCCAGGGCACGTCCTCGGGGTTGGCATACCGCCCCCACGGCGGCTGGCCCGGCTCACGACGACGCCGCTCGGCCAACATCTCCGCCCAGCGCAGGGCCGCATCGAGCCAACGCTGGTTCCCAGTGAGCTGGTAGGCCCGCACCAGCTCAGTGCCCGCCTCGGCCACGATGTCGAGCTGAATGAACCCGCGCGGATTGGCCGCGCCGTAGTGCTTGCCCTGAGTCGGGCAACTGACCAGGAAACCGGGCCAGGCGTGGTCAGCCGGCGTCTGCGCATGGTCGATCAGAAAGTCGGCGAACACCGACAACATGCCGATCGCCGCCGGATCGCCGGAGTAGCGGTAGTAGTCGATCAGGCTGGCCAGGACGTAGGCGGCACGCTGACCCAGGTCGCCATTGTGCCAGTCGGCCACACCACCGGGGATCGTGATCGCGCCGTCGGCAGCGATGCTCCAGTTGCCGTTGAACACGAAGTGCGGACCCGCCGTGACCGACGCATCCACCCCCGCCCACGGGTAGCGCTTCAGCGTCTCGGCGGCGATCCGGATACGCTCATCGCACTGACCGTTCTGGCCCTGGTACCAGGGCGCGATAACCCCGAAGGCATCCTCCACCTTCGGGTGCGCATAGTAGCGCGGCGACGACTCCGCGGCGAACGTCGCCACCGCCGCCGCCAGCGCCAGAACCATGACCGTTGCTGATTTCACAGAGACCTCCGAGACCCTCACAGGTCCCCGAGCTGCCGGTAGAGCTCCAGCAGGACCCGAATGGACTTCACCGTGGCCGCCAGCATGGCCCAACTGAAGACCACAATAGCCAGGGTCAGCCCGACCTTCCAGGCGCGCGACGTCTGCGGCCGCCACCAGATCAGCGGCAGCGCCAGCGGCCCGACACTCAGGACCGCGATAGCAATGAACGAGCTCCGGAAGTACCACGTGGTCGCGGTCCCGCCGGGACGTGGGCACAGCGATGCCTCCAGAAACTCGCCACAGTGCTTGCACTTGATGGCGGCGTCCTGAATCTCCTCGGCGCAGTAGGGACACTTCAGCATCTTCCACGTCCCTTCGGGGAACGCTCGCTTCAGACTCTCTGCACCCGCCCACTGCGCGCCGAAGCGTAGGCCTTCTCGGCCAACTGCATGATGCGCACCGCATTGTCACCCCCGTTGATGACCGGGGCCGTGCCCTTCAGGATGCAGTCCGCGAAGGTGGCGCACTCGGCGGTGTAGGGGTTGACCGGCGCGAACGGAATCGGCTGGAAACTGCGCACCACATCCTTGCTCTGCGTCGCGTCGTAGGCCGCCGCGCCGAGGCCGAAAATGCCCTCGAGGTGGCCGCCCTGACTCTGGCCGATGGTGCCCTCGCTGAGGACGCTGCCGCGGGACCCATAGACTTCCAGGCGCGTCCGGCTCGCCTCATCAGGCACGCAGAAGAAGGTGTCCACCGTCGCGTGCCCCCCGTCGGCCAACTCCAGTAGCGTCGTGGCCGCATCCTCGCTGCGGTAGTCCTGCACCAGGTTCCCGGTGAAGGCGACCACCCGCCGGATTGGCCCGGCAAAGTAGTCCAGCAGGTCGTAAAGGTGCGTGGCCATGTCGATCAACGACCCCCCGCCGCCCAGCGCCGGATCCTGCCGCCAGGCGCCCGCGATGGGCGGGTACCAGCACGACAGTTGCGCCCGGATGTAGGTGATCTTCCCCAGACGCCCGGCGTCGATCAAGCGCTTGATCTCCTGGTGCGCCCCGTGAAACTTCATCATGTAGCCTTCCTGCAGGAAGACCTTCTGCCGCCGACACACGGCCACCGCGACCTTCGCCTCGGCAGCAGTCAGCGTCAGCGGCTTCTCGCAGAGAACATGCTTGCCGGCCGCAGCGCAGGCCCGGATCTGCTCCAGGTGCAGGTAGACCGGGCTGGCGATGTAGACCGCCTGAATGGCCGGGTCGGCGAGGAGCTGCTCGACCGTGGTGTAGGCCTTGCCCACGCCAAACTGCGCGGCGATGTCGGCCGTGTTAGCCACATCCATCACCGCCTCAAGCTGGATGTTCGGCGCCGCCACCATGCCTGGAATCGTCTTGCGCCGCGCAATCCCGCCCGCACCGATCACGCCAAACCTGACCTTCGTCATCGCCGCTCTCCCAGGTTACTTCGCGTACGCCTTGATCACCTTCACCACGGCCGCGGCGATCTGCTCCATGTCCTGCTCCGTGTAGGTCGGGTAGGCAAAGCAGGTGAAGGTGCTCTTCTCATGCCACAGGGCATTGGGCACCTCGACGTGGCTATAGTCGGCGCTGGCGGCCGTCGTATATTCCTTCGACGTGAACGGGAAGCCATTGCTCCCGAAAGCGTTGTGCTTGGTGAAGGCACCTTCGGTATGACACTGCGGCCAAAACACCTTCCAGCACGGCGCCCCCTCGGCCCCGGCCGCCTTGACGAACTGCTTGATGTCGCCCTTCATGCGCTCCATGTCCAGGCTGAAGGCCAGCACGTACCAGCCATTGCGGCGCTCGGGAGTATCGATGGGCGCGTAGCGGATCTGCGGCAGGTCCTTGAGGGCATCGACCAGGATCTTCGCGTTGCGGCGCCGGCTCGGCAGGTTCCACGTGTCCATGCGGTCCAACTCGGCCAGCCCGATGGCGCTCTGCATCTCGGTCATGCGGTAGTTCCAGCCCACCCGGTTATGGATGTAGGGCAGCTTCTGCTCCAACTCGAGCAGATTCAGGCGCTCCTTGACATCGTAGCCGTGGTCGCGGAAACTGCGCGCGTCCCAGGCCAGGGCCTCGCTGTCGGTGGTGATCATGCCGCCTTCACCGCCGGTGGTGAAGGTCTTGTTCTGGCAGAAACTGCACGCCGCCATGTCCCCCCACGTCCCCGTCTTGCGACCCTTGTACTCGCCGCCAAAAGCCTCGGCGTTGTCCTCGATCACGACCAGCTTGTGGCGCTTGGCGAAGGCCAGAATCTTGTCCATGTCGCAGACGTTGCCGTACAGATGCACTGGAATGATCGCCTTGGTGCGCGCCGTCACCAGCTTCTCCGCCGACTCGATACTGATGCAGTGATCATCGATGTTCACGTCCGCAAAGCGCGGAATCGCCCCCGCCTGCACCACCGAGAAACTGGTGGCAATGAAGGTGTAGCTCGGCACGATGACCTCGTCGCCCGGACCGATGCCCAGCGTCGCCAGCGCCACATGCAACGCGCTCGTGCCGCTGTTGACGCTGATGGCGAACCTGCTGCCTTGCCAGGCCGCAAAGCGCCGTTCGAACTCCATACCCTTGGGGCCGGTCCAGTAGTTGACCTTGCCACTGCGCAGCACCGCTTCGACCGCCTGGATGGCCGCCTCATCGAACTTCGGCCACCCGACCAGCGTGTTGGTCACTGTCTTCGGCCCACCGTCGATCGCCAGCGTCGCCATGACCCACCTCCATGTCTGCCTGCAACCGCTTGGCTGGGCGCGCCCCATGCGGCCCTGCCCTGACTCCGTCCGCACTACACCTGGACGTGCCCGTCCACCTCATACACCTCAGCCAGCGCCCGCGCCGCCGCGCCACACGCGGCAGCGTCAGGTAAGGTGCTCACCGCCAGTCGAACCCGATCCCGACAGTCGGCCAGGGCGCCCTCGCCAAGACCGCGCTCAAGCGCCGGCATAACCACCTCCGCAAAGCGCATCAATGGGCCGTTCAGCACAATCAACGGCGGGCAGATGATGTTGGCCAGGTAGGCCAGCGCCAACCCCAGGCGATACCCCGCCTCCTGCAACACCGCCGTCGACTCCCGGCCGAGATCGCGAACGTCGTCCAGGCGCCCGTAGGCCTGTCGTTCGAGCCCATTGATGCGCTCGACCAACACCCGCTCGGAGATGCAGGCCTCCAGACACCCCCGATGGCCACAGCGACACAACGGCCCCCCCGGTTCCACGATCACGTGCCCGATCTCACCGGCATAGCCGCCCGCCGGCACGTACGGCCGACGGTCCTGCACCAACCCCGCCCCGATGCCGATGCCAAGGTCCACGCAGACAAAACTGGAAACCTCACGGGCCAAACCGAACCACTTCTCCGCTAACGCCTTCGCCCGCGAAGACTCCTCTAGAAACAACGGCTCCTGAATGGCACTACCTAGCACCTCCCGCAAAGCCACACCCTCCAGTGCCGGCAGGTTCACCGAACGCCTTACCAGCCCACTGGCGACATCCAGGATCCCCGGTACCGCGACCCCCACACCGCGCACTCGGTTATCCCCCGCTCCCCGCAGCTCCGCATAGACGCCGCGAACCGCCGCCAGCACCGCCGCCAGATCCGCCGACGGCGCCAACGGCAGGCGCACCGTCCACCGCCGCTCGCCCCCCACATCCAGCAGGACCCCGCTCACCTCGTCGGCCTGGATTGCCATCCCACCCACCCAGTAGGTGTCCACCCGCAGCGTCAGCATGATCAGCGGCCGACCACGCCCCGTACGCACAACCGCCCCCGTCTCCTCCACCAGCCCCTCCCGCAACAGCTCACCCACCAGGTTCGTGATGCTCTTGCGGTCCAACCCCACCAGGTCCGCCAGCACCGAACGCGACAGCGGCCGCTGCCGCCGAATCGCATCCAGCACCCGCGCCCGATTGATGCGCTTGACCAAGGCCTGGTTCGCCATCCCCCCCCTCGCCTTCGCTCTGGTGACCGGCTCGCGAAGCACCGGCGTGCCAACAGCACAACTCACGGTCCCCGATCATAGTAGAAGTTTTCCATTATGTCAAGGGCGACCCCCGCCCTGATGCAAGGCCTCAGTTAAGTCTGCGCGGATCACTGGAGGGCGAAGCTCCACGGGGACGCATGTCCCGCTGAGCCGCCGGCCGGAGGCCGGATCCCCGATCGGCTCACCGCCTGCAGGCAGGTCCTGCTGGACAGCAGGATTCGCCCCCCCCTTGGCGTCTTGGCGTCTTGGCGAGAGGCATTCCCCCCACTAACTGACTGATAGGAGTTCTGATCCGAAAATTTCCCTTTACCGATCCTTTGCACTGCCGCCCAACCGGCAGTAGTATAGAATAGTGCGTCTCTGGGGTAAGGCTTGGGATGGCTCTAACAGGGGGCGCCTGGGTACTCGCGGCGGCCGGTAAGACCCTCCCAGCCGGAAAAGAGGACGAGGAAGCCATGAAGATGCCGTTCGTGAAGTCGCTGCTGATGGCGCTGACGGTCGTTGTGCTTCTGTCGGCAGCCTCGGCCCAGGCTGCCGATGTCGTGGTGACGGGCGTTGTCGGCAGCGGCGGGACCATCAACGGCGATGCTAACGTCGTACTGACCAATGGCGCTCCCGGCGAGAGTACGGTCTGGAACATGGGTGGCACCACGACCTTGTGGTGGAGAGAATACACGCAGACCCTGACCGAGACCTTCGACGAGGTATACACCCTCGATGACGTGCTCGTTTCGGCCGACTGCAACGACGACTACCTGGTGGAGTACTCCTTGGACAACCTCATCTGGACGACGCTGTTCACCATCGACAGGGCGTATGGCGATACCCTCAACGGCATGGACACCATGAGCAGCGTCTCGGGCGATCTGCAGTACGTCCCCCCCATTGACTTCGCTCCCGTGCAGGCCCGCTACGCGCGCATCCGTGCCACCGGCGGCGACCTCCAGTCCGCAGTGGGCGAACTTCGGTTCCAAGGCACGGCCGTGCCGGAACCCGGCTCATTCTCTCTGGTGGCCCTCGGCGTTCTCGGCGTGCTGTGCCGCCGGATCCGGCGGTCGGGCAGAGCGTGAACGGCTAGCGCCTGTGGGCGGAAGTTCCTGCCCGCATCCATGGCCCCCTTCCCGCCCGGCTGGCTGGCGAACGGCCACTGAACGGGTACGGGTAGGAGTCTGAGAGGGGGGGACCGGAACCAGGCCGAGAGCAAGAGCGGGCCATATACCTGGCAGCAGGAATGAGTGCGCTGCCAGCGGCGCGGACCGGCTCCGGCAGCACCCGATCTGTCAGGGAGTCTGCCCGGCCGGGGGCTGGGTCGGGGCAGCCTTCTCCTGGAAGAGCCGTTCCACCACGGACAGCGCTGGGAAGCGGGTCGTGCGGTCGCGACTGACGTAGCCATAGGGGCTGGTCACGTTCTTCTGGCCGCCCGCGTAGATCGCGCCATCGGCCCAGGGATGCCGTGCGTAGACCCAGAAGGCGCCGCCGGCGACATAGGCAGCACTCAGCCCTCTGAACTCCGCTGCACTCGCGATCCCCTGAAGCTGGGCACCCTCGGGACCGCTCTCGCCCCCTGGGTAACCGAACTCGCCGACCACAATGGGCTTCGTGGGAAACTGCCGGTGCAGGGCGGCCAGGATGCGCTCCATCATCTGCGTGGCTTCCGGCAGCCCAGCCTCGAGGTCGGCGCGTGCCAGGCTGAGATGATGGCTCGGGTAGACGTTGACAGCGATGACATCATCGAAGCGGTAGAACGACTCCCAACCCTCCTTCTGGTAACAGTTGGAGACATGCGTCCAGGGGCGCGAACGGTCGAGCGTCCGGCCATACTGGAGCAACTCGGCATTCCCCGCGGCCACGTCGGCTCTCTCCTCCGCATTCTCATTGCCGATCGACCAGAGGATGACCGAGGGATGGTGATTATCGCGCTCTACCATCTTCCGCAGCGTCCGCCGCGCATTCGCCAGGACGAGTGGAGCGTCTTCCGGAGTCAGAGCGAAGCCGCCATTCGGGTCGGGATGGTCCAGGTGGCCCCACTCGTTCATGGCGTTCTCGGCCAGCACGAGGAGGCCCAGTTCATCGCATAGATCGAGTTCGCCCGAATGGTGTGGATAGTGCGGCAGCCGGACGAAGTTGCCACCGAGCTTCTTGATCTCGGTGAGATCCTCGCGCACCTGCACCAGATCGGTGGCCATCCCCGTGCGGGGGGAGTCCTCATGCCGGTTGAAACCCATGAGGAACAACGGCTCCCCGTTCAACAGCAGCCTGGCATCTCTCACCTCGACGCGCCGGAACCCCACGCGCCGCGTCAGGGCATCCAGCGGCCCCCCCTCGGCACTCAGCAGCGACAGGTGCACGGTATAGAGGACCGGACTGCCCGGGAACCACGGTTGCACCCCTGGCACAGCCCCCGCCATAGCGAGCTCGCCGACCTGGCCCGGCGCGAGGGGCACCGCCGCAGAGCGCAGGACCGCCAGTTCCGCCCCGTGGCCATCGAGGACGCGGACCTGAAGCTGCACCGACAGCTCCCGAGTGGCGCCGTTGGTGGCGGCACCGCGAACCCGAAGCAGCCCGCCGCCCGGCGCCGGTTCCGCCTCAATGAACGTGTGCAACAGGTGCGTCGTGCCGGTTGCCACCAGATGGGCCTCGCGCAGGAACCCGCCTTGGCCGAACCAACCCTCGAAAAGCGGGAACTGGCCGCGGGCGCGCAGATTGTCGATGCGTACCGTGACCGTGTTCTCAACCCCGACCCGCACCGCCTCGTCGATCGGAAGCGTGAACGGGAGAAAGGCGTCGTGGTTCTCGCCGACGGGTTTCCCGTTCACCCAGACCCTGGCGTTGTAGTTGATGCCCTCGAAGTGCAGGGCCACCCGGCGACCCCGGAACGACTCGGGCACGGTGATGCGCTTGCGGAACCAGCCAACGCCGACGTAGCGCTTCATCTCGGAACCGCAGTTATCGAAGGCGATGGGCACCTCGACCCCCGGCCACGACGTCACATCGTGGTCCGCCGCGAACCACCTCTCGGCCTCGCCCAAGTCCTGCCGGTCCACCTGGAAGCCCCAGTTCCCGGACAGGCTGATCTGCGCTCGCTCGGAGAGCACGTGGTCGGGCAGCATCTGGGCGCGCAAAGCCGCGAAGGGCTCCCGCACGCCGGAGTCCTGGCTCAGCGACCACAGGCTGGTGTCCAGTTCGCGTAGCGCCAGAGTGGTGGTGATCCAACTGTGGGTCCACCCACTCTCGGCCGTCCAGACCCCCCATCCCCAGTCGCCGTCCGAGGCCCAGTAGTCCCACTTCCGGAAATCGAAGCCGCGATACCATGTACCGTCGAGCTCAGGGCGGCGCTCACTCCGGGTCTGGGTGCGGATGAAGAAGTCGGCCATCTTCGCCGCCGAACGGGCGTAGCGCTCGTCCCCCGTGGCGGCAGCGGCTTCGTGCATACCGATGAAGGCGAAGTTGATGCTGTAGAGCGCGTCGGTGGCAGGATCACCGGCCTGGTGCGTGATCGCGCATTCGGCGGTCCCGTAGCCGTCGTTGGCAGCCACAACCGACCCTGGAATCTGGGGAATGGCGCCACTCGGATCCTGCAGGTCCATGACGTAGCAGGCGATGGTCTCCAGCCAACGCCGGTGTTCCGGCGTGTCGTCCACGCGCACCAGCCACGCCAGCGGCAGGAGCATGCGGCAGCGCTCCTGTTCGACGCGATTGGCCTCGAGCCGCCAGTTCGGGTAGGCGCCCATCATCATCCGGATCCCCTGGCGCGCCCTCTGCAGCAACGGCTCGAACCTCGTCTTGTCGTACAGCCATAGCTGAGCCGCCCAGGGGTAGCACTGCATGTGCGGGCAGTAGTCCACCTGCTCCCGTTCGTAGAAATGCCGCCAGCCGTTCGCCTGGAGCGCGTCCTCGGTGAGGTTCACCGGGCGAAACCCGTAGGGCCCTGTCGTCCGGAAGTTGGCGAGAATCGTCCTCACCATTGCCTCGTCCCAACGTTTGGTCTGCAACAGCGCCGCCGCGCCCATCGCCGACAGCACCGCACGCGCGTTGTCGTCCCCCCAGTAAGTACCGTTGGAACCCTCATCCCAACCGAGTAGTCCGTAAGACGGGCTGCCCGGATTCGCGCGCGGGCCTTGCGAGATGATGGAGCGGAAAAAGACCAGGTCGCCGAGACGGTCAGCGCGCTCCCGAGCGTCCTGGTCCTGGAAGAGCCTGGCTCCGCACGCTAAGCCCATCGCCGCTTCCAGGTTGCAGTCGGCCCGCACGTTCCGGCTGACGGCTTGGTTGCCCTCGTGGAAGACGCGCTTGCCGATGAACCCCTCGGCGAAACCCTGCGAACCGTCACCGACCGGGGCGTCCGCTGGCAGCGGATCACAGCCGCCATTCACTTCCTTGGGCCAGCCTGGGTGCATGAACAACCGGGACTTGGCGTACCACTGGGCCCCCCTCCGGACCGCATCGCGCCGGGCCGAGGTGGGTAAGGCTGCGGTCGCGCTGTAGGTGGGACGAACCGTGGGTGTCCAGCTCGGTTGCAGCGCTGGCTGACCGGGCTGCAACCAGCCCAGGATCATCCCCCATACTGGCCCCCAGGCTGCGGTGGGCGCGTAGCGCCCACTCACGAATTGGCTCAGCTTCGTCGTCGCCACCAGGATGCCGTCGCTGTGCTCGAACAGGATCGGGTGCGCCTCCGCGGGCAACCCATAGGCCAGACTGTCGTAGCCTTCTACCCTAGCCAGAACAAGGTGCGGATTCGAGGCTTGGACCGGCAGGTAGTGACAGTCGTGGATCATCAGGATGCGATCCCTGAGCAAGTCGGGGCCGAAGGCGTCGGAGGTCACGACGGTCCGTTCGACCACCGCATTGTAGTGGCCGGTCCTGAGGTAGCACACCGGGCCAAACTCCAGCCCGGGTACTCGAGCGGGGAACTCCACGTAGAGCCGCAGCTTCTTGCGGGCGGCGGCCTGGAAGACCTCATCGTCCAACGGGGTAGGCTCTTGGGGATACCCGTCGGCGAGGATCAGGACTCCTCCTCCCTCCGCTGCGGCAGCCACGGCCTCGCTGGCACTGTCCAGCCTTGGGTAGCTGTGTCCTCCCACCACCAGCACCTGGTAGAGGTCATTGGCGGGATGGCAGGCAAAGACCAGGTCCAGGGGGGCGGCAGAAGCCATGGGCACCGCCACGCCCGCCAGCGCGACCCAGGGAATCCGCCACCATCGTCTCGCGTCTGTGTGCATGGTTCAGATCCCGTCGCCGACGTGCAGTAGAAAGCGTCCGACGCCGCCGTTGAAGTGGTGGCTGCCGTCCCAGAGAACCTACCGCGGACCCGCGGCCCCGGCGCCACCTGCCAACCAGCGCTTCATCGCCGGCACGGCCCCGCTGCCGCGCACCCCGAAGGTGCTGCCGGGCGGGTCCCACCACCCATAGACACAGATCACCCGCGCACCATTCGTGCTCAGCGCGTCGAGGTAGGCGAACGCGGCGTCTTCCGCACGCGTCTGCTCGGTGAACTCCACCTCGACCGCGCCCCAGTCGCCACGCCCAGCCTCGCGGAACATGGCAGCGGCCCGACCGACGTCCGTCCAGGGCACGGTTGCCGTGATCCCCGGGCGGGAATCGCCGTTGACGGCGGCCCAGAGGGGGAGGTTACGGCCGTCCTCTCGCAAGGGTCCGGGCATGGACTCGGGCGGCAGCGCCGCGACGCCGGTGTAGTGGGTGTAGATGCGCTCGGCCGGCACGCCCGCCGCGCGGCAGACGGCGGTCAGGAACGCGGTATAGTCGTGCACCACGCCGACCATGAGGTCGCGCAACACCTGGGCTTCGGACGTGTTCGCCTTGCGGGCGGAATCACGGACCGACGCCGCCGTGTGCCCCCTGGCGGTCAACGCCGCGTAGCCGGTGCGCACGATCTCGTCGTCGCCGAATGACTCAGCCCCGGCGCGCGGCCGCTCACCCGGCCGGAAGTCGTCCGCCGTGTAGTAGCCCGACTCCCAGCCAACCACGAGCCCCGCAAAGAGCTGCGACCGCCCTTCGCCCCGCCAACGCTCGAGCCGTACGGCGATGGCGTGCGCGACCGCGCTGAATCGCGGCTGCACCTCGGCGCGGAAGCCGCGACTCTCGTAGTTTGGCGGCGCCTCGACGACGAACCAGGAACCCCAGTTGATCCAGCGGCGCCGGACCAGCGGCCCGTGGCTCTCACCCTCAGCCGGGAACGCCGTCCACTCCACCACCTCAGGATCGGTCGAGGGCGACGGGTAGTTCCAGTCATCCAGATGGACCATCACCGGGTAGCCCGTCTGCTCCGCTTTGTCGAGCTGGGCACTCACCTGAGTCACCAACTGCTCGCTGGGCGTCTTCAGGGTGTAGAGCACCGGGCCGAAGCCCACCAGCCGCTCACCCCCAGGCGCAGCAGGCGGGAACTCGGAGGCGAACTCCTCAGGCTGGCCGAGGATGATCAGGTACGTTGGCTCTGCCAGGCAGCGCGCGGCGGCCAGGGCAGCGAGCGCGATGGCCAGGCGCAACCGGGTCAGCCGCCAGACGCGACCTGCCCTGCCGCAACCGGTGGAACCCGGCGCGGCGGACCGACCGCGGTGGCAAGTCGTCACCTCGCCCGCACGTCCCGCGCCTGCCACATCGCTGCCAGCAGCCATGGTCGTATCCTCTGTTCCACGCGCCGTCCAGGCGGGGAGCACAACCCGCCGACGTTGGGCTCAGCCGCGGCGCCACCCGAACGCCCGTCAGGGCGCGACGGGGTCAGCCAGCGCGACGGCCAGCGGCGGCCCGAGTGCAGGCACCCGCAGCGCAACGAGGATACTCGCCGCCGCCGCAAAGGTGCCGGCCAGGAAGGTCCAGCGCGAGCCCAGCGTCACCCACAGCATCCCCCCCACCAAAGGCATGGCCACCGCGGCCGCGTGGTTGAAGGCGACCCCCATGCTCAACGTCGGCGTGCGCTCCGCGGCCGGTACCAGCCGGTTCACATAGGTGTTCAGCGCCATGCCGAAGACGAAGAACGAACTGTCCACGACGAACAGCACATACAGCAACCGCGGCGCGTCGACAAAGGCGTAGCCCAGGAAGAACGCCGTGAGGCAGACATAGTAGAAAACCAGAACCCGACGCTCGCCAACCCGGTCGATCAATCGCCCCGCCGCCGGCCCGGTCACGCAACCGATGATCTGCACGATGCCGTTCAAAATCAGGATCGTGGTCAACGGGGTGCCATACTTCTGCACCAGCAGGAAAGGTGCAAAGCAGATGAAGATCTGCTTCCGCCAACCCTCGAGAAAACAGAGCAGGTAGTACAGTCGGTAGCGTCGCCGCAGGACCAACCGCGGCCCTTCCGTACGGATCACCCGCGGGATGGCCAGACAGCAGGCGGCGGCGACCAGCCCGGCCAGGGCCGCGGCGTAGTACAGGGGCCGAATGGCAATCCCCAGGCGCGTCAGCACGTAGCCGGCCGCCAGCCCACCGAAAAAGCCCGCCGCCCCCGCGGACTGCACCTGCCCAAGCCGGAAACCCACCCGCCCCGGTTCCGCCAGCCCCATCGCCAGCGATGCCGGTAACGGCATCCACACATGCAGCCCCTGGCTCCAGACCAGGCTGGCCACCACCACCCAGAAGAAGTCCGGCACCAGCGCATAGCCGCCGAGCCCGACGGCAAACAACACCAGCATCGCCGCCCCCACCAGCGGCTCGGCAAACCCCGCCAGCAATGCCAGTACCCCCAAAGCCCAGATGCCGCAACTCTCGCGAAACGCCTCGAGGATGCCAAGCTGCGCACCCGAAAACCCGAGATCCTGCGACAGAAAGTTGGCGTTCATCCCCATCTGCAGTGCCAGACTGAAACCGACCGCCCCAACCGCGCCACAGAGGAAGAACCGCCCACGACGCCGATCCCTCTCCGCCTGCCCCGGATCCGTGCTCACGCTGTCCATCGCTACACGCCTCGCCCATTCTCAAACACCCGAAAATGCCTAAGATAAGCGCCCTTCGCGCGCTGTCGACCGCCACCGCGCCGGAACGCCAATCGCCGCAGACAGGGCGCCCGGCGCTTGACATCAGCCGCCCCGACCTTAGGTTAATCCCCCTGTAAGCACTCAGGTGTGCCCGTAGCTCAGTTGGATAGAGCGTCTGCCTCCGGAGCAGAAGGCCGCTGGTTCGAACCCAGCCGGGCACGCCACTCTTCCCCCCTGTTTCGTAGCAGAATCCCGTCCTTAGGCACGCCACGGCGTTGCCTGTCACTCCCTGGCATTGTACGGTGTTCTCTGCACAGGGTCGACCCAATAACCGACTCAGTGGCCGACCCAGTCCCCGCACGGAGGCGTGGCCATGCGGATCTACCGAAAGACGGTGCCCAACGGTAAGCTCAGCCCAGCTTTCTACGTGAAGGCGGAAGTTAGCGGGCGACGGGTTCACCGCTCCACAGGCTGAACGGATGTCTGCACGATGGTAAGACTGGTTTCCGCAGTCGGGCTTCTCGCGGCGGCTACCGCGGTATCGGCCGCTGCTCTTGTTCCACTGCCTCGCATCTGCCCGCATGATGGCAGATTCGTCGAGAAGGGGTCAGGCAAGGAGTTCCGCCCTGCGGGTTTCCAGTACATCCGCATCCTGCCCGACGGACCGCACTACGTCTTTGCCCCATCCAGGTATGATGCAGCACGCGTAGAGGCGATGCTCGCGGACCTGGAAAGGAACGGGTTCAACATCGTCCGCGTCTTTGTGGGGGCGCTGGAGGTAACGGAGGGTGACGGCCTCTCGGATGCCTTCTTCGACAGGCTCAGCGATTTCATCGAACGCGCCACGCAGCACCGGGTTTATGTGCTGCCGGTGGTCGACTGGATCCCGGGCTGCAGACGATATGAGAGCATCCGTGCCAAAGTGCGGGAGGATGTGGATGGGATGCAGCGGCTCTTCCTGGACCCGGCGACCGTGGAGGCGAAGTCGCTGTATCTCAAGGACTTCGTCTCGATGATCAAGAAGAGAAGCCCTCGACTGATGACCACCGTATTCGCCTATGAGCTGGAGAACGAGGTCTGCATAGACACGGACAAGCTGCCATGCTCCCGTACCACCGGGACATTCTCCTGGGCCGGAAAGAGCTATGATCTCGCTGATGGGGGTGCGCTGCAGGACCTGTTTGACTCCGCCATAGTCACTGACTCCAATACGCTCGCGGCGGCGGTGAGATCAGTGGACCCGGAGGCGATGGTCGCATACAGCGTCTTCACCTACGCGGCGGTGGGTCGTACTGGACCCGGGAGACTGCGCGCCGACAGGTCGGCCGATATGCGCTGTCCCCTGCGACCGCTCGCCCTGGCGGAGTCCGACCTCTCTTACATTGACATCCACTTCTACGGCCCGGCCCCTGATGCGCTCGACCGCGACCTGAGAAGCGTGGAGTGGGATCAACTCAGGTCCGCCTGCCGCACGAGGGGAATGCCGATCCTGGCGGGCGAGTATGGTGTGCCTTCGCCGCTCGCCCCGAACGGACCGCAGGCCGCCTACGCGGCCACCTGGTACCTGCAGAGCCTGCTGACCAAAGGCGTGGCAGGCGGCATATTCTGGTCCTACGACTGCCACGAGCAGAGCGGCGTCGCGAACTCGAAGCAGTTCGAGGGGGCGATATTCCGGGGACTTACCGACTTCAACAAGAGCACCAAGCCGGCTGCCTCCGGCGGTGAGGGAGTGCTGCATGCGGAACCCGACGCCAGGTGAACCGCGATGTCGGTGAGGGCGACCCCGGAGCAGCGCGAGCGCCTTACCACGGCAGTGCACGCCATTCGCCTCCATCCCTTCCCCGCGGCACGGCGCGTGCCCGACTCCGAACCGCTGCCGGCTTCGCCTCGGGCCTGGGGCCCCACGTCGCATCAAGGCCAATGTCGGTCGTTCTCCCCGGGTACCCGCCTGCATGGACGGCGCGGGCGCACGAATGCTCGACCGAAGTCCGGGGTGCGTCGCCGAGGGTAACCGGCGGAGGCTGACCTTGGGACTCTGCCGCGGAGGCCACCATGAAGTTCCCCAAGAAGACCATGTACACGCTTCTCCTCCCAGAGGCCGTTCTCGTCTTCGCGTTTCCGAAGGTCTACAACGCGGAACCAGATGCAGCCCATCCTCAGCGGTGGCACCGGGGTTGCCACTGATCTGCACGTGGTCCTCTCCGAGTCGTCGGGCAGCGTCCTGGTGTTCCTCGGCACGGCGCTGCTGGAACGTATCGGCTGTTCGCGGGAGGCTCTGCAGTACAAGATGCTGGTAGGCCGCCGGGCTGCAGGACAAGCCCGTGGACAGCATCGAGTACCGGGAGTTGAAGAGCCAGCTCCACACCGCTGAGAACACCCTGGCCAAACGACTCCTGCAGCGCGAACGCCAGCACGATCTGCTCCGGGCCGCTGAGTAGCGCAGCGAACAACTGCGGGCCGAGAAGGCCAACGGGCTCGCGCAGGTGCGCCGCGCGCTCGCCGGCCTCCAGGCCGATGCCGGCAAGCCCGGCGACAATGCGGCGCTCAGGCAGCACGGAGACCGACTCATGGCCGATCTGCGCTCGGCCCGCGGGAAGGCGTCCCGCGCCCGCCGGACCCTGGCAATGCTCGACGCTCTCATCGCCCCGCTCAAGCAGCAGACCGCAGACCTGGAGACCCGGCTCGGAGCGGCCATCCGCAACCAGTCGCGCCCGCAACTGCTCATCGACAACCACTACCGCCTGCTGGACTCCGGGGACGCTTCCAGGACTGGCAGACCCGCGCCTTCCGCCGCTTCCTGGCCGAGGTCAGCGAGGAGCTCACCCGGCTCTGCGCTCACACCGGGACCCAGGTCAGAGTCACACTGCTGTCAACGCCGCCGGCCTGATAGAAACCCGCCCGCAACTCGGGCGTTCAGGTTGCTATGGGTTACGTTCAGAGAGGTGAGCTCTGGTCAGCAGGCTCTGCATGAACCGGCTCAGGTTCGGCCCAACGGTGCGCAAGAAGAGATGAAAGTGATTGGGCATCAGGCAGTAGCTCAGCACTTCAACCCGGTAAGCGGAGCAGGCTTCGCCAAGTTTGTCCAGGAACAGCCGGTGGTCCGCCACGCTACGGAATACGCGTTCGCGGCGGTTCCCCCGGTTCATCACATGGTACAGCGCTCCGGCATACTCCACGCGCAACGGCCTGGCCATGGCGGTCTTCTCCCGTGACGGCGCAGTCGGCATAACTCACCACACTCCGCCACCGCGCCGCACCATACCGCACGCATCAACCACGATAAAGCCATCTGGGCCCAACAATGGTAGGTTTGACCCCAATGGGACTTGACCCCAATGGGACTCAAGACAAGGCCATCTGGGCCTAAAATGGTAGGTTTGACCCCAATGGGACAATGGGACTTGACCCCAATGGGACAGCGTCGGCCTTCACGTCAAACTGGGCGCTTACATCCGTGGACGGCTCGGGCTATGGAGCGGCAATGACGCTTTGATGGAGGACGCCCTTGCCCTGCACGCCGTCCATGCGTCGATGGTGATTGTTACGGCGTTGTGGCAGCGGCTCCATCAAGCGGCTCGGTTCAGCATGCCAGCGTAGCAGACGCGCTTGACCTGGCTGCCTCGGCGGCGCCTCTTGGCTGTTGAGACGGACGGTCTGCGAGTTCAACGGCAGTAGGCCATGCCTCGGCCGTATCCATGGTTTGGCTGCCATCTTCACCACCTCAGCGCCTGCCCGTAGCCCCGGCCCGAGAAGCTCTCGAGCCTGGCCCAGCCGCCTTCGAGCGGAGTGATGGTGGCCTTGATGGTGATGGCCTTGGCGGCGGGGTCGGAGGGACTGGCAGAGAGAGTGAGCACAGCGCTGTTGTTGGCCCCCGTCTTGCCGCTGGCCACGAAGGCGTGTTGGGCGTCGTTGGAGAGCGTCAGTGTCGCCGCGCCCGTGACTGTTCTGCCTGTCCGGTCAAGATCGAAGCGCAGCGTCCAGGTGCCATCCATATCCCCGGGGATGGCCAGCGTGAGGTCATCGTTCACCAGCGTGGGGGCGCCGTTCTCCCTGATGGTGCCGGTCAGGCGTCCGACGAGTTGCCGATTCGCGGCATCCACCGTCAGGTTCAGCGTCAGCGAGACGCTCACCAGCTTCGTCAGGTTGGCGCCTTTGAGAGAACCCTTCATGGTGATGCTGCCGCGGCCGCCTTTGACGCTGCCCTTGATGGGCATGGCGATGGGGGTCTCTGGGGCCACGGTGTAGGTGGCGGTGCCGGAGAGCCGGCCGCTGGGGTCTTGAACCAGACTCAGAGTAAGCGGGTGGCTCTTGGCGGTCGTGGAGTAGAGGCCGGTCAGGTTCCACAGTCCGCGTCCGCTCGCCACCTCCGTCGCACTGACCACGGCGAGGAAGTCGCCGCTCGGAGGAACTGGGACCGAGACCTCGAAACAGGCCGTCAGGGTCAGGGCGGAGGTGAGGTCGGTGAGTATCAGCGGGTTCACGGTACTGTACAGCACGCCGTCCCGTGTCCACTGTGCAAAATGGTAGCCACCGTCAGGCCGTGCTGTAGCCGTTGTCGCGCTGTCGCTCGCTTCCACCGTGACCGTCCCGCCCGCAGCCGCGACGAACTCCGGGGTGTAGCGGGCTGCGACCGACACCTCGTCCAGCGTCTGGCAGTAGTCCGCCGTCTTTGCTCCGTCCAAGCGGTAGCGTGCCAGCGCCCGGATCGTGGTCTGGCCGGCAGCACCCACGGGACATAGCACCCCGAATACCAAGCGCATGCCGCTGGGCGGGACGTTTGTGCCGAAGTCAAGGCGCACGACGCCGGTGTCATCCCCGGTCTGCGGGATGCCGTCGGAACCATAGCCGGGGTCGATCACCGGGGCGCTGCCCGCGTCGTCGGAATAGTCACCCGCGAACTGCCAGAAGCCGAGCGCGGCGCCGCTGCCGATCAGTGGCAGCGTGTACTCGACGATGAGCGACTGGATGGCGTCCGTGTGACGGATCGTGTACGCGAGTTCGAAAGGCTGTCCCACCTGCGTCTCGACCCGCTTCTTGGCCGGGGTCTGGGTGACGTGGCGAGCCACGCTCAGCAGGATCACCGCCGTGCTCTCGGCGGGACTGGGCGGGCCCTGGTCCTGAACCGCGTACTCGAAGGCGACCCTGCCGGTCCAGTCGGGCGGGAGCGCGGCAGGCAGCGCGTAGCTGATGCGTCTGGCCACGGGGTCGAGCGTGGTGGTCCCGTAGTCGCTCGAGCCAGACTCCGGGGTGTCACTGGCAGACAGAGCCGGAGACCCGACGCGCACGACCTCGAGCGAGCCGCCTTCTGGATCGTAGTCATTGGCCAGCACCGCGTCGAACGGGATGCTGACGCTGTCCTCGGACTCCAGCATGGAAACCTCGTCGTAGCCGGCCAGCGGCGGACGGTTGGTGTCCCCGTAGGCCACCAGCAGGACGCGATCCGCATCGTCGCAGGTGTATTGGGTAGTGGTGGTCATGTCGGGCACCAGAACCATCCGGCTCTTACGATCGATCAGCCTCAGCGGCTGGCCCCCCAGGGTACCGCCGTCCTCCAGCCGCCAACGGAGCGTCACCGAGACCCCGGTGTTCATTCCCACCAGGTTAAGCTCCCAGGCCTGGCTTGACGCTGGGGGCCGGAAGTCATGCCAGTACTGGCCGATCAGCGGCTCCATAGCCGCGATGTAGAACAACGGCACCCCGCCGCCGGGAGGCGGCGGCGGCGCGAGGACATCGTGGCTGTCCTCGCCCGGCAGGGCATCCGCACCCTGGCCGAGCTGCACGACCGCCTCGGCCGCCCCGTCCAGGGGGATATCGAGCCCCCCTGACGCACCGAAGCGAAGGGTGAACGCCTCCGTGGCTGCTGTCCAGTCTGCCGCCATGACCAGCCACACGAGCGCAACGGTGAGTGCTGTGGAGAACCTCGTCCGCATGTCAGTGTGCTCTTCCCCGTCTGCCGTGCTGGCCAGCTCGCGCCGCGAACCTATCCCCCGGTCGTCCGCCTGCACCGCCGGCGGTCCTGCAGCCGCGGTCCGCGCTGGGCCAGGGCAGCGCCGCGACCCACCGCACACTAGTCACCGGTCCGGGGGTTTCAAGTCAGTCCCTCGCCGGCCGCGGTCAGTTGCATTCTGCGGGGGCCGTACGATGGTCTTTGTCGGCACGAGGCGGAAGGGTAGGTCGAGCGTATCCCCGTACTCAGCGTATGGCATCGCGGCGAGGGCTGCTGACGCCGGTTGCCGGCACGACCACGTGCCGGAGCGCGTGGAGATGGCCAGTGAACCTTGGAGAACTCGTGCACCGAAGACCCGTCCTGCGGCGGGGGGCTGTGCTTGCCATTCTTCTGGCCGCGGGGACGGTCCTGCTCTGGGCGTGGCGGCAGGCGGCCATGCCGGGGCGGCTGCGAGCGGACCCGGACTTGCTGGCCACGATCGGCCCCCGCCAGATTCGGGTTGCCGATTTCGTCCGCGAGATCAGCCGGCGCGGCGGCAGCCGTCAGGAACTCCTGGACCGATCGGCGCTGCTTCACGAGATGATCGTGCGTGAAGCGCTCCTGGTCAGGGCCAGGGCGGCGGGCCTCGAGGAAGATCCCGAGTTCATCCGGGAATGGCAGGGCCTGCTCATCGGCTGCCTGCGTCGGCGCGACCTCGAACCGCAACTGGCGGACGTGGCCGTTTCCGACCTGGACATCCAGGCGGACTACGAGCGTGACCAGGCACCCTATCGCCGACCGGCCACGCGCCGCTTGGCGATCCTCTTCGTCGCCACCCATCCGCAGATGGACCCCGAGGCCCGCGCCCGTTGCCAAGCCCGAATCGACGAGGCGCGACGCCAGGTCCTGGCCCAGGCCGAAACCGCGGCGACGAAGGGGTTTGGGGCGCTGGCGGTGGAGTATTCCGAGGACCAGACAACACGCTACAAGGGGGGCGACCTCGGCTGGGTCGAGGACGGCCGTGATCCGGGGGGCTACGGCGCGGAGGTGGTCAGGGCCGGATTTGCCTTGGCGAAGGTCGGCGACGTCAGCGACATCATCGCCACCGACCGCGGGTTGTACCTGGTGCGGCTGGCCGACCAGCGGCCGGCACAGACCAGCCCCCTGGAAGAGGTCCGAGAGCGCATTCGGCACCTGCTCTTGCGCGACAAACAACGCCAGCTCGAAAAGGCCTTCGTCGATCAGGCCCTCAGCGCCGTGACGGTGAAGATCTTCGAGGATGCCCTCCAACGGCTGCCGCCGACGGCCCCCGGCCAGCGCCCGGACGCGGTGGCACCGCCAGGCCTGCCGCGCTGAGGCCGGCCGCGGTTCGCCAAGGCGTGCCGGCAGAGCCGGGCGCCCATCGTCTGAGGCATTGCCGGTTTATCCTGGCAGCGTCTTGACAAGCACGTCATGCCTACGCATCTTAAGAGTCCGCCCGGGATGAGAGTCGGTCACAAACGGTACCTGCAAGGGGGGTCTTGCAGGACTATCCCCTGATTGCCGGAGGAACGACGGCATGAGCTCGCTTGGGAGTTGGTTGGGACGTCCTGCCGTACGGGCCGGATTCATCAGCGCCTGCCTCGCCCTGCTCGGCGTTCCCGCCTGGGGCGCACCTCACTACACCCAGACGTTCACTCTGCAGCCGGGCTGGAACCCCATCTTCGTGCAAGTCCAGCCCGACCCAGCCGACGTGCCGACGGTGTTTGGCGACCCGGCGGTCAGGGCCGCCGTCAAGAGTGTGTGGTCCTATTTCCGCCAGGACGCCCCGGTCGAGTTCCTGCAGGATCCCGCCGAAGGGCTCTGGAACCAGCCTGGCTGGCGTGGCTACTTTTTCGCAGGCGAGGAACGGTTTCTGTCGAACATCAGTTCCATCCAGGTCAACCGCGCCTACCTGGTTCACCTCGGCGGTACGGGCAACGTCACCCTGTCCGTCAGCGGCCGACCCTCGCTGCACGCCCCGCCCTGGCAGACCGACTCGTTCTCGCTGCTCGGCCTGAGTGTGCGCACGGACACGCCGCCGACATTCCTGGCGTTCTTTGCGCCATCCGCGGCCCAGGCGGGCCAGGACGTCTACCGGCTCGGAACGGGCGGCTTCTTTGAGAAGGTAGCGAACCCCGCCACGGCGACGATCCAGGCGGGCGCCGCCTACTGGATTAAGTGCGCGGGAGCCTCGACCTACCCCGGTCCGCTCCAGGTCGACCTGGGCGAGGCCGACGGGCTGACCTTCGGCCGTGGCGTCCAGCAGTTAACCCTGCGCCTGCAGAATCTGTCCAGCGTGGCGCGCACGGTCACCCTGCAACAGCTCGCGGCGGCAGCTCCCGTGGTGCTGGCCTACCGGAAGATGAACGACACCACCAGGGAGTACGAGTGGCCGTACCTGAGCACCCTGACCCCGATCACGCTGGGCGCCGCCGCGACGAGCACCGACGAAACGACGCTTCTCCTCGCGGTCAAGCGGGTTGAGTTCACCGCCGATACCGTTGAGTCCGTACTCGAGATCACGGATGACCACGGCGGGCGCTATCTGCTGCCGGTCAGCGCCGAGAAGTAGGGGGAGGAGGCGGACGATGAAGGATGAACCAGAGGGCAGACCGATGGCACCGTCCCCAGGTCAGTTGTCCGCGTTCTGCGCTCGGCGTTCTGAGTTCTGCGTTCCCGGAAAGACAGGTACTGCCATGAGACCGATTGCCCTCGTACTTGCGCTGCTTGGCCTGGGTTGGGTGGGCTTGGTCAGCGCCACGGACGCCGGCACCTACTCCGGGCTCTGGGTCGGCCAGGTGACCGTGAACAAGGTCAATGAGGCCCAGAACAACGGCCAGACGCCAACCGCGGTCAAGCAGGAGTTCACTTTCCGCGTCATCGTCCACGTGGACGAGAGCGGCAAGGCGCACC
>CAILUI010000420.1 GCA_903837355.1 uncultured Victivallales bacterium
CGATGTCTATCAGGCGCGGCAGGACTTTCTGCGCCAACAGGGCGCCATCGAACGGGAACGACGCTCCATCCAACAGGCGCTGGAGGAGACGAGCGCCGCGTTCGCGCAGCAGAGCGCCGCGTTCGCGCAGCAGAACGCCGCGCTCGCGCAGCAGAGCGCCGCGCTCGCGCAGGAACGCGCCGCTCGAGAGGAAGAACGCGCCGCTCGGGAGGCCGAGCGGCAGGCCAAAGAAGCCGCCCTTGGCGAGGTCGCGCGCCTCACCGCGCTGCTGAGAGCCAACGACCCCACGGCCGACTCCTGAGGCAACCGCCGCCGGCCTTGATCGTGGTTCCGGCCACCGCACGCGTAGGGTGCGCCGCGCGCACCTGGAACGTCTGCGCAGGTCGCAGGTTACCGGATGCGCACGGCGCACCCTACGGCGTTGGCTCGGTTTCGGCCGGAACGCTGATCGAGACCCAACCGCCGTAGGAGCGGCCCCCCGGCCGCGACAGGTTGCCGCGAGGCGCGTGGCCGCAGTTATGATCAAGGCCCGGTCGGGCCATGATCATAATCCCGGCCAGCGGCGTGCGTAGTCAGGGCTTCCAGCCCTGACGGTGTCAGGCCAAGATGGCCTGACTAAGCACCCGGCGAGCCCAAGCAACCGGAGTCTTGATCGAGGCCCTGCCGGAATGACGAAAGAAGAGACAACCACGTCCTCCCGACCAGATGCCGGGAGCCAGTGCCAGGGCGCGAACCATGCCCGCCCCGATTGTCCGCGTCACCAATCCGCTTTAAACTCCCCCCATGCGCCACGCCATCGACCCCAAGATCGACTGTGTCTTCAAGGCCCTCCTGGGGTCTGAGGAGAACCGCAACCTGCTGATCCACTTTCTCAACGCCATCCTGGGTCCCGATCTGCAGGACCCGGTCACCCAGGTGCAGATCCTCAACCCCTACAACGAACGCGAATTTCTCTCCGATAAACTGAGCATCGTCGACATCAAGGCCCATGACGACCGCGCCCGGCGCTTTCAGATCGAGATCCAGTTGTTGACCTATGCGGCCCTGCTCGGGCGCGTCCTGTACACTTGGAATGACCTCTACAACCATCAGTTGGGGAGCGGCGAGGATTACGGCAAACTCAAACCCGCCTATTCCATCTGGATTTTGGGCGAAGACCTCCTGCCGGGTGACGCCTATTACACCCATCGTTACCGCCTGCGGGACGAACGCGGCCAGTGTCTGCTCAACCACGGCGGGATTTATCTCCTGGAACTGAACAAATTTGCCGATGAACAGGTCACGACCGAGGAGCAACGCTGGCTCAAGTTCTTCAAAGAGGGCGAGCACCTGGACGTCGACCGGCTCCCCGTGTGGATGCAGACCCCTGAAATGAGGCAAGCCATGAATACCCTGAAGGCCTTTTCCGAGCGAGAGCGCGCCTACGATGTCTATCAGGCGCGGCAGGACTTTCTGCGCCAACAGGGCGCCATCGAACGGGAACGACGCTCCATCCAACAGGCGCTGGAGGAGACGAGCGCCGCGTTCGCGCAGCAGAGCGCCGCGCTCGCGCAG
>CAILUI010000421.1 GCA_903837355.1 uncultured Victivallales bacterium
CCCCAGGCGCGCACGCGCCGCTGAGCCGTGTCTTACTGGAGGGCGAAGCTCCCCAGGCGCGCACGCGCCGCTGAGCCGTGTCTTACTGGAGGGCGAAGCTCCCCGGGCGCGCACGCGCCGCTGAGCCGTGTCTTACTGGAGGGCGAAGCTCCCCAGGCGCGCACGCGCCGCTGAGCCGTCTTTCTCCGGGTGCGCAGGCAGCGCTGACCGGGGGCACTGGAGGGCGGCATTACCCAGCGCCGGTTGCGGCGGCGGCGAACGGGGGTCAGATTAGCATCTGCCGTGATCGCGTGTCAGACATTGCTTCAGGAGGCCTGCCGTGCACCTGCCGTCCGCTGTTGCCGTGTTGCTCTGCCTGACCCCGCTGGCACCCGCCGTAGCGCTCACCGTACGCGTGGAGGCGACGCCGGGGGGACCGCAGATCGCCGTCGACGGCAAGCCAGTCCCGCCGCGCTTCTTCTGGGGGTCGATGAACAGCGGCCACCTGACCCTGACCCCCGAGTGGACGCAGCAGTCCTTCGAGTTCATGCCCGGCGAGGTCGACGGTAGCGGCACGCTGCACTTCCGTTTCGCGCAGACTCCGGGCGAGGCCTGGCTGGCCGACCTGCGCCTGCAGGACGCCACGACCAACGCGGACGTCCTGCCGGCGGGAAGCCTGGCCACGGCGGAGGGCTTCAAGCAGACCTGGAACACCTGGCCGCTCGCCGCGGCCAACACCGTCGGCACGACCGAGATCGCCAACGGCGCCCTGCACGTCACCCTGCGCAATCCCCCCGGCGGCGGCACCTGGCCGGACTTCCACCTGCACTGCAACACGACCTTGCGCTTTGCCAAGGACCGTCTGTACCGCTGCACCTTCCGCGCCCGCGCCACCGCCGGAGTGGAATTGCGCCCGCAGGTGTACAACGTTCTCGGCGGCGTCTATTCGTTTGCGGGCGGGCCGCCCGGAGCCTTCCTGAGCCAGGTCGCACTGGCGCGCGCTGCTGGGGTGAACCTGGTCTCCTTCTCGGCACCGAGTTGCTGGACCGAGCCGGAGAAGCCGATCACATGGGGTGCCCTCGACAGTCTCTGCCGCCAGATCATTGCCGTCAACCCGCGGGTGCTGCTGGTGCCGCGGGTGTCGGCCGACGCGCCCAGTTGGTGGCTCGAGCGTCACCCCGAGGGCCGCATGGTCTACGATGGGAACCAGGTCGCCTTCAACTCCAGCGTCTCGGACCGCCAGTACCGCGCCGACGTCTGCGCGCATCTTGAGCGGCTCAGCCGGCATCTGACCGAGACCTTTCCCGAACACTTCGCCGGCATCCACCCTTGCGGCCAGAACACGGGCGAGTGGTTCTACGACAAGTCTTGGGAGCGGCCGCTGAGCGGCTACGATCCGGGCACCCGGACGGCCTTCCGGCAGTGGCTGAAGGCCCTCGGCGATCCCGCTGCGGACACGGCCGAACCGCCGCCGGCCGAGGCCCGACGCGCTCACCCGAACGGCCTGCTGCGCGATCCTGCCCAGGAACGGCGCCTGATCGAGTTCGCACGCTTCCAGCAGCAGGAGATGGCTGACCACGTGCTCGCCATGGCCGCCGCCTGCCGCACAGGCACGCTCGGCCAGAAACTGGTCGTCTTCTTCTACGGTTACGTCTTCGAGTTCCCGCCGCTGCAGTGCGGGGCGCCCACCAGCGGCCACTACGCCCTCGGTGCGGTGCTCAAAGGCAAAGACATCGATATCCTCTGCTCGCCCATCTCCTACACCGACCGCGACTGGCTCGGCACGGCGCCCTGCATGACCGCCGCCGAGAGCGTCATGAACGCGGGCATCCTCTGGCTCAACGAGGACGACTCGCGCACCTATCTCGACCCCCGCAAGCAGGAGCATGCTCAGGAGGGCGGCCTGGTGGACCTCGAACAGACCCAGCAGGTGATGCTGCGCAACACCGCCCAGGAGGCGCTGCGTGGTTTCGGCTCCTGGTGGATGGACCTGCCGGCCCAGGGTTGGTTCAACGACGCCCGCATCTGGGACATGATGGTCAAACTGCAACCCGTGGACGCCGCCATGGCACAACGCACCCAGCCCTTCACCCCCGAGATCGCCGCCATCGTCGATGAGGACAGCCTGTGCCACCTTACCGGTGGCTCGGCCGCCTTTGCCAGGCCGTTAGTCTACGACGGGCGCGCGGCCCTCGGCCGCTGCGGTGCGCCGTATGGGCAGTACTTGCTGGAGGATGTCGTGGCCGGTAAGGTTCCCGCCAAGCTCCAGGTCTATCTCGCCGCCTACGCACTCACCCCCGCCGAGCGCGCGGCACTGCTCAAGCCCCACCCCGAGGTCACCCGCGTCTGGTGCTATGCGCCGGGCTACATCCAGGCGGACCGCCTGGACCGCGCCGGTGTCACCGACCTGACCGGCTTCCAGGTGACAGCGGTAACGCTGCCCACCACCGCCGTCACGCTGACGCCGGCCGGCAAACGGGCCGGGCTCAGCGAGGGCTGGGAGGCCGTCAACCCGTGGGGCCCCAAGGAGCCCGTGACACCACTGTTCGCGGTGACCGCGACCCCGGATGAGACCTGGGCCACCTACAGCGACGGCTCGCCCGCCGTCGTCGTGCGCCGTACGGCCCGCGGCCTGGACGCCTTCGTCGGCATCCCAAAGCTCACGCCGGAACTGCTGCGCGCACTCGCGAAGCTGGCCGGCGTGCACGTCTACACCGAAGGCAAGGCCACGCTGTGGGCGGTGGACGGCTACCTCTCCTTCCAGGCGCACGAGGCGGGCCCCCTCACGCTCGACGTGGGCCAGGCCAAGCCGGTGCTCGATGCCCTCGACGGCCGCACCTTGGGCACGGGACCCACGCTGACCTTGACCGTCCGCAAAGGCGAAACGCGGGTCCTGCGCTGGTAACCACGGGCGGCGCCTCGGCGGGCCGGCGCGCCCGGAGGAAGACGGCTCAGCGGCGCCGGCGCGCCCGGGGAGCTTCGCCGGTGCGTCCAGTGCGTCCAGTGCGTCCAGTGCGTCCAGTGCGTCCAGTGCGTCCAGTGCGTCCAGTGCGTCCGGTCAGCGCTGCCGGCGCAGCACTGCCGCGACCTCGTCCCAAGGCACCTCCTGGGGCAGCCGGCCTTGCCGCGCCGCCAGCGCCGCGACGGCGCCGGCGGCCTCGCCCATGGCCACGGCATTGCCCGTGACCCGGTAGCTGGCGTGAGCGATGAAATCGCCGCTGATGCAGCGTCCCGCCATGAGCAGACCGTCGACATCGCGCGCGATTAGGGCCCGCAGCGGAATGTCGTAGGGTTTCATCCTCAGGTCGCCGTGGGAGATCGGTTGCGTCTGGTTCTGCGCCCGCGTCGCCGCATGGATATCCACGCCGAAGGTCACCCGGGCGACGGCATCCGGATGCCGTGCGCCCGCCACGAGATCGTCACGAGTCACCGTGTAGAGCCCGTGCAGACGGCGGCCATCGCGCACCCCGATCTGCTCGGCCGTGGCCACCACCTGGAAGCCCTCCCAACGCCCGCCCAGGGCTCGCAGCGCGGCGGCGACCTGGTGAACCTCGGCGCGCGCCCGCAACGTGGCGGCAGTCACCTGCGCCGCGTTGAAGGGCGTGATCCCGTACTCATGGTTGATCATGAGGGTGAGCAGGTTGGCGCGCGCCTGGAAGAGCGTCGGGTGCCCGTACGAGGTCTCGCAGCCGGCACGACGGATCTCGCCTTGAAAGCAGGCCACCGCCGGCAGATGGGCGTCACGGCCCTGGTAGAACGAGATGCAGTCCTGCAAGGCCGCCGCGTCCTTGGCAACGACCAGCGCGTTCAGCGTCAGCGGCTGACAAGTGCCCTCGGCATCGCCGCGGCCAAAATCCCAGCCGCAGCCAGCCTGAGCCCCGAGATCGCCGTCGCCACTGCCGTCGATGAAGACCGGCGCCCGCCAGGCCTGGCGCCCGGACGCGGACTCGGTAACCACCGTGCCGAGACGCCGACCTTCGCGGTAGGCGGCCGCGACGCGGGTATGCAGCAGCGTCTGCACGCCCGCGGTCTCACAGAGCTCCTCAAGCAGCCGCCGCATGTCCTCGGGGTGGTAGGTGAACATGCTGGGGCGGACGACCGTCCGCACGGAGCGCTCGTCAAGGCAGCGCGCCAACTCGCGGGTGAGCCCTGGCTGATCGAAGTCGAACAGCCAGGTGAGCAAACCCGAGGTCCAGATGCCGCCGAGGCTGCCCTGCAGCTCGAAGAGCCGCGTGCGGGCCCCGGCGCGCGCCGCGGTCAGCGCCGCCGCCACCCCCGCCGGACCGCCGCCGCAGACGATGACGTCGGCGTCAGCCGCCAAGGGCAGTTCGCGGGCCGGTTCGGGGAAGGTGCGGTACGACGAGGCAGCGGGCGCGTGTGCGGTCACGATCATGGGGTCCTGATTCCTGCTTCACCTCAGCCCAGTCGGGCTGCCTCACTCAGCGCTGCACCCGGGCGCTGCCGCCCTGGGCCAGGGCCTCAACTTCCTTCAGAGTGGCCATGGTGGTGTCGCCGGGAGTGGTCATGGCCAGGGCGCCGTGGGCGGCGCCATACTCGACGCACTCCTGGGGCGTCAGGCCGGCGAGGAAGCCGTAGATCAGGCCGGAGGCGAAGGAATCGCCGCCGCCGACGCGATCGAAGATCTCGAGCCCCGGCCGCGGCGCCGACTCGTAGAACTGCCCATCGTAGTAGAGCACGGCACCCCAATCGTTGACCGTGGCGCTCCGGACCTCCCGCAGCGTGGTCGCCACCGCCTTGAAGTTCGGGAAGGCCGCCACGGCCTGCGCAATCATCCGCGTGAAGCTCGCCGGATCGAGGCCGCTGCAGGTCTCGCCCACGCCCTCGACCTTGAACCCGAGGGCGGCTGTGAAGTCCTCCTCGTTGCCGATCATCACGTCGACCAGGCCCGCGATGCGGCGGTTGACTGCCGCCGCACGCTGCGTGCCGCCGATGCTCTTCCACAGACTGGGGCGGTAGTTCAGGTCGTAGCTGACGATGGTCCCGTTGGCCTTGGCGCACTCCATGGCCTCGATGGCGACATCGGGAGTATGCTCGCCAAGGGCGGCGAAAATGCCGCCGCAGTGGAACCAGCGCACACCCTCGTCCCGGAAGATCCGTTGCCAGTCAATGTCGCCGGGCTTGAGCTTGCTGACCGCCGTATGGCCGCGGTCGCTGCAGCCTACGGCGCCGCGGACGCCGAAACCCTTCTCGGTGAAGTTCAGGCCGTTGCGGCAGTCGCGGCCGACGCCGTCGAAGGGCACCCACCGGGCGTGACGCAGGTCCACGCCGCCCTGCAGGATCAGATCCTCGAGCAGCCGCCCGACCGGGTTGTCCGCGATGGCGGTGACCACGGCCGTGCGCAGGCCGAAACAGCGCCGCAGCCCACGGGCGACGTTGTACTCGCCGCCGCCCTCCCAGACCTGAAACGTCCGCGTGGTGTGGATGCGAGTGTCGCCGGGGTCCAGGCGGATCATGACCTCGCCCAGCGAGAGCTGATCCCATTGGCAGGCTTTGGCAGGCTTAACGGTCAAGGTTGCCACGGGGTCGTCTCCTCATCGTCTCCAGCTCCTGCTCCCCTGGTTTCAACGCTCATCTCCGCCGCGGGAACATACCTTCAGGACGCCGGGGCTCAAGGCCGCGGACGGCCCGGACAGGGCGGTTCCGTTTTCCCAACGACCATCGGTGTTGGTCACCGGCACGGTGGAAGCGTGAGAGCGTGATTGCGTGAGGGTTACGGCGCGTGTGCCGGCCGTCTGCCACGAATCCACGCTTTCACGTTCTCACGCGCTCACCCGTAGCGGGAACCGCGATC